>CAJOLX010000004.1 GCA_905235625.1 uncultured Clostridia bacterium
GCAGGTCATTTCCTATTATACACTCTTCGGAGGTTCTTTTCATCGGTATAACCTTTTTTGAACCACGCGACTATCGCGTGGTTTTCGTTTCACAAAAAGCAGAGCGTAGATTTCAAAATCCACGCTCTGCTATGTTTATCCATAACTTTTTCGTTTTGTTCTTCGCTTAATACGGAAGTCCAATGATAGCATCTTTCATAGTACGTACAAACTCCCCTATATACGGCGGAGCATCCTTGCCGTATTTTTCAAGCAGCTTGATTATCGCGGAGCCCACTATCGCTCCGTCCGACATTGCCGCCATCTTTTTTGCCTGCTCGGGGTTTGATATGCCGAAGCCTATGGCGCAGGGCGCGTCGCTGTTTTCTCTGATGAGCCTTACGGTGTCGGTAAGGTCGCAGGTTATCTCGCTCCTCGTGCCGGTAACGCCGAGGCTCGAAACGACGTAAATAAATCCTTCCGCCTCTTTCGCTATCATGGCTATTCTGTTGTCGGAGGTGGGAGCTATGAGAGAAATGAGGCTTATGCCGTATTTTTTGCAAATCGGCGCAAACTCATCTTTTTCTTCATAAGGAATATCGGGCAGAATAAGCCCGTTTATGCCGACGTCGGCGCATCTTGAAATGAAACGCTCGGAGCCGTATGAAAACACAACGTTGGCGTAGGTCATAAACAGCAGAGGAATTTTCACCTCGCGGCGGATTTCCGTAACAAGGTCAAAAACCTTGTCGGTCGTAACTCCGCCCTTGAGCGCTCTTAAATTTGCGCCCTGAATTATCGGGCCCTCGGCTGTCGGGTCGGAAAAAGGTATTCCGAGCTCGATTACGTCCGCTCCGTTTTCGGCGGCGGCTTTAACAGCCTCTTTGGTAGTTTCGAGGTCGGGGTCTCCGCAGGTAATAAAAGCTACGAAAGCTTTGCCGTTTTTGAAAGCTTCGCTTATTTTATTCATTTATATCCTCCCCTCTGTAGCGGGCAATGGCGGCGCAGTCTTTGTCGCCTCTGCCGGAAACGGTGACGACCATTATCTTGTCTTTCTCCATTTCGGGCGCCGCTTTCATGGCGTAAGCGACAGCGTGAGCCGATTCAATGGCGGGAATTATGCCCTCGGTTTTTGCGAGATATTCAAAAGCGCAAACCGCTTCTTCGTCGGTTATCGGCACGTATTTTGCTCTGCCTATGTCGTGAAGATGAGCGTGCTCGGGCCCTACGCCCGGGTAATCAAGGCCTGCTGATATTGAATAAACGGGCGCTATCTGGCCGTATTCGTCCTGGCAGAAATAGGATTTCATGCCGTGGAAAATGCCGAGCTTGCCCGTATTTACGGTGGCGGCGGTTTCAAAGGTGTCTATTCCCCTGCCTGCCGCTTCGCAGCCTATGAGAGCAACGCTCTCGTCGCCTATGAAATGGTAAAAGCTGCCTATCGCGTTTGAGCCGCCTCCAACGCACGCCACAACGGCGTCCGGCAGCCTGCCCTCTTTTTGGAGCATCTGCTCTTTGATTTCTTTAGAAATAACGGACTGGAAATCGCGCACTATCGTGGGGAAAGGATGAGGGCCCATAACGGAGCCGAGGCAATAGTGAGTGTCGTCTATTCTCTTGGTCCACTCGCGCATGGCTTCCGAAACGGCGTCCTTGAGGGTGGCGGTGCCGGTGGTTACGGGAATCACCTCCGAGCCGAGAAGGCGCATGCGGTAAACGTTCAGAGCCTGCCTCTTGGTGTCTTCCTCACCCATAAAAACGACGCATTCCATGCCCATGAGAGCCGCCGCGGTGGCGGTCGCAACGCCGTGTTGACCCGCTCCCGTTTCGGCAATGAGCCTCGTTTTGCCCATCTTTTTTGCAAGCAGAGCCTGACCGAGCACGTTGTTTATTTTGTGGGCGCCCGTGTGATTTAAATCCTCACGCTTTAAATAGATTTTAGCGCCGCCGAGGTCTTTTGTCATTTTTTCGGCATAATAGAGCCTTGAGGGTCTGCCGGCATATTCGTTAAAAAGCTCGGTGAGTTCCTTGTTAAATTCGGGGTCGGCTTTGTAAAAATTATACGCCTCTTCCAATTCGTTAACGGCGTTCATCAGCGTTTCGGGAATGTACTGACCGCCGTGTATGCCAAAGCGTCCGTTGGGATTAGTCATGTGTCATCTGCCTTTCTGACCGCTTTCATAAACGCAGCCATTTTTTCTTTATCCTTTGAGCCGCCGGTTTCAATGCCTGAGCTCACGTCAAGCGCGTAAGGGCGCAGAGTGATTATCACCGTCTCCGCGTTTTCGGGGCTTAATCCGCCCGCGAGGAAAAACGGCCTTTCAATGCCCTTGAGAAGCGAAAAATCAAGCTGTTCGCCCGAGCCTCTGCCCGAGTCGAGAAGCACGTAATCGGCGGAGCAGGCGTTTGCCCGCTTTATATCGTCAGCGCTTTTTATTATGAACGCTTTAATTATCGGCTTTTCGCTAAAAGCGCGCAGCTTTTCAATATATATTTCGTCCTCATCGCCGTGAAGCTGAGCAATATCTATTATTCCGCCGTTCAGCATATCGGCGACCCTGTCCGCGCTTTCGTTAACGAAAACTCCTACGGCGCTTATCCTGCCGTCAAGCGCTTCTTTAAGGCGTTTCGCTTTCTCGGGGCTCACGTATCTTTTGCTTGCCGGAGCAAAAACGAAACCCGCGTAATCGGGCAAAAACTCGTTTGCGTAAGCAACGTCATTTTCGCTTTTAAGCCCGCAAAATTTGACCTTTGTCATATCTCTCCCCTGAGCTCTCTGAGCTTTGCCGCCTTGTCGGGCGCTCTCATCAGCGTTTCGCCCACGAGCACCGCGTCGGCGCCCGCGTCTTTAAGCGCTTTCACATCTTCGGCGCTTTTAACTCCGCTTTCCGAAACGAAAATCACGCCGTCCGGCACGTATTTAATGAGATTGCCGCTGTTTGACGGGTCAACCGAAAAATCCTTTAAATTCCTGTTGTTAACGCCGATAATTCTCGCTCCCGCCTCGGCGGCATCGCTTATTTCGCCGGCGTCGTGCGTTTCAACGAGAGCCGAAAGCCCGAGATAATCGCAAATGCCGATATATTCCTTTATCTGCTCTTTGCCGAGTATTGAGCAAATGAGCAGCACAGCGCCCGCCCCGAGCAGCTTCGCCTCGTAAATCATATATTCATTAACCGTGAAATCCTTGCGAAGGCAGGGAACGGAAACGCTCGACGATATTTCTTCAAGGTGCTTGTCGCTGCCGAGGAACCACTTGGGCTCGGTCAGCACGGAAATGCAGTCCGCTCCCGCTTTTTCATATTCCAAAGCGGTTTCAAGGTAAGGATAATCGGGAGAAATGAGCCCTTTTGAGGGCGACGCTTTTTTGCACTCGCATATAAACGACATTCCGGGCTTTGCAAGCGCCTTTTCAAACGCGAAATCGCCCTTCGGCAAATCCTCGGCAAGCGAACGAACGAGAGAAAGAGGCCTTGCCTTTTCGTTTTCGAGCGTTCTCTCGCGGGCGTGCCGGGCAAGAGTATCAAGTATCGTCATCTCAGTTCTCCGGACGGTTGCTCACTTCAATCATCTTTTCGAGCGTTGCGTAAGCCTTGCCCGAATCGATAAGCTCGGCGGCAAGGTCAACGCCGTCTTTAAAGCTGCCCGCCTTGCCTGCGATGTAGAGCGACGCGCCCGCGTTCATCAGCACGGCGTTTCTCTTCGCTCCCGCGGCGCCCTTGAGAATATCAATCGTAATCTGAGCGTTCTCTTCGGGTGAGCCGCCCTTAAGCTCGTCTTTCGAGCATCTTTCAAAGCCGAAATCTTCGGGAGTTACCACGTAATCCTTAAACCAGCCGTCCTTTATTTCGCAAACGGAGGTGGGCGAGCTCATGGATATTTCGTCAAGCTTGTCCTGCCCGTAAACGACCATGCCTCTCTTAACGCCGAGGCTTATAAGCACCTTCGCGAGCGGGTCGATTAGATATTCGTCATAAACGCCGAGCAGCTGCATGGACGGAGAGCCGGGGTTTGTGAGAGGCCCGAGAATGTTGAAAACGGTGCGGAAGCCGAGCTCCTTGCGGATGGCTCCTACGTATTTCATTGAGGTGTGATATTTCTGAGCGAAGAAGAAGCACATGCCCGCTTCGTCAAGAAGCTCGCGGCATCTCTCCGGGCTCTGCTGAATGTTAACTCCGAGAGCCTCAAGGCAGTCCGCGGTGCCGCTGAGCGAAGAAGCCGCGCGGTTGCCGTGCTTTGCTACCTTAACTCCGCCCGACGCCGCGACTATGCCGGACGTGGTGGAAATATTGAACGAACCGGCGTTGTCGCCGCCCGTGCCGACTATTTCAAACAGCTCGTAATCGCTCTCAAATTTAAGAGCGTGGTCTCTCATTGCGGTGGCGCAGCCCGATATTTCGGCGGTGGTTTCGGAGCCTGCGCTCTTTGTGGAAAGCGCCGAAAGAAAAGCGGCGTTTTGAGTGGGAGAGGTTTCGCCGCTCATAATTTCGTTCATCACGGCATAAGCCTCGTCATAAGTTAAATCCTGCTTGTTGACTATTTTTACTATTGCTTCCTTAATCATAATTTTTTTCTCCTTATTTATTGAAGTCGCGCGTTAAAAAGTTTTCAAGCATTTTTTTGCCGCACGGTGTGAGTATTGATTCGGGGTGAAACTGCACGCCGTAAACGGGCAATTTCTTGTGCATGACCGCCATTATTTCGCCGTCATCCGTAACCGCCGCGCTCTCGAGGCAGTCGGGCAAAGTGGCGGCGTTTACCGCAAGAGAATGATACCTCGCAACGTCGGTGTATTCGGGGCATCCCTCAAAAAGCGGGCAGGCGTTATTGAGCTTCACTCTTGACTGCTTGCCGTGCATAAGCCTTTTTGCGTAAGTGATTTCGGCGCCGAACGCCGCGCAAATCGCCTGATGACCGAGGCACACACCGAGCACGGGCACGCTGTTGCCGAGCGATGCGGCTGCTTCGATTATTATGCCCGCGTCTTCGGGTCTGCCGGGGCCGGGAGAAATAATCACTCTTTCGGGTGAAAGAGCTTTTATCTCTTCAACGGTCAATTCGTCGTTTCTTATGACCTTAATATCCGGATTCATTTCGCCGACGAGCTGATATAAATTATACGAAAAACTGTCGTAATTATCAATAAGTAATATCATAAATCCTCCTGCGCGAGCTCAAGCGCCCTGAGGGAAGCCTTGGCTTTATTGAGGCATTCCTTATATTCGTTTTCCGGCACGGAATCGGCAACTATGCCCGCTCCGCTTCTTACGAACACCTTGCCGTTTTTCTTGTAAGCTATGCGTATGGCTATGCACGTGTCCATATTACCGGTAAAATCAATGTAGCCTATCGCGCCGCCGTAAATTCCGCGCTTGTTGTCTTCAAGCTCGCCTATCAGCTTGCAAGCCATAATTTTCGGCGCTCCGGAAAGAGTGCCTGCGGGAAGCACCGCCTCAACGGCGTCAAGCGCGTCTTTATCCTCTCTTATCTCCCCTCTTACGGTGGAGCCGATGTGCATAACGTGAGAAAATCTCTCAATGCAGCGCAGCTTCTCGACCTTTACGGTGCCGAATTTGCTTATCTTGCCCAAATCGTTTCTGCCGAGGTCCACGAGCATATTGTGCTCGGCAAGCTCCTTTTCGTCGGCGAGCAGCTCCTTCTCGAGCCGCTCATCCTCCTGCGGAGTTTTGCCTCTCGGCCTTGTGCCGGCGAGCGGAAACGTGTGGAGCACTCCGTTTTCGAGCTTAACGAGAGTTTCGGGCGAAGCGCCGGCTACCTCAACGTCAGTGCCCGAAAAATAAAACATATAGGGCGAAGGATTTATCGTTCTGAGCATTCTGTAGGTGTTGAAAAGGCTGCCCTCAAAGGGGGCGCTCAAACGGTTTGAAAGCACTATCTGGAATATATCGCCCTCTCGGATGTGCGTTTTTGCCTTCTCCACCATTTCGCAATATTCTTTTTCGCTGAAAAGAGGCGTGACCTCGCCGAGCAGCTTTCCGCCGGGCTCGTTAAGCTTTTCTCCGTGCCTGAGCAGATAAGCGAGCTTTTCGAGCTCCCCGACCGCTTTTTTGTATTCGCTCTCTGGGTCGTCGGTTTTCATATTGACAATGAGCACGATTTTTTGCTTGAGATTGTCAAAAACTATGACCTTGTCAAAAAGCATTAAGTCAACGTCTTTAAAGCTCTCGGAATCCCGAACGCTGCATTTGACCGTAGGCTCGCTGTAGGTGAGATAATCATAGGAAAAATAGCCTACGAGGCCTCCCGTAAACGAAGGCAGGTAATCAAAGCGCGGGCTCTTGCGGCGGGAAAGTATCTCCCTTAATTGCTTCGAGGGATTGTCGGTTTTGAACGTTTCGCCGCCGATTTTCATTTCGCCGTCAATGCAGGTTATCTCAAGCTTCGGGTCAAAACCCAGAAACGTGTATCTGCCCCAGGTTTCGTTTGCCTGCGCCGACTCAAGCATATAGCAATGGTCCGACACGTTTTTAAGGATTTTCATAACCTCAATCGGGGTAGTGAAATCCGAAAGAATTTCGCAGCTCACCGGGAGAACGTCGTACTCCCCCGTTTCCGCGATTTTCAGCGCCTGTTCAAGCTCGGGTAAAACTTTCATCTCTGTCGCCTCTCTCTTTGCCGAAAACAAAAACGCCCTCGGCAGTAAAATCTGCCAAGGACGAATAACGCGTTGATTTAATGTTATCCGCGGTGCCACCTTGATTCACGGAGTGACCCGTGCGCTTTGCAGGATACTATCATATCCCCGGCATCTCACGCGTGCCTGCAGCGTCGCAGAATACTCTGCGCTGCCTATCGTAAGGCACGCGCATTTGACTGCGCCCTCAGCGGTCCATTTGACAATCGTTTCTTACCCGGCTCTCAGCTTTAGCAAGGCTCTCTGTGAAGGCTTAATTGCCGTTATCTCCGCCTCAACGGTTTGAGATTTGATTTTTGAATATTTTAACGCCTGTTTTACGCTTTGTCAACAAATTTTTTTCGATTTGCAAATTTTGCCTTTAAGCTATCAGATAGCCTGCCTGAATGAAAAGGGTAGCTATGCCGAAATAGATAAGCAGCGAAACGGCGTCGACTATGGTGGTTATCATGGGGCCTGCCATAAGGGCGGGGTCAAGGTGCAAAAGCTTTGCGAGTATAGGCAGGGTGCAGCCGATTGTTTTTGCGATTATGACCGTCAGCACCATGGACAGGCAAACGACGAAGAATACGGGCGTTGCCGTTTCGGAATGGAGAACGGCGCGCATTATCCACATTCGCCCGAAGTTGACCACGGCAAGCGAAAGTCCGCAAAGCACGGCTACTCTTATTTCTTTCCACAGCACACGGAAGTAATCGCTCGTTTTGATGTTGCCCAGGGCAAGTCCGCGGATTATAAGGGTGGATACCTGGTTGCCCGAGTTTCCGCCCGTGTCCATAAGCATGGGTATGCATGCGGTGAGCCCCGCGATGAGAGCGAGCTTATCCTCAAAGTTTTCTATTATCATGCCGGTGAACGTGGCGGAAATCATGAGTATGAGCAGCCACACTATTCTGTTTCTGTAAAGCCTTAAAACGCCGGTTTTAAGGTAATTTTCTTCGGAGGGGAGCAGCAAGGCCATCTTTTCAAAGTCCTCGGTGTTCTCTTCCTGAATAACGTCAACGATATCGTCAATGGTGATTATGCCGACAAGCCTGTTTTCATTATCGACAACGGGCACCGAAAGCAGGTCGTATTTGCGCACTATTTCGGCAACCGTTTCCTGGTCGTCAAGGGTGTTGACCGAAATGAGGCGGTCGTCGTCAAGCATTATGGATTCAAGCACCGTGCCGCTTTTTGCAACTATCAGCTTGCGCAGGGGCAAAACGCCGACGAGCTTGCGCTGATTGTCTATGCAGTAGCAGGTTTCAATGGATTCTTTATCCTGCGCGGTGCGTCTTAAATCGGTTATCGCGTCGTCAACCGTCATTTCGCAGTGAAACGCCGCCATTTCAACCGTCATTATGCTGCCTGCGGAATCCTCGGGATAACGCAGAAACTTGTTGATTATTTCTCTCGTTTCGCGGCTTGTCTGAGCAAGCACTCTCGTCACCACGTTTGCCGGCACTTCCTCAAGAAAGTCAACCGCGTCGTCAACGAACATATCCTCAACGAGGTTGCGGATTTCAACGTTTGTTATAGAATTGATAACGGTTTCCTGAGTGTCCGGTTCAAGGTAGGAAAAAACCTCTGCCGAGGAATTTTTAGGCAGGAGCCTGAAGATTTTCACCTGGTCTTCCGAGCCTATGTCCGAAATAAGCTGAGCAATGTCGACCGTGTTCATCTCTCTGAGAATATCCTTTATTGTGGAATATTTATTCTCGGAGAGCATATTGACAATTAAGTTTCTTAACACTTCGTTTTCCAAAAAAATAACGCCCCTTTCGCAAAAATACGGGGCGTAATAACGATATGGGCAGCGCGGCGCGACCGCCGGGCGCAAAAGCCAAACTTACCCTCGCCCTATTTGGGCAGGATAAATCAACTCGCTCGGCAACGCAATAACGCAAACCGACCGTTAACGGAAAACGGTGAAAAATTCCCAAACGGCCGCCGTATTTTCACTTTTTGATTTTCTGAAATTACATAATCGAACGTGACTACTGTCGCCGGTCAAGAATTTTCACCACACTTTAAATTGAATTTTGTTTTATGAATCAAGCGCTCATTTGCGAGCCGCTTTTTTCTTTTTTGATTTGTAAGACATCAGCGCCTTTACGGCAGATTCGGGGGTCAGCACGTCGCCGACGGTGAGAGCCGGGTTTGAATACATTCCTCTGAACTCCGTGCCGCCGACCGTGAGCAGGCCGTTGGCGGAAGCTGTTTTGATAAGCTCTTCCTGCTGAGCCTCGGTGTTGAGAGGGTGCCATACCTCCACGCCGTCAATGCCGAGAGGGATGAGCTCTTCGAGCAGGTCAAAGCTGTTTCTCGAGCCGGGGTGAGAAAGCACCGCTATGCCTCCCGCCTCGTGAATTGCCTCGAGCACCTCTGCGGGCTCGGGATACTTTGCCGTTACCAAAACGTTTTCGCTGCTGTCGGGAGAAAAAAGCTCGGTGTAAAGCTCGCCGTAAATGCTGTCGGTCACTCCGCATTCCATGAGAGCGTGCATTATGTGCTGCTCAAAAACCGCCGTTGAACCGGAAGCGCATTTTGTGACAAGCTCGGGAGTGATGGGATATTTCTGAGCGACCTTGAGGGTCATCACCCTGCTCGCTCTTTTGCGGGTTTCTATATTTCTGTGGCAAAGCCCTTCAAGCCTGTCGGGGCTTTCCGCCAAATAGCAAAGAATATCGGCATAAGCGTTTCTCTTGGAGTCATAAGCCGAAAGCTCAACGCCGGGAATGACCGTAACTCCTTTTCGTTCCCCGATAATTTTGCCGCGCACGGTGCCGGCCTGACAATCTCTGTCTGCAATGGAAATAGCCTCAAGGCCTTTTTTCTGGGCAAGTATAATGAGATCGTCAATACCCATGGAACTGTCTGAAAGCCGTGTGTGGCAATGTAAATCTGCTGTCATAAAGGATAACCTCTTTCAAAAAATCGCATATACCCTCAATATACTACAGTAATTATAATATACGGCGCCGTCAATTTCAAGTTATTTTTAAAATTTTTATTAAAAATAATGCGTTTATATGTTATTTTTATTTTTTTTGTGATATACTCTAAAAAATCAGTTTAAAATTCTATGCGAAAGGAGGCGGAAAAATGGCTAAAGTCAAGCCCGAAAACCGTTTCAGGCAGTCAACCGTTATGCTGCTGATAACGGTGTTTCAGCTTATCTGCGCTTTGCAGGTTATCTTGTCAAGCGAAGAAATAAGCTACACCATGATTTATATTTTCGGCGGCTACATAGCGGTCGAATGGATTTACATGATATTCGGCGTGCTGATTACCGGCAGCGATTATTTTGAGCTTGAGGCAATAGCCTTCTTCCTCTCCGGCATAGGTCTTACGATATGCGCGACCATCGGCGAAGATTACGCTTTAAAGCAGCTTATCGCGATAGGCCTCGGCATTATCGTGTTTCTTACCGTCCTTCTTCTCATAAAAGACGTAAGGGTCGCCTCCGCTCTCAGATACCCCGCCGCGGTGGGCTCCGTTTTGCTGCTCGGCGTAAATCTCGTTTTGGCGCAGTCCACAAACGGCGCTCTCAACTGGATAACGATAGGCTCGTTTTCGTTTCAGCCGTCGGAATTTGTCAAAATAGCGTTTGTGCTTGTCGGCGCGGTGTCGCTCGATAAGCTGCTTTCAAACGTAAATCTCGCAAGATACATAGTTTATTCCGCCGTTTGCATAGGCATGCTCTTTATTATGAGGGATTTCGGCACGGCGCTGATTTTCTTTTTCACCTTTATCCTAACCGCTTATATGCGCTCGGGCGACATACGCACAATAGTGATAATCTGCTCCGTTGCGCTCATGGGAGCGATGCTGATAATTTACCTCAAGCCTTACGTTGCCAACCGCTTTGCCGCTTACAGGCACGTTTGGGAAAATATGGACACAATAGGCTATCAGCAAACGAGGGTGCTTATTTACTCCGCTTCCGGCGGACTTTTCGGCTTGGGCCTCGGTCAGGGCAAGCTCAGAGATATTTTTGCCGCGTCAACCGACCTCGTTTTCGGCATGATATGCGAAGAAATGGGGCTCATTACCGGCATTGCGGTAAGCGTTGCTTTCGCATTCATCGTCATATACGCCATAAGAGCCGCGAAAGGAGCGAAATCCTCGTTTTACGTTATCGCCTCGGTTTCCGCCGCGGGCATGCTCCTTTTTCAGCTGACGCTCAACATTTTCGGCATAACGGACCTTTTGCCGCTCACGGGAGTGACTCTGCCGTTCGTTTCAAGGGGCGGCTCGAGCGTAATCTGCTCGTGGGGTCTTTTGGCGTTCATAAGAGCGGCGGAGCTGCCGAGTCCCGACGTTGATATGTCCTCGGCGGCGCGCAGGAGGACGAACTCATGAAAAAAACGGTAAAAAGAGCGGCCGTGCTTTACGCCCTCGTCGCCGCATTTATGGCAGGCATTATTTTTCTTGCTGCCGAGTTTGTGCTGAACGGCTCTCAGTGGGCAAACAGCAAAGCAAATCTTCACATTTATTCATCCGGCACGGTTGCCAACACGGGCGATATTTACGACCGCAACGGTGTGACTCTCGCGACCTCCGAAAACGGCAAAAGAGTGTTCGCAACGTCGGCGGCGGTGCGCAAAGCGGTGCTTCATATCGTCGGCGACTCGAGCGGAGTTATCTCAACCGGCACTCACAATCTTTACAGAAGCACTCTATCGGGTTATAATATTTTTAACGGAATTTATACTCTTAAATCCACGGGCTCCGGCGGAAACGTAACGCTCAATATCGACTCCGAAGCGTGCAGAGTTGCCGCAGAAGCGCTCGGCAGCTACAACGGCACGGTGGTAGTGTGCAACTACAAAACGGGCGAACTGCTCGTTTCGGTTTCAAAGCCTGCCTACGACGTAAACAACGTGCCGAGAGACTTAAGAACAAGCTCAAAATACGAGGGCGTTTTTCTCGACAAAGCGTGCTCGGGAGTTTACACGCCCGGCTCCATAATGAAAATAGTGACCGCGGCGTGCGCTATTGAGAATATTCCCGATATTTATTCAAGAACCTTTGAATGCAAAGGCGAATACAAAACCGGCGACGGCACGGTTATCTGCAACGGCACTCACGGCAAGGTGAACTTCAGGCAGGCGATGAACGAATCCTGCAACTGCGCTTTCGCTCAGATTTCGATAGAGCTCGGAGCCGACAAGCTGCTCGCCACGGCAAATTCACTCGGCTTTAACAAGCAGCTTTACGCAAAGGAAGTGCCGCTCGTAAAGAGCAGATTCAATCCGTCAAAAACGAGCAAAACGGAGCTCGGCTGGGCGGGCATAGGTCAGTCCACGACCTACGTTAATCCGACTCATTTTCTCGCGATAATCAACGCGATAGCAAACGGCGGCACGGGATATTCGCCCGACAGAATAAAGCAAACCGGCACTCTCACCGAAATAATGGGCAGAATGCCGGAGGTTATGGTAAAGATGCCGCCGACCACCGCTTCTCAGCTCAAGGAGCTCATGCGCTCAAACGTTAAGGATAAATACGGCGACAGCAGATTTCCCGGGCTTCTTATGTGCGGCAAAACGGGCACGGCGGAGCTTGACGACGCCGCGAGCCACAGCGTTTTCGCAGGCTTTTCATCGAGGAGCGACCTGCCTCTATCCGTGGTGGTCATAGCGGAAAACGCGGGATGGGGCAGCGGAGTTGCCGCGAGCGCGGCAAACGCCGTTTTGCAATATTTCGCAGGCAAATAAAATCGAGGGGGTAAGAGGCTCTTTCCGAAAAAAAGCGGCGTTCCGCTTCGGGTGAGAGCCGATGGCATGAAAAAATTATCGGCATTTATATTGATTTGCGCCGTTCTTTTGTCCTGCGCTTTGCCGGCTTTCGCTCAGGAGCTCGGCTACAAAATAAATTCGGTAGGCTGCGTCACAAGTCAGACGGAGCTGACGGAAATATATATTTTGGAGGGCGAGGAAGAAGACGTTAAATGCGTTCTTAAATATCTGCCGCCGAAATCGAAGGTGACCGTTTCGAGCGAGCTCACCGACCCCGAAGAAATGACGGCGGCGGGCTTTGACACAAAAGACAGATACTACGCATTCGTCAGCTCGGAGCTCGGCACCGGATACGTTGAGGCGAGGTATCTTACCCCGGAGCAGGACGCTTATTCGGTCTCGAACGCCTACCCTGCCGTGGCGCAATACAACTACAGCGTCATAGATAAAAGCGGCGCGATAATCCGCAAAGGCCCGTCCGTAGTTTACGACGCCGTCGGCAGAATACCCTACGGCGCGGAATTTGACGTCATCGGATACGATACGGACGAACAGCCGTCTTACGGCTACGTAAAATACGGCGACGTTGAGGGCTGGGTCTATCTTTACGACTATGCCGAGAAGCATTCCGTATGCTATAAAACGGACAGCTCGTCATATCTCGCAGGTCAGCTCGACGTTGTTGCCGAAGGAGTGTATCTTGCGGATATAAACGCGGAGGAAAACGGCAAATACAAGCGCCTGACCGAAGACATACCCGTCGGCACAAGGCTCAAATTCAACCGCTACTGCTTTACCTCTGCCGAAACGGAGGTTGCCGCTCTGACGACCTACGAGGGCACGGAGGGCTGGCTGCTTTTCAGCACCGACACGAACACTGCCGACGTGAGCTACGTTATTCCCTACGTCTTTGACGTTGCCTATATAGGCGCCGATTCGCCTCTTTATGCCGAAAATAACGACCTTTCGTCCGCAACGGGTGAAAAAATCCCGGCGGGCAGCGTAGTTAACCTTGACGCTTTTTATAAAGCCAAAAGCGGCGAAGAATTAAAATACTGGCTCTGCGTTGAATACGTCGGCAAAAAGCAGTGGATAACGGCAGGCGCCGATTCGAGCATAGGCATAAGCTCCGGCCACTACGCTCTCGCCTACGTTTCGGCAGATTCCATAAAGCTCTACGGCGATTTTGATTTTGAAAAAGAGCCTGCGGACGTTTTGTACTACGGCGAAAGGCTCACCTTCTTCGCTTCCGTTTACGGCGGAGGGCTTTATTGGTACTGCGCCAACGCAAACGGCAAGGCGGGGCTCATAAGAAAGAGCGAAAACGCGTTTAAGATATTCGCAACTTCAAGCCTTCACGCTCTGAGAGTTGACGAAGACGGGCAAACCGTGCTCGGCGTTAACGAATATTTTGAAGACCCGGGAGTGCAAACGACCGCCTCCCCCGACGAAACGGCAGAAGAGCCGGAGGAAAAGAAAGAAATTCCCACAAAGAAAATTCTCATAATATCGGGAATCGTGATTTTCGTTGCCGCTGCCGCCGCCTTTTCAACCGTCACCACCCTGCGCGGCAATAAGAAAAAAGAAGAAGAAAATCAGCCGGAATAATATCACGGCAAAGGCGATTTAAAACCGAAATATCACGCAATTTAAGCAGAACAGGGCGCGGAAAAATTCCGCGCCCTGTCGTTAATTTAGGCTTATTTTTACTTTTTGTCTTTTGCGATAAGCAGTCTCAGCGCCTGCACCGAGGCTTTGACCGCGGCGTCGGTGTCGGTGTTTCTGCTTTGAGGCATTCCGGTGCCCGCAAGCTCCTGGTTCCACACGCAGTGGAAAACGGCGCCCGCTCTGAGGCCTCTGAGGGAAGCGAGCACGAATATCGCGGCGCTCTCCATTTCCGAGGCAAGGCATCCGCCTCTTATCCAGGCGTTCCACTTGTCTTTAAGCTCGTAAGAAACTCCCATTGAATCCGGGTCATGCTGGCCGTAAAAGCTGTCTTTTGCCTGCACTATGCCCGTATGCGAGGGATAACCGAGCTCATCGCAGGCGTTTTTTAAAGCGTTGGTCACGTCGAGGTCGGGAACAGCGGGAAATTCAATGGGCATAAGCTCTCTTGAAGTGCCCTCCATTCTTATCGCTCCCGTCGCTATCACAAGGTCGCCGGGGAGCACCTCGGGCTGCATTCCTCCGCAGGTGCCCACTCTTATGAAGGTGTCAACGCCGATGTGGGCAAGCTCTTCAACGCAAATCGCGGCGGAGGGCCCTCCTATGCCGGTTGATACGGCAAGCACGGGTTCGCCGTCAAGAGCGCCTCTGAACGTGCGAAACTCTCTGTTGAACGCTATCTCGCTCGCAGAGTCAAAATAAGCGGCTATCTGCTCGGTTCTCGCAGGGTCGCCGGGCAAAATCGCGTATTTTGCGGCATTTTCTTTTGTTAATGCTATATGATACTCGGGCTGCATTTCAAAACCTCCAATCGACATCAGTCGCCGCTTTTATTTTTTCTGAGCTTTGAAAAGAATTCTGTAAGCATGGCTGAGCATTCGCTCTCCATAACGCCCGAAATCACCTCGGGCTTGTGGTTATAGGGCAGGTCAAACAGATTGACCACCGAGCCGCACGAGCCCGCTTTCGGGTCGCCCGCGCCGTAAACGAGCCGCCTTATTCTCGAATTTATTATGGCGCCGGCGCACATCGGGCAGGGCTCAAGGGTAACGAACAAATCACACTCCCACAGCCTCCAGCCTCCGAGCGCTTTGCAGGCAAGGTCTATCGCTTCGAGCTCCGCGTGAGCGAGAGCGTTTTTGCCGTTCTCTCTCCTGTTTCTGCCAACGGAAACGACTTCGCCGTTTTTTGACACAACGGCTCCTACCGGCACCTCTCCCTCAAGGAAAGACAGCCTCGCCTGCTCAAGGGCAAGCGACATCAGCATTTCGTCCGTCATTTCTTAAGGCCCCAGATGTTTTCGGCGTATTCGTCTATTGACCTGTCGGCGCTGAAAATGCCCGCGCCGGCAATGTTCATAAGCGACATTTTGTTCCAGCGCCTGCTGTCGAGCCAGGCTTTTTCAACGTCTCTCTGAGCCTGCCTGTAATCGGCAAAATCCGCAAGCACCATATAGGGGTCGTGATGAATTATCGTGCCGCCTATTTCGCCGAACTGCTTGCCGCAGATGCCCTTGTTTATGAATTCGACCATTTCGTGAATTTCGGGGTTGCTCAGGTAGTAATTATTGGGATTATAGCCGTCTCTTTTGAGCTTGTTTACTTCGTCCGTGCTCATGCCGAAAATGAAGATGTTGTCTTTGCCCACGGCGTCGTAAATCTCAACGTTCGCTCCGTCCATTGTGCCGAGCGTGACGGCTCCGTTTATCATAAGCTTCATATTGCCCGTGCCGCTCGCTTCGGTGCCGGCAAGAGAAATCTGCTCGCTTATTTCGGCGGCGGGCATGAGCGCCTCCGCCTTTGAAACGCAGTAATTCTCAACAAAGAGCACCTTGAGCTTGTCGTTCACCTGAGGGTCTTCGTCTATCATCTTGCCGAGGTAGCAGATGAATTCGATTATCTTTTTCGCTACGAAATAGCCCGAGGCGGCTTTCGCGCCGAAAATGTAGGTGTGAGGCACGTAATCGCCGTTGGGATTATTTTTGATTTCAAGATATTTCGCGAGGATGTTGAGAGCGTTGAGCTCCTGGCGCTTATATTCGTGAAGTCTCTTTACCTGCACGTCGAAAATCGAATTCGGGTCGAGCTTTTCGCCCGTCGATTTTCTTATCATATCGGCAAAATCCTTTTTGTTGGCAGCCTTGATTTTGCCTATTTCGTCAAGCGCGTCGCCGGAATCGGCAAGCGCCTTGAGCTTTGAAAGCTCGCCCGCGTCGTGAACGAAGCCCTTGCCTATGGAATCGGAGATAAAGCCCGAAAGGCGGGGATTTGCCTGGCAGAGCCAGCGGCGGTAAGCGATGCCGTTCGTTACGTTTGTGAATTTATCGGGCTCGAGAGCGTAAAAATCATTGAAGGTGGAGTCTTTAAGAATCTGGCTGTGAAGAGCCGAAACACCGTTTACCTTGTGGCACACCGCAACGCAGAGATTTGCCATTCTGACGGCTCCGCCCGAAATTATCGCCATTCTCTCCACTCTCGCGGCGTCGCCCGTTAAATCCCAAATCTTCTTTCTGAAGCGGTTGTCAATCTCTTTGACTATCTGATAAATTCTCGGCAGAAGCCTTGCGAAGAGCTCTTCGCTCCAGCATTCGAGCGCCTCGGACATAACGGTGTGGTTAGTGTAGGCGCAAACCTTCTGCACGATTTCAAAAGCCTCGTCCCAGCCGTAGCCGCATTCGTCGAGCAAAATTCTCATAAGCTCGGGGATCGCCATTGTAGGATGAGTGTCGTTTATGTGAATTGCGCATTTTTCGGCAAGATCGTCAAGCGAGCCGTAGTTGCGAAGGTGCCAGGCGACTATATCCTGAACCGAAGCGCTCACGAGGAAATACTGCTGCCTTAAACGAAGGCTCTTTCCCTCGGGATGATTGTCGGCAGGGTAAAGCACCTTGCTTATTACCTCCGCCATGGCTTTTTCTTCCATGGCTCTTATGTAATTGCCCTCGTTAAAGGAGGTCATGTCGATGCTGTCCGCCTTTGCGCTCCAAAGGCGAAGCACGGCGACTCCCTTGCCGTCCTTTGAAGGCACCATCATATCGTAAGGCACCGCCTTAACGGTTTTGCAGTCGGTAAGCTCAACGTAGTGGAAGCCGTCGCTCCAGCTGTCTTCTACTCTGCCCTCAAATTTAACTTCAACCGTCTTTTCCTCTCTCGGCACAAGCCACACGCTGCCGCCGGGAAGCCAGAATTCGGGCATTTCGGTCTGCCAGCCGTCAACGAGCTTCTGCTGAAAAATGCCGTATTCGTAAAGTATTGAATAGCCTATGCCGTGATAACCTTCGTTTGCTATGGCGTCAAGATAGCAGGCGGCAAGCCTTCCGAGTCCGCCGTTGCCGAGGCCTGCGTCCGGCTCGAGCTCATAGAGCCTGTCAAGCGAAACGTCAAAGGATTTGAGCGCCTTGCCCACGGTATCCGTAAGGCTGAGGTTGTAAAGAGTGTTCTTAAGGCTTCTGCCCATAAGAAACTCCATGCTCATGTAGTAAACTCTCTTATCGCCGTTTTTCTTGCCTTCGTTATCGAATTTGCGGCGTATATCTCTGACAAGGTCGCGGGTAAGGCCTGCGGTGACCTCGTAAAACTGCTGATCGGTAGCCTGAGCGGGCGTGATGCCGTAAAGGTGCGAAAGGCGGGTGGAGATCATATCTTCCATTTCATGAACCGTAATTTTTTTTGCCATAATTTTCTCCTGATGCGAATAATTTTCTCTTGCTTTGAGAAGCTTTTACTTTAGCTCGTAACTTCTCGATTGTAAATTATATCCCATATTCGGCTTTCATACAATAAAATTTTACATTTTTGTGACATTATATACTTGTAAGACGGTCGGAATTCCTCTATAATGTTTAAAATTACTAAAAGGCACGGTCTTTTTATATGAATAATTTTGATTATTACGGCGCAAATCCCTATTTTGCCGATAAACAGCGTGAAAAGAAAGAGATTAAAGTAATAGGCAGAACAGCCGGATTATGCATAATCGCTTTCGTAATACTCGAGCAAATTGTCACTTTGCCGTTTTTCATACCGTCAATTCGTGAGCTTTATACGAACAACGGCGTGTTCGGCAGCTCGGTGGACATCATTCTCAGCACCGTCTGCGTGCTCGTTCCCTTCGCTATAGGCGGCGCCTATCTCGGCAAGAGGACCGGGGCGGATATTGCCCCGCTCGAAAAGCCTTACAGCGTGCCGGCTGCCGTTCTTCTCGTTTTTGCAGGCATGGCAGTGTGCATTGCAGGCGACTACGCCGCAACTTTTACGATAAATATTTTTGACACTTTCGGCTTTAAGCTCTCTTTGCCCGATACCGAGGCGCCCGACAGCATTTGGGGCAGAGTGGTTTACGTTATCTCCGTTGCGTTTGTCGCTCCGCTTTGCGAGGAATACGCCATAAGAGGCTGCATTATGCAGCCGCTGAGAAAATACGGCGACATATTCGCCATAGTTTCAAGCTCGGTCGTTTTCGCCGTGCTTCACGGCAACATAATTCAGCTGCCGTTCGCTTTCATAGCGGGTCTCGGCATGGGCTACGCCGTGTGCGCCACCGGCTCCGTATGGACGAGCGTATTCATTCATTTTCTCAACAATCTTTTCTCATGCGTCACGTTTTTCGCTCAGGCGGACCTTGCCCCCGAGGACTACGTGAACTTCTATTACGCCGTTCAGGTTTCTCTTGCCGTTATGGGCGTGCTCTGCGCGATCGGATACTGCTTTATTTCAACAAAGCGCAGGCTCAATAAGCCCGTAACTCTCACTCAAACGGGCGAAAAAGCGGCGGCATTCTATCTTAACGTTCCGATGATAATCGCGATTATCACAATGCTTTTAATGTCAACACTTTACATTTCGAGAGCGTAAAATGGAGCTTAAAAAGAACGACATCGTAACACTTAATATTGAAGGCTGTGACCTCGGCGGCAGCGGAATAGGCAGGCTCGAGGGCATGGCGGTATTCGTGCCGCGCGCCGCTGAGGGCGACCTCATCGACGCGAGAATACTCAAGGTAAAAAAGACTTACGCTTACGCCAAAACGGAGAAAATCATCACTCCGTCGCCTTACAGAACCGAAAGCCCCTGCCCCGTTTACGGCAAGTGCGGAGGTTGCGTTTTCGGTCACCTGAAATACGAGCAGGAGCTTAAAATCAAAGAAAATCACGTTAAAGAATGCTTTAAGAGAATCGCAGGCTGCGAGCCCGAATTTGAGAGCATAATTCCCGGCAAGGCAGAATACGGCTACCGCAACAAGGCGCAGTATCCCGTGAGAAGCGTAAACGGCGAAACGGTTACGGGATTTTACGCAAATCACAGCCACAGGGTGACGGAATGCTCCGAATGCCTGCTGCAGCCGCCCGAATTTGCCGGCATTGTCAAAGCCGTCAAAGCTTATATGGCGGAAAACGGAATTTCCGCATACGACGAGGAGAGTGGCAAAGGGCTTGTAAGACATATTTTCATCAGAAAAGCCGCCGCCACGGGTGAAATAATGGTTTGCCCCGTCATTAACGGCAGGTCTTTGCCTAATGAAAGCGGACTCTGCCGGGCGCTTCTGTCTGATTGCCCCGGCATAAAGAGCGTTATGCTCAGCATAAACGAAAAAGATACCAACGTAGTTATGGGCGGCGAATACCGCCTGCTCTACGGCGACGATTATATCACCGACGTTCTCGCCGGGCTTAAATTCCGCCTGTCGGCTCAGTCTTTTTATCAGGTAAATCACGACACCGCCGAAATTCTTTATGCGAAAGCGGCGGAATACGCGGGCCTTACGGGCGGCGAAACCGTGCTTGACCTTTACTGCGGCACCGGCACGATAGGGCTGTCAATGGCGGGCAAAGCCCGGGAAATAATCGGCGTTGAAATTGTGCCTCAAGCTATTGAAGACGCGAAAATCAACGCGGAAATAAACGGAATTTCAAACGCGCGTTTCATTTGCGGCGACGCTGAAAAAGCGCTCGAAGAGCTCCGAAAAGAAGGCTTAAAGCCTCAGGCGGTAATTCTCGACCCGCCGAGAAAAGGCTGCTCCCCGTCCGTTACGGAAACGGTCGCGAAAATCGCGCCTCAAAGAGTGGTTTACGTTTCGTGCGACCCCGCAACCCTCGCAAGAGACTGCGGAAAATTCGCCGAATACGGCTACAAAGCGTTAAAAGCCGCCCCCGTCGATATGTTTCCTAAAACAGGAAACGTAGAGACGGTCGTTCAGTTGGCAAGGCAATGAATTGCCCTACGGGCATGATTTGCCTTACGGCATGAATTGAACCTTCGGTTCATGAATTGCGCCTTGCGGCGCATGAATTGTTCCTTCGGAACATAAATTTTTCCGCACCCTGCACATTTCCACAGGAGGAAATATGAAGCTCTACATACTGCTCACAAACTATCCCAACCGTCTGTCGCTGTTCATAAGGCGCCTCGGCGGCTGGCGGTTTTCTCACGTATCGATAAGCACGAGCAGCTTCAACTGCGAATTTTTCAGCTTTACCGGCAAAAGAGGATTTATCCTTGAAAAGCCTCTTCTTCACCCCAAATTTAAGGGCAGAGAGATTGAATGCGCTTTTTACGAGATAGAAATCCCCGATGAGATAGGAGCCGCGCTTAACGAAAAGCTTAAAAAATACGCCGCCGCGCCCGATTTTTACAAATACAGCTATTTCGGGCTTATGATGATGTATCTCGGCGTGCACGCTCACGCCAAAAACGCTCACACCTGCTGCAGCTTCGTTACCGATACGCTCATGGGCGCAAACATATTTTCGGTTAAATTTTGCCGCAAGCTGATAAATCCCAACGATTTTTTCATTCAGTTCAGGCAATACAAAAAGTTTCAGGGCCCTCTCGAAAAACTTATCGAAAGGCATTTCAAAGAGCAGGCAAGGCTGCGCGAATAAACGAACCAATCGCTTTCCGCTGTTTTCTTTTGTGAAAACGGCGGATTTTTTTGCAAGTTTACAGAAAATTTACCTCTGTCACCTAAAAAAAGAAAAATAATGCTTTTATTTTAATAAAGAAAGTGATATAATGCATTGAATTATACAGTGCGTCACGTACTATAAATTGAAACGGAGGGCTGATTTTGTCCGACATTATCACAGTTAAAAACCTCAGCAAGTCTTACGGCAGCCATCAAGTGCTCAAAAACGTATCATTCAGCTTTGAGGAAAATCAAATCATAGGTCTGCTCGGCCCCAACGGCAGCGGCAAGACCTCGCTCATCAAAATTCTGACGGGCCTTATTCACGACTATCACGGCGAAGTGCTCATCGACGGCATGGCGCCCGGCAAAAAGACCAAGGAGATAGTTGCGTATCTGCCCGAAAAGACTTACCTTCCCGACTGGATGCGCTGCATCGACGCCATTGACTATATCGCCGATTTTTACGCCGACTTTGATAAAGAGAAGGCGCTCAAAATGGCTGAGACCTTCAATCTGCCCCTTAAGCAGAAGATAAAGACCATGTCAAAGGGCATGCAGGAAAAACTGCAGCTGCTCATCGTTATGTGCAGAAACGCAAAGCTCTACGTGCTTGACGAGCCTCTCGGCGGCGTTGACCCCGCGGCGAGAGATTTCATTCTTAACACCATTATGAAAAACATACCCGAGGGCAGCACCGTGCTGCTTTCGACCCACCTTATCTACGACGTTGAAGATATTTTCAACAGCGTGCTCATGATAGGTCAGGGCAAGGTGCTTGTGAAGGCGCGCACCGAGCAGATCACCGAGTCCGGCAGGACTATAGAACAGCTTTTCAAGGAGGTATTCGGCAATGCTTGGCAAGTTGATTAAAAACGAATTCAAGTGCACTCTGCACACCGTGGGATATATTTATTTAGCTTCGATTATAACGGCTGGCATAATGCTTCTCGCCTACCTCGTGAAAATCACGTGGATAAGCGGCGTTGCAACGATGATACTTCTCGCAACCGGCGCCGCCGCAGTGCTTGTCACGTTCTTTATGACGATAGTCCACTTCAACAAATCGCTTTACGGCAACCAGGGCTACCTGAGCTTCACTCTGCCCGTTACCAGCAACCAGCTTCTTGCCGCGAAGACCATCGTTTCCTTCTGCTGGATGCTCGTTTCATACGCCGTGGCAATAGCGATTTTCATAGGCGTTTATCTTTACGCTACCGCAATGGTAGGCGACGACGTTAAAGCCGCAGCAAAGCTGATGCTTGATCTCTTCGCGGGCCTGCCCAACAAATCGACCATCATAAAGGTCGTTATCATTGCGGGAGTCATCATATTCCTCAAGATAGTGAAGCTCATAGCGGAGCTCTATTTCTCCGTAACTCTTTCAAACACGAGAGTTATGCAGAAGCTCGGCGGTTTCGCGATAGTCGTGGTTTTCTTTGTAACGTTCATTCTGCTCGTTGTAGCAAGCACCTGGCTTACAAACAACATTCCTTTCTCTATCGTGGTAACCTCTTCGGGCATTTTCTACAGCACGACGCAGTCCATGAGTGAGAGCACGCTCATGACCTTCGGCATTGCCGGCATACTGTTTGACGTTATCGCCTCGATAGCGCTTTTCACCGGCACTTCCCTGCTTATGGACTCAAAGGTAAACATCAAATAAATTATGAAAACAGGTATTTTCGGCGGCACCTTCAACCCGCCGCACAAAGGGCATAAGCACATTGCCCTTGAAGCTGTCAGGCTTCTTGACCTTGACAGAGTGATAATAATGCCCTCCTGCATTCCTCCCCACAAAGCGGCGGCTTCGCTCGCCGACCCGCAGGACAGAATGGAAATGTGCCGCCTCGCGTTCCCCGAGCCGGTATTTGAAGTGTCCGACCTTGAGATCAACAGGGGCGACAGGAGCTACACGGTTGAAACTCTGCAGAGTCTTCGAGATATTTACCCCAAAGACGATTTTTATTTCATCATCGGCTCCGATATGCTCGACACTTTCCGTCAGTGGTACAGGTGGGAGGAAATACTTTCTCTCTGCACCGTCTGCGCGGCGTCGAGAAAATACGATTACATCCCCGACCTTTCGGATTTTTCGCAGGAGCAGCGTTCAAAAATAATCTTCATGGCGTCGGAGCCTCTTGAAATAAGCTCCACGCAGGTCAGAAATATGCTCAAAAGCAACGTCGGCACGGAAGAAGTGGTTGACGAAAACGTGCTCGGCTACATCAAAGCTCACGGGCTTTATGACGATGAATTTGACGGTTACCGCGCTCTGCTCGCTTCAATGCTCGACGAAAAAAGGCTGCTTCACTGCGAGGGCGTGAGCGAAAGCGCGGGCATTCTCGCCGAGAGATACGGCGCGGACCCCGAAAAAGCCAAGCTCGCAGGCCTGCTGCACGACGTGACGAAACGCCTGCACGCCGATGAGCAAACGGATCTCATAGGCAAAATGACTCCCCTTGAGAAATCGAACCCCAAGGTGTGGCATCAGATGTCGGCTCCCGTCTTTCTCGAAAGCAGAGGGATAGTGACCGACGAGGAAATACTGACCGCCATAAGGTGGCACACGACCGGCAGAGCCGGAATGTCGCTTATGGAAAAGATAATCTACGTTGCGGATTTCATCTCTGCCGAAAGAGATTATCCCGACGTTGAAACGGTCAGAAAGCTCGCCTCGATAAGCCTCGAGCATGCGATACTTTACACGAGCCGCCACACGATAAAGGAGCTTACCGCCGCGGACAGACCCGTTCACCCCTGCACTCTTGACTGTTATAACGATATGCTCAAACATTTCGGATTTTAAGGAGAAGAGAAATCAATGATCAATTCCGAAAAACTTACAAAAGAAATCGCCAAGGTGCTTGACGAGAAAAAAGCGCTCGACATAGTGGCTATTCAGACCGAAGAGGTAACTATCGTAACCGATTACTTCGTCATAGCCACCGGCACCTCGAGCACTCACACAAAAGCGCTTGCGGACGAGGTTGAATATGAAATCAAGGAGCGCCTCGGCGTTCAGCCCGACCACATCGAGGGCAGAGCCACGGGCTGGATCTTGCTCGACTATGACACGGTGCTCGTGCACATTTTTGACTCCGAGAGCAGAGAGTATTACAACCTTGAACGTCTTTGGACCGACGCGAGCAGGCTCGACCTTTCGGGCATAATTTCCCCGGCGCAGTAAAACGGACACTTGAAAAAGGAGTTTTGCATAAATGGCACAGTATGATTTCAAAGCCACTGAGAAAAAATGGCAGCAGATTTGGGACGAAAAGAAAACGTTTGAGGCTCAGGATAATTCCGACAAGCCGAAGTTTTACGCCCTCGTTGAGTTCCCCTATCCGAGCGGAGCGGGAATGCACGTGGGCCATATCAAGGCTTATTCGGGCCTTGAGGTAGTTGCGAGGAAAAGAAGGCTCCAGGGCTACAACGTGCTTTTCCCCATCGGATTTGACGCCTTCGGCCTTCCCACCGAAAATTACGCCATAAAGACAGGCATTCATCCCCGTCAGGTGACGGATATGAACATAGAGAAATTCACCTCTCAGCTTCGCAGAGTGGGCTTTTCCTTTGACTGGTCAAGAGTAGTAGACACAACGGACGAGGGCTACTACAAGTGGACTCAGTGGATTTTTCTCAAAATGTTTGAAAACGGGCTCGTTTTCAGAGATAAAACTCTCGTAAACTACTGCCCGAGCTGCAAGGTCGTGCTGAGCAACGAGGATTCTCAGGGCGGCAAGTGCGATATATGCCACAGCGAAATAGTTCAGAAGAGCAAAGACGTTTGGTATCTCAGAATAACCGAATATGCCGACAAGCTGCTCGAAGGCCTCAAGGAAGTTGACTACCTGCCCAACATAAAGCTTCAGCAGGAAAACTGGATAGGCAAATCAACGGGCGCCTTCGTTAACTTCACTCTTTCGGGCACGGACGAAAAGCTCAAAATCTACACCACAAGGCCCGACACGCTTTTCGGAGTCACCTTCATGGTAATGGCTCCCGAGCATCCTCTCATTGACAAATACGCAGACCGCCTCAAAAATATGGACGAGGTCGAAAAATACAGAGAATTCTGCTCCAAAAAGTCCGCTTTTGAGAGAACCCAGCTCGTTAAAGACAAAACCGGCGTTAAGCTCGACGGCATAAGCGCTGTTAACCCCGTAAACGGCAAGGAAATACCCGTTTATATTTCCGACTACGTTATGATGGGCTACGGCACGGGCGCCATAATGGCAGTGCCGGCGCACGACCAGAGAGACTATGAATTCGCTCAGAAATTCGGCATTGACATAATTGAGGTCATTAAGGGCGGCGACATGAGCAAAGAAGCCTACACGGGCGACGGCGAAATGGTCAACAGCTCCTTCCTCAACGGTTACACCAACAAAAAAGACTCCATCGAAAAGATGGCTGAATATCTGCAGGAAAAAGGCATCGGCGAAAAGGGCGTTCAATATAAGATGAATGACTGGGCTTTCAACCGCCAGAGATATTGGGGCGAGCCCATCCCCATAGTTCACTGCCCGAATTGCGGCATGGTCGCCGTGCCCTACGACGAGCTTCCCCTTCGCCTGCCCGAGGTCAAAAACTTTGAGCCCGGCACAGACGGCGAAAGCCCGCTCGCGAAAATAGATTCTTTCGTAAACTGCAAATGCCCGAAATGCGGCGGCGACGCCAAGAGAGAAACGGACACCATGCCCCAGTGGGCAGGCTCGTCATGGTATTTTCTCAGATATATCGACCCGCATAACGGCAAGACTTTTGCGGATAAGGACAAGCTTAAATACTGGATGCCCGTCGATTGGTACAACGGCGGCATGGAGCACGTGACAAGGCACCTTATCTACTCAAGATTCTGGTATAAGTTCCTCTACGATATCGGCGAAGTGCCCGTTCCCGAGCCGTATGCCAAGAGAACCGCTCAGGGCCTTATTCTCGGCCCCGACGGCGATAAGATGAGCAAATCCAAGGGCAACGTTGTTGACCCCAACGAGGTCGTTGACCAATACGGCGCGGACGTGCTCAGAGCCTACGTGCTGTTTATGGGCGACTATGAAAAGGCGGCTCCGTGGAGCGAGAGCGCCGTTAAGGGCTGCAAGAGGTTCGTTGAAAGAGTGTGGGGCCTCGGCGATATACTCGTTGACGGCGATCAATACTCCCCCGAGCTTGAAAGCCTGATGCACAAAACCATTAAGAAGGTTTCGAGCGACACTGAAAATCTCAAATACAACACCGCCATCGCTTCAATGATGACCCTGCTCAACGAGTTTTACAATAAGGGCAGCATAACGAAGGCTGAGCTGAGAGATTTCCTCATAATCTTAAACCCCTTCGTGCCTCACGTTACCGAAGAGCTTTGGCAGACTGCCGGCTTTGAAGGAATGCTCAACGAGGCTTTCTGGCCCGGCTACGACGAAGCAAAATGCGTTGACGACGAGATAGAAATTGCCGTTCAGGTTAACGGCAAGGTCAAGGAAAAGCTCATGGTGCCTGCCGATATATCCGAGAAGGACGCCATTGACGCCGCGTTTGCAAGCGAAAAAGTGAAGGCGGCCATCGGCTCGATGACCCCCGTGAAATCGCTTTACGTAAAGGGCAGGCTCGTCAACATTGTTGCCAAAAACGTATAAAGGCTGTTTAAAATGCTTGACAATTAAGGTATTCTTTAGTATAATTAGATGAAATATCAGGAAATTATGTCCCTGTGATTATCAGAAGGGAGTGAAATATAGTGAGCACCGTAAAGGTTAAGGAAGGCGAATCCCTTGAGAGCGCGCTCAGAAGATTTAAAAGACAGACTTCGAGAGACGGCGTTATTCAGGAAGTTCGTAAAAGAGAACATTACGAAAAGCCCTCTGTAAAGAAGAAATTAAAGTCAGAGGCAGCCCGCAAAAGAAAGTATAAATAATTGCGGAACAGAAAAATTTATCGGCGCAGTGATTTAACTGCGCCGATATTTTTATGTGCTTTGGATTGCTTATTTGGCGCTGAACAGCGTCTTACCTTTCAAGTAATCCATTTCATCAAGGATAGATATTATTTCTCCCTTATACTCTCGCATAAGAGTCTATCGCCTATGGCGGTTTAGTGGGCTGTCGCCGATTTTGTTTATTGTTTTTTATTGGGGCTTACGCCGAATATATAGTCATAAGGGTCTTCGACGAGTCTATCGCCACACCCGGCACTGCGTGCCACCCTCTCCGTTCTTGGAGAGGGCCATTTCTACCTCTCAGCCTCTGTTTACCAACAGCCTCTTAACTCAGATAAGAGCAAACTGTAAGTAAGAAAATTTTAAAATGATAAAAATCGTTTTTTTAATTAAAACTGCACCAAACTCTCAAGCAAAATAAAAAGGTTGCTTTACTATCCACCGAGCTTTAATTCTGCCGCAGTAGCTTTCGGAACCACCGCACCTTCTTGGCCCTCTCCAAGCACGGGGGCGAACCGCCGAAGCGCCGCCGGTGGCGGATGAAGCGAGGCGGTGAGGTGAAGAAACAAGGAGTATCACGAAGCGAACCAGCGAGTGAGACGACTATGTTTCTGAGGGGCAGGTGGCACGCAGTGCCGGGTGTGGCGATACATTCGGCTTGCCCATTAGACCGCCGCAGGCGATATAAATATTTTGCGATAGCAATCCTTATTAAATTGGTTTACCGCTTGCAAGGGCTGCCGTATTAAGATGAAGACGCCATTTTCTCCGCTCGCAGACAGTATCGCCGATACGGCAAGAGCGGAAAAATGGTGAAAAGCAAAAAATATATTTCATTGAGTTGAAATGTTTCAGAGATTAAAGAAGCGTGGCACAAACTGACTGTTTGCACCACGCTGTTTTTATTCCTATTCTTTTTTGCTTTGTTCTTCGCTTAATACGGAAGTCCCAATCAGAGGCACTTTGTTCTTCGCTTAAGACGGAAGTCCTTTTAAAAAATTGCTATACACTGCCATACTATAAACGCAACCCAGAGAATAAATATAATGCAGTTTTTCTCAAGGAACGCGCCGAGTCTTGTAACGGCGGCAAAGGGGAAGCCCAAAACTTTGCCCACGCTGTCCGCGGCTTTTCCGCCGACGGTCTTTTTGGCGCTCTTGCTGTAAGCAATATCCCAAAAATTCAATATATCCTCCGTAAGCGGGAAGAGACAGCAGAGCATCGAAACGCCTATATACATTGATATAATATATATTATGAACATAACGACGTTTTCATAGGGAGTGATGCCGAGCTGAAACACGTTTATGTAGCCGAAGAAGAAGAATACAAGGCCCATATTGAAATTCATAAAACCCGGGCCCGTTGCGATGAGATAAGCCGCAAACTGGCTCTTGGCGAGCGAATGCTCAACGTGGCCGCACGCTTCGTCAAGCCTCATATAGCCTGCGGGCTCAACCATGAGCTTGAGAATTCTGCAGGTGATATGCTCCCAGACGCATCTCATATAAGATCCCGGGAAGGTCAGATACTTTGTGATTATATAGAGAAGCCTCATATAAAGTCGCACGCTCCCTTCGTAAGAATATCTGCAAGCTCAATCTCGCCCGCTGCCCACTCTCTGACCACTTTCGGCAGCGCTGCGTCTTTGTAATCCTCGAGCACTTCGTCAATATATTGAGCGTTTGTGGTGTTCTTTTCGCCGAATTCTTTGCAGGCGCTGGTGCTCACGTAAACGGTCGCCATAAGGATATCCGACGTGTAATATTCCGTTTCGCCGTAATAAGCGGCAAGATAATACGCGTTTTGCTCAGCGTTGTAAGCCGCCTCATACGCTTCGTCATATTTGCCCTGAGCAAGATAAACAAGAGCGCTCTGACGGTAGTATTCGGGGTTTGACTGGTTGGCTTCCATGGCCTCGGCGATTAAATTGAGAGCTCCCTCATAGTCGCCGTTTACTCTCATCATGTTAATTCTCAGGCTGTAGTTTGAGTCTGAGTCTCCGCCGTCTTCGAGAGTGTTCTTTTTGCAATATTCGTCAACCACTGCCTGCGCCTTGTCTTTTTCGCCTGTCTGAAGATAAACTCGCATGAGCATGGCGGTTGAATCGTAGTCGCTCGAATCCTCGCTTATCAGCTTCTCAATGTAAGGCACGGAGTCTTCGTATTTTTTGAGCGAAATAAGGTCGGCGGCAACGTCTTTATAATAAAGCCAGTAGAAATCTTCGCCCGATTTTTCCGCGTCGCCGTTGAGCTCGTCAATGTATTTATCAAGCTCTTCTTCGCTCAAATCGTAATATTTGGCGGCGCTGTAAATGAAATAGTCAAGTATAACGTTGTCAACGTCTTTCTCGCCCCTGTAATCCTCGAGCATTGAGATTATCGTTTCGCCGTTTTCGGGCGTGATCTCCTGCAATTCATCCATAAGGTTCACGGTGTCAAGAATGACGGTGTAGGTTTTTTCAAATCTTTCATACTCCGCCTTGCAGCGCTGATAAACCTCGTCCTTCGCGAGATATTTTTCGCTGACGCCTTCGCCGTAAGCGAACGTTGCGCTCTGATACGCCTTTATGGGGTCATAAACGTGCACAAGGGTGTTGAAAATTCTGGTTTTAAGGCCGTAGCCCGACGAAATGAAATAATTGAGCTTTGAGCCGTCGCCCAAAATCCCCTTTATTTCGCTCTGCACGGACGCCACCCCGTTGTAGGAGGTGTATGCCGAAAACCAGTTCTTTTCAGCCGAATATTTGTCGCCCTTGAGCACCTGCACGCCCGACGCCGCCTGAAGGCAGACTATCAGCAGGCAAAAAAGGCACGCCGCGAGAGATAGTATTGCAAATATTTTGCCGAGAAACGGCAACTTGGTCTTGCTGAGAGCTTCCTCGCATCTGTAGCAGTATTCGTGACCCTTTGAAACGGTCTTTTCGCCGCACCTCGGGCAAACGGGTCTGCCGCCGGCGGTCTGCTCCTCTTCTTTTAACTCTTCGGTTTCTTCAATATTTTCCGCAGCTTCTGCTGCCGATTCATCCGCCGTTTTCGCCTCTTCTTCGGTTACTTCCGGCTCTGTATCCGGGGTTGCGGACGGCTCAATATCTTCATTTAAGATTTTCGCCAAGCTAATCACCCTTTCTTGTTTGTAGCTTGATTGATTTTATCATTATCGGGCGCTTAATACAATACGGCCCGAAAATATTTTACATTTTCTTTACGAGCGCCACAACTTTCTGTCAAGGCTTCTGAATCTCACCGCCTGAGCGATGTGCTCCGCCTTGATCTCTTCGCTGCCCTCAAGATCCGCTATGGTGCGCGCCACCTTGAGCACCTTGTCGTAGGCTCTCGCCGAAAAATCGAGCTTTTCAAACACCTGCTCGAGCATTACCATCGCCTTCGGCGACGGGTTGCAGTAGGTTTTTGTCATTGAGGAATCCATTTTCGCGTTGCAGGTTATTCCCGTGCCGGCAAGCCTTTCCTGCTGGATTTTGCGCGCGGCGTTCACTCTCTTTTTTATCTCCGCGGAGCTCTCGCTCTTTACCTTTGACGAGAGCTTTTCAAAATCTACGGGAGGCACCTCGATGTGAATGTCTATTCTGTCGAGCATGGGCCCCGAAATTTTTGCGAGATACCTTTGAGCGGCGCCCGGAGGGCAGGTGCATTTTCTCTTGGGATGCCCGTAATATCCGCACGGGCAGGGATTCATCGCGCAAACTATCATCGCCGAGCAGGGGTAGGTTATGGACGCGTTAGCCCTCGATATGGTGATGGTGTTATCCTCTATCGGCTGGCGCAGCACTTCCATTGACTGCCGCGAAAATTCGGGGAACTCGTCAAGGAACAGCACGCCGTTATGCGCAAGTGAAATTTCGCCCGGCCTCGGTATCGCTCCGCCGCCCGAAAGACCTGCGGGCGACACGGTGTGATGAGGCGACCTGAACGGCCTTTGCCTTATCAGCGAAACGTTTGAAGGCAGAGCGCCCGCAACGGAATAAAGCTCGGTCGTGCGAAGCGACTCTTCAAAGGTCATGTCGGGCAGAATTGAAGGCAGCCTTTTTGCGAGCATGCTCTTGCCCGAGCCCGGAGGGCCCACCATAAGAATATTGTGGCCGCCCGCCGCCGCTATTTCGAGGGCGTATCTTGCCTCCTGCTGACCCATAACGTCGCTGAAATCGGGCAAAGGAGCCGTGGCGGCTATCTCCGCTGCGGGGTCGTAAACCGCCTTTTCGAGCATTTTGTCGCCTCTTAAATGGTCGACCACCTGCTGCACGTTATCAACGGCGTAAACCTCTATGCCGTCAACCACCGAGCTTTCGCAGGCGTTGTCGGCAGGCACAAACACTTTCTTTATGCCGCTGTTTCTCGCCTTTATGACCATTGACAGGGCGCCCTTAACGCGGCGCACGTAGCCGTCAAGCGAAAGCTCGCCGATAAAGGCGCAGTCGTCATAATCGCCCTCGAGCTGATGCCCCGCTTTAAGCAGAGCTATGAATATGGGAAGGTCGTAAAGCGAGCCTTCTTTTTTGACGTCGCCGGGAGAAAGATTTATCGTCACTCTGCCCGCGGGAAAAGCGTAACCGCTGTTTTTCATCGCGGAGCGCACCCTGTTGCGGCTCTCATTTACCGCCGTATCGGGCAAGCCGACAACGTCCACTCTCGAAAGGCCGTTGCCGTAGTCAACTTCAACGCCGACCATATAGCTTTCAAGGCCGAAAAGCCCCATGCTGTTTATTCGGGCAAACATTATATCACGTCCGATTTTATTCTGATTTGCTATTATTTGCCGATTGCCTCGGCGTACTCTTTTTCTTTGTAGCCCACGAGCACTTTTTCGCCGTCAATGAGCAGAGGGCGTTTCACGAGCATACCGTCGCTCGAGAGCAAAGCTATCTGCTCCTCCTCGGTCATTTCGGGCAATCTGTCTTTAAGCTCAAGCTCTTTGTATTTGAGCCCGCTCGTGTTGAAAAAGCGTTTGAGAGGCAGGCCGCTGTTTTTATACCACCGCGTTATTTCCTCGGCGGTAGGGTTGTTTTCTTTAATATCTCTCAGCTCGTATTCGGCGCCCGAATCGTCAAGCTGCTTTTTGGCTTTCATGCAGGTAGTGCATTTGGGGTAACAAACAAACAGCATCGTTTTGCCTCACTTTATTATTTCAATCGCCGGCACGTAGCAGAGCACCACGCCGAAATAGCCGTCAAGCGTTTGAGCGGTGAACTCTTTACTGTCGGCGGCGTCAAGCGCTCTCTCAACCGCGTTGTCCATATACTTGTAGTAATCATCCCGAAGCTCGGGTGAATTTATCATATCAAAAGCGGTATAAATCGCCGCCTTCAAAACGGAAGAAGCATAGGGGAAATTGATAACTGAATATCTGCCGCCGCTCTCCGCCGACGCCTGCTTAAGGCTCTCGACGTATTCGTCGACGTTTGCGATGTCGTCGGGGTAATCGACCGCGAAATACTCGCAAATCCCGTTATAAGCGGTCGGATAAGGGGGCGCAACGTAAATGAGCCCTCTCTTGTCGGTCTGCTCAACGAGAGTGCGCTGAACGGAGCTGTCGGTTGAAAACAGCGCCACGTTTTCGCCCGAAATCTCGCCCGTTTGGTAAAGCTCTGCAACGGCGTTTTCGGCGCTCGTTCTCGCAAACGCAACTCCGCCCGAGCTTGACGGGTCCTGAGTTTCTTTATAGACGAACTTTATGCCCTGCTCCTCGCAGTATTTCTCAATATTCATTTTAGCGGGCAGATACAGCCCCTTTTCGGAGTGAGCCGGGAAAGAGAGGAACACGAAGTATTCTGCGCCCTGCTCTTTTGCGGTGTCAACTATATCCTGCGAATACAGAGGCCAGTTCGTCACAAACTCCACGTCGGCAATTCCGTCTATCTCATACTGCTCCCTTTCGGGCTCAATGGTGATGGTAATGAGGTCCGGGTTTATTTCTTTTGCCGCCGCAATCGCAAGGTCGGTAAACTGCGTGGCTCTGTCGTAAATTATCGCCGCGACGTCTTCGTTTTGAGCCGCCTTCACGGAATTCAAGACGATATCGGGGTCGCCCGCCTTTATCTCGCGGGAATCTCCGCACTGAAAAATCAGCAGGTTGTCTTTATATTCTTTTATCAGGTCATACGCCGCTATGCCGTCTTCGGGATACTGATTTTCGTCCGTCAGTATAATCGCGGCCTTTTTGCCCTCGGGCAAAGTCACGTCGTAATCCCTGCTCTTTTCTCCGCACGCGGCGAGAGAAAACATCAAAATCAAAGTCAAAAGCAGGCATACCGCTTTTTTCATTTCATTCACCTCACAGAGTCAGCATTTCATTCACTCGCTTGAGCGTGTCTTCCTTTATCTTGAGCTCCTTGCGGTCATAGGTAAATATGCCGTTGAGCTCGCACTCGACGTCGCTCACCTGAGTGTAAACCGTTGCGCTGAGTCCTTTTGCGATAAAAGGCTTTATTTGATTTGCGTGCAGGCTTTCATAATGCTCGGAAAGGGACTCCTTGTCGGGATATTTGAGATAGAGCCCGAAGGTTTTTCCCTCGCGCCAGAGATGGCCCTGAACGCTGTTTTGATAGCCGCCGAACTCGCTGAGCACTATCGGCCTGCCCTTCACGCGGCGTTTTGTGGGCGGATTTACGCGGAAAACGTATTTGTGAATGCTCTTGAAATCGGGGCCGCCCTGGTCGTGCCAGCCGCTGGCGTGGTCAACAAGCCTTGAGGGGTCGTACGCCTTTATGCTTTCGCCGATTTCTTTCGCGTCAAACTGCCCCCAGCCCTCGTTGAACGGCACCCAAACGCAAATTGAAACGCTGTTATAAAGATTGTCTATCATCTCAAACAGCTGCTCGCGGTATTCCTCGCGCCATTCGGGCTTGCCTCTGTTGAACGCTTTATAGTGGCTGTCCTTAACGTGAACGTTGATGTTCGGAAGGCCGCCCGCCAGAATGGGATTGAGCGCTTTGCCGCCGCTTATCATATCCTGCCAAACGAGCATACCCAATCTGTCGCAGTGATAATACCACCTTGCCGGCTCCTCTTTGATGTGCTTTCTGAGCATATTGAAGCCGAGACGCTTCATTTCGGATATATCGAATATCATCGCTTCGTCAGTGGGAGCGGTCAAGCCGCTTTCGGGCCAATAACCCTGGTCGAGAAGCCCTCTCTGGAAATAGGGTTTGTTGTTAAGACCGAGGCGAAGAATTCCCTTGTCGTCCTTGACTATGGAGAATTTGCGCATGCCGAAATAGCTGCTCACCTCGTCCTTTTTGCCGCCGCATTCGAGGGTGAGCCTGAGCGTGTAGAGGAAAGGCTCCTCGGGGCTCCAAAGGCGAGCGTTTTCTATCTTTATATCGTCCTTTTCGGCGATTTTTCCGCTGAAAACGGTTTTGCCGTCTTCAAGCACCTCGGCGGTTATCTCGGCGTTTTCTTTGCCGGAGCCGACGGTGTTCACTTCAACGTGAAGAAGGGACGAGTCAATATCGGGAGTCAGCTTAACGCTGCCGATATGAACGGGCTCTACGGGCTCCGCCCAGACGGTCTGCCATATTCCCGACGTCGCGGTGTACCAGAAGCCCATAGGTCTGAGAGTCTGCTTGCCTCTTTGCTGAGGGCCCTTGTCGGTGGGGTCGGTGACCTTCACCGTAAGCTCGTTTTCGCCGATTTCAACAAGGTCGGTAACGTCAAATGAAAACGGATTGTAGCCGCCAATGTGGCTCCCTGCGCTCTTGCCGTTTACCAACACGTCGCACTTATAGTCAACCGAGGTGAAGTGAAGCAGCGCGCGCTTGCCTTCGTATTCTTCGCCCAGGGTGAATTTTCTGCGGTACCAGAGCGCTTCGTCGGGCTTAAGAGCTCTCTGCACTCCGCTCAGCTCGCTCTCTATCGCAAAGGGAACGAGTATTTCGCCTTCATATTTTTCGGGCGCGCCGTCGGCGTCTTTCGTAACGGCGTAATCGTATTTGCCGTTAAGGCAGGTCCAGTTTTTCCTCTCAAGCTGCGGGCGCGGATATTCGCTCAAGGGGCATTCTCTGCTGACTTTATCGTACCATTCGGTTCTGATTTTTTCCATATCGTTCCCTCCGTCAAGTGACGTATTGCAGCTTTGCGAGCCTGTATCCGCCTTCAACTCTCACAAACGTGAATTCGTCAAGCTCGTCCTTTTTGCCGCAGTCGAATTTGTATTCGATAGTGTAGGAATTTTCGGTTTTGCCCTCAAGCTCGGGCGTTTTCTCGGTGTTTCTTATCCACTTGTAGCCGCCGCGGGTGTTTTCATCGTTTGAAAGATCGTAATAAAGAGCGCCGTCTATGTCGATATAGAAATCATAATTTTCGAGTATTGACTTAACGCACTCCTCGGTGTAAACGGAAAGAAGCCTGTCGGTGAGCTCCTCGTAAGAGCCGATTTTTTCGTCCTTTACGCGAGCGTAGGTTTTGCCGTCAACCTGCTTCGTTACTTTTTCATCGGTTTCAAGGTGACCCAAAACGAAAACCTCGTTGTAAAAATACTGATTTTCGTCAACGATTATTCCGAACGCCGTGAGAAGCCCTTCTCCGACGTATTCGTCCGGGTCGAATTCATTGTAACCGCAAGCCGAAAATGCAAGCAAAATGCAAAGCAGCAGCGGTAATATCGCTTTTTTCAATCCCTTTGCCTCCGTTTCAGATAAGCTCTATCGTAACGTCAAAATCCTTTTGCCAATTTGAGAGGAAGAAGTTTCTGCCGCAAAGCTCTATTCTGTCGGCAAAAACGTACATCACTATGCCCTGCCCGAAAAGGCCCTGACCGCCGGTAAAGCAGGTGCCGTATTCGTAAGACGGGAGGTTAATGAGGGTGACGCCTTCGGCAAGAGTTTCAACCGTTTTGAAGTTTTCAACCTCGCCCGTTCCGTCCGCGTCAAGATTATAATGCTGGTGGCCGCTTATGTAGACCACGTTTTTGTATTCGCAAAGCAGGCTCTTTATCCTGTCGCTCGTTTCGTTGGAATAAAAACCGTTGCTGTGCTCGTTGTCGCCCACGGCGTGAGTGAAATTGAGCGGCTGATGGTTTATGACGAATATCGGCTTGCCCTCCGATTTTTCGGCGGCGGCAGCGAGAGCGTCTTCAAACCACAGAAGCTGTTCCTCGCTTATCGTGGAGCCCGTTCTCGGCTCTTCCTGACCGAGCACAATGAACGAATATCCGTTTACCTCGGTCGTGAAATAAACGTTGTCTATCTCTTCGCCCATAATTTCGCCTGCGTATTTTATGAAGTTTGCCTTCGCGGGCTCGAAATCGTGCGGGGTGTCGTAAGAAACCCAGGTGTCGTGATTGCCGATGGAGAGTATCTTTCTGTCAACGCTCAGATATTTATCAAACATATTGCCGAGTGCCTGCCAGTTTTGCTCATTGCCGCAGTCAACGTTATCGCCCGCGCTTATGAAAAGGTCGGGCTTAACGTGCTTTGAAATATCGTCAAGGCCGGGTTTAAGCAAAATCCTGCTGTAAAGCATCGTCCTTATGTGAGTGTCCGAAATGAGCGCCGCCGTGAGCTCTACGTCATCGGGCTTCTTTATGTTGAAATTGTTGCCCACGCTCAGGGAAGTGAGCGCGGTAAACACTGCCATAAAAACAGAAAACGGTATTTTGAGAATTTTTAAAACATTTTCCATTTGTTTCACCTCATAAGAGCTCTCCCGCCATGAATTTTCTTACCCAGTCGATAACCGTCGTTTTCATGGCGCCGAGTTTTTGATTAAGCATCGCAATGCGCTGAGGCACCGTGCCGGCGGTGTCGATAAGCCCGAAGGTGGCAACGCACGCTTTGCTGTAATATCCCGACGTGAAATTCGCCGCGTAATCGGCAAAATCGTTTCTTTTGAATTTGCCCGAATCCGTGCGAAGGCACTCTCCGAATTTTTCGCAGAGCGTTTCGTAGCTGTCGTTTTCATAATCTATCTTTTCAATCTCGGACGAGCCGTAAATGAACCATGGGGAAGAGTCAGCGTCGGGCCCCGCTCCCTTGTAAGTCCAAGTGGTCCAGTTAAGCTCAAGGCTGTTGAAAAGAGAGAACATATAGCCGAACGTTGTGAGCACTCTCGGGTAAAATTCGCCTATGTAGAAGGGCGCTCCGTAATTCGCTCTCTTTATTTCGAGCATCTTGCCGAGAACGGAGGGATTTGAAATATCGTAAATATGCTCCTGATAAACTATGTTTTCCCAGCCGTAAACCTCCGGCGAAGGTATGGCGGTGGGGTCCCATATAGCCTCCATGCAGATCATGCGCTCCGGGTCGATGGCTCTGACGGCTCTGTAAAGCTCGTCGCTGAAATCCCAGAAGGTTTGCTGCATGCTTTTGTCTATCGTTATGCTCGTGCCTAAAGGCTCGTTCATAAGGTCAAACATGGCTATCGTGCTTTCGCCCTCATAGTGAGCGGCGAGCTGAGACCAGAAATCGACTACCACGCGCCTGAATTCCCTGCCGCTGTCGGTGTCGTCAAAGAGCGACATGGACTTTGACTTGCCGCAATGGTCATAATCGTTTTGATAACCGGGCAGGCCGTGAAGGTCGAGAATGAGATAAAGGCCGTATTTTTTGCACATCGCCACAACATTGTCAAGCTCGTCAAAATCAATTGAGCCGTCTTCCTTTGTGTACCACGTGCCCTTGTCGTCACTTTGAAAATTGCGATACCAAAGAGGCAGGCGCACGACGTTCATGCCGAGCTCGCTTACGTTTGCATAGTCGGTTTCGGTTATCCAGTTGCTTCTGTAAAGCCTGAATAATTCATCCGTTTTTTCCTGCCCGAATCTTGACACGAGGGTCGTGTAAACCTCTTCCTCGCCGGATGGGCTTGTGTAAGGGCAAAACCAGTCTTCCATTATTCCCCAGCCGCCGAAATTGGTGCCTCTGAAGATTATTTCGTCGCCGTCGGAGGTCACTATTTTCTCCCCCTCGGTGTGAAGAGCCGGAAGGCTTTCGGGCTCGTCTGCGGCAAACGCAAGCCCCGTAAAGGAAAATGCGATCAACGCCGCCGTAAAAATGCTTATGAGCTTTTTCGCCATTTTCATCTTCCTCTCTCGTTATTATATTTTATTATATAATCATTGCGATGAAATGTCCACATATTTTTAAAAAGAACGCGCCCGGACTTTTTGCGGCGGCAATTTTAAATTTCCGTATCGGATTGCTTTCAATTCCTTATAAAAAAAAGCGGAGCGCAGCCATACAGCCTGCGCCCCGTTAAAACGGCGTTATGATTTTTTTATTGAAGCCCGGCTTCTTTTTCGTTCATTATAACGGCGTTTTCCAAAAGCAGCTGCCTCATGCCGGCTATGAGCCCGTCAATCTGCTTTATGGTTTGAGCAACGTCTTGCTCCATTCCGTTGTCTATCCACGTAATTATAAAGCCCGCGAAAATATAGGTGAGCATGCGGCAAATCATATCGGTCTGCTCTTCGGTCACGCCCTTTTTCTTCGCGTCGTCTTCCAAATCCTTCTTAATGAGCACAAAAACGTTTGTGCGGATATACTCCACCAAATGCTCGCAGCCCTGAGAATTGTAAACGTGATAAATGATTTCTTTATTATCGTTTATCAGGTTAAAAAATCCCACGAGCGCGTCGTTTATGGAAGTTCCCCTCGGCACGGATTCAAAATAATTGGTGATTTCCCAGTCAAACGCTTTTATGAGCAGGTCGTCCATGCCGGTGAAATAGTAATAGAAAGTCTTTCTGTTGAGAGAACAGATCTCCGTCACGTCTCTAACCGTTATCTTCTCGTACTTGCGCGTTGCAAGGAGGTGCTCGAACGCTTTGATAATTTCCACCCTTGTTTTCTTTGCCATAATTATTTCCTCCAAGCTTGATTTTGGTTTTTCTCTTGAAAAAAACGCAATTATATGGTATTCTTATCTCCGACAATAAAGACTGTTCGGAGGCTTGTTTATGCTGTCCCTTTTTATAGACGCAAAATATGTTTTCATCATTGCCGTTGTTTGCGCTCCCCTGCTCTGCGCCGCGCTTCTTAAAGCGTTTTCAAAATTTCTGCCTAAAGACCACGGCAGGGCTTTTGCCGTTGACGGTGAAAAATCCGCGGGCAAAATAAGAGGAGCCGGCATTATTCTGACTTGCTCGTTTATTATTTCAGCGCTTCTTTTCGCGAGCTGTAAGCCAGAATACGCGATTTATTACGTTCTCATTTTCCTGAGCATGCTTTCGGGCTATCTCGACGACCGCTCCGAAGAGCCCTGGGGCGGATTAAAAAAGGGAATTATAGATTTGTTTATCTCCGCTGCGGTCGCTTTCACCTTCGTTTATTTCAACAAAGAGCTTCTGCTCGTCAGCTTTTTCGGCCATGCCGTTAACGTGCACCCCGTGGTTTACGTTATCCTCGGCACAGTGCTCGTCTGGACTCTCATTAACGCCGTTAACTGCACCGACGGCATAGACGGCTTTTGCGCAACGCTCTCTTCCGTGTCGTTCATCTCGTTTGCGGCTGTTATCGCTTTAAACAAGACCGACAGCTCCATGCTTTATCTCACGCTCGTTATGCTGCTCACCCTTATGCCCTATCTCTGGAAAAACGCTCAGCCGAGCTCAATGCTCATGGGCGACGCGGGCTCAAGGGCTCTCGGCGTGTTTATGGCTATAGCCGCCATGAAGAGCGGCAACGCCCTGCTAGCAATTCCTCTCTGCTTCGTCATTTTCGTTGACGGCCTCATAGGCATCACGAAGATAGTGCTCATAAAAGTTTTCCACAGCAAAATTCTCAATAAAATCCGCACTCCGCTTCACGACCACAGCAGAAAGAACAAGGGCTGGAGCGACACCCAGGTAATTTACAGATATTGCATCATTCAGGCTCTTATTTCGCTCTTCACCGTAGGCACTATGCTTTGAATTTTAAGCAGCTGAGCCGAGCGGATAACGCACACGAGCATTGTGCCGACGTCCGCGACTACCGCAAGCCACAGCGGAGCTATGCCAATTATGCCGAGCGCTATTACGGCAAGCTTAAAGACGAGTGAAAAAGCTATGTTGCTTTTTAAAACCTTCATCGTCCTTTTGCTTTGGCTCACCGCGTCATAAAGCTTCGCTATCTGCGAATCAGCCAAAATCACGTCCGCCGCTTCGCTCGCCGCCTGCGTGCCGAGACCCATCGCCACGCCCGTGTCTGCGAGAGTTATGACGGGCGCGTCGTTTATTCCGTCGCCCACGTAAATAATGCCTGTTTTACTATCCTTCCTGATTTTCTCCGTTTCGCTGAGCTTGTCGGCGGGAGAAAGCGAGGAGCGGCAATCTTCTATGCCGAGCTTCTCGCAAACGGGAAGGGCATTTTTTTCGCTGTCGCCGGTGAGCATAACCGTGTTTTTAATGCCGATTTTTTTAAGCTCGTTTACGGTAAGCACGGCGTTTTCTTTAAGCTCGCTTATGCATTCTATGCCGCCTATCGCCTTGCCGTCAAGTGAAATATATATCTGAGCGTTCGGCAAAGCGGAAACGTCAACGCCTTCCCGCTTCATGAGCATTTCTCCGCCGGCGCAAATCCTGCCCATCGGAGTGCTCACGGCTGTGCCGCCGCCCGCCGCTTCTTCGTAAATATATTCCGAGCTTTCGGGCGCTTCTCCGTAAGCCGCCATAACCGCTTTCGCGAGCGGATGAGAGGAATGACTCTCGCTTATCGCCGCGTAATAAAGCACCTGCTGCTCGTCGTAGCCGGGCAGGGCGTATATTTTGCCAACTGCGGGCACGTCCGACGTGACGGTGCCCGTTTTGTCAAACACGGCAGTATCGGCAGCCGCGAGCGACTCTATGAAAGAGCTGCCCTTAATGATAATTCCGTTTTTTGCCGCCGCGCCCATAGACGATATGAACGCGAGCGGAACGCTGAGCACTATCGCGCAGGGGCAGGATGCGACAACAAGCACGAGAGCCCTGTGAAGGCTCAAAGAAATATCCTTTGTGATTATCGCGCAGACAATGCCGTAAACGACCGCGGCGCCGACAACTATGGGAGTGTAGTATTTTGCAAACCTGTCGGTAAAGCGCTGGGTTTCGCTCTTTTGCTCGGAAGCGTCTTTAACGAGCGCCACAATGCGCGCCGCCGCGCTTTCGCTCTTTGCCGCCGTCACTTCATAGTAAATCGTCGTGTCGCCGTTTATGCTGCCGCTCATTATTGACGAGCCCTCGCAAACCTCAACGGGAATGCTCTCGCCCGTTATCGCGGAAACGTCCATCGTGCCGGAGCCGCGCGTTATAACGCCGTCCGCAGGCACTTTTTCGTGAGGGAACACCGCGAGAAGCATGCCGACTTTTATGTCGTCGCCGCCGATTTCTTCAAATCCGCCGTCTTCAAGCACGAGCCTGCCTTTATCCGGCACTATGGAAAAAATCTCTTCAAGCGAGCGCTTGCTTCTTTCACGGGCGTAATCCTCAAGAGCTTCGCCCACCCTGAAAAGCAGAGCGACGGCTGCCGCCTCAAAATATTCTTCGATAACTATGGCGGCGATGACTGCGACGGTCATTAAGAATGCCTCGTTCATCCGCTTGTTTTTGAGCCCTTTAAAAGCCGTTATCGCGGTGGGATAACCGCACAAAACCGCGCAAAGAATGCGGCAGGCGTCTCTTACGAATGAGCCCAGAAACGGCAGGAACGACAGAATAAGAAGAACGGCGCCGACAATTATGAGAACCTTGCCGAGCTTTTCGTTTTCTTCCTCTTCTTCGTCGTCTTCGCAGCCTTCGCACAGCGCCGAAGGCCTGTCATAATCTTTGTCGTTCATATTTATCCCTCCGATTTCTTGTGAATTATGTGCTCAAGCCCCGCTTCAAGTATCACGTTTACGTGCTCGTCATCGAGAGAATAATAAACGGTCTTGCCCTCGCGCCTGGGCCTTACCAGCCCCGCGGAACGCAAAATCCTGAGCTGATGAGAAACGGCGCTTTGCCCCATTTCGAGATATTCCGCAAGGTGCAAAACGCACATTTCGCCGCCGGTTAACGCAGTGAGAATGCGCACACGGCTGAAATCTCCAAACACCTTGAAGAGCTCCGAAAGGCTGTAAAGATCACGCAAATCCTTTTGATCGGATTGGTTGACAGCCTCGCAAATGTGACCCTTGGATATGTCTTCCATATCGACGCCCCCCGATAATTTAAAATCAAATTGCGGTACATTGCAGCAAAGTATTTGTGAATTTACTTTGGGCTTGCTTTCGGAATTGACTCGCGCGCGGAATTGACTCTCAGCCGAAATTGCCGCGCAGTCTGAATCCCCTCACAATCGGAATCGCAGAGCATTCAAAGCTGCCGCGCATTCCGATTTTAAAAGCAAGCGCATACTTTTTCGCAAACATATGAACACCTGTTCATATGTTGATGTAATTGTATCACCGTTTTACGCTCTTGTCAAGGTAATATTCGTTGTGATAAAATAATTGTGTTAATTCTTTAAAGGAGCTGAAGAAAATGGAATTTGCCAGGAGAGTGTTTTCCGCGTTTCTTGCGGCGATAACGGCGGCGGTAATGTATCCGTTAAGCTTTTGGGGCGTTTTTTGCGACGATGAATTTTCCTTTGAAAATTCGGCTTATTCTCTTACGAAATCGGGTGAAAACGCTTTTGAAATTGCGGGCAAAAGCAAAATTTTCAACTACTTCGGCATTAAATATTCCTGCTCCGGTTATGTGAAAGGCTCATTTTCCTATCGCCTTGCGGGCGGCAAAGAAGCCGAAGAAGAATTTTTCCTCGAGCCGGGCAGCGGCAAAGAATTTTTCAGCTTTATCGACGGCTGCCTTGAGCGCAAAAAGGGAATTTCTCCTCTTTCGCTTTCCTTCACTCCCCTTTCGGGCGACTGCGGCGATTTTGAAGCCATTGCTTTTTCGGCATTCAACAGAAAAATCCCGGGCAAGGAAGTGTTTATTAAAAACGAAAAGCTCAAAGCGGGCGTTAACCTTGAATGGGGCGGCGCTTTGAGCTATCTTGAAGACCTTGATTCGGGCGTTGAGGCGTTTGTAAAAGACGGCAAATCCGTTATCGCCACCGGCGAAGGCGAAAGGAGCGGAGCGAAGGGAATTAACCGAAACGTCAATCTTATAAACAGTCACGACACCGGCAGGCTCGTTCAGCAATCCTACTACGGAGCAACGGATATTGACGGCTATGAAAACGGATTTTATAACGGCACCCGCTGGCCTTATAATCCCGTTCAGGGCGGCAATCAGTTTAACGGCAAGAGCAAAATCGTGGATTTAAGGGAAAGCGAAGACGAAATTTACGTAAAGGCAAGACCCATGGACTGGGCGCTTGACGATGAAAGCATAACGCCCTCGTATATGGAAGCGGTTTATTCTCTCAGCGGCGGTGCGCTCAAGGCGCAGTGCAGATTTGTTGATTTCTCGGGCTATAACAGCGCCGTAAACAGTCAGGAGCTGCCGGCGTTTTACTGCGCGGAGCCGATGAACACTTACGTTTATCCCGATGAAGGCGGAAATATCGTTTATCGCCCCGACCTGATTTTTTGGCCCGACGCGGGTTATCCTAACTTTAAAACGAGCGAAAACTGGTCGGCGTTTACTTGCGGAGAAAACGGCTTCGGCATAGGGCTTTACACTCCCCACAACAGCACTTTTCTTGCGGGAGTTTTTGAAAAAGGCAAGAGCGCAACGAACGACCCCGCCCGCGAAATTCCGACCTCTTATATCGCCTGCGTATCTCAATTTGAATTTAAGAGCTTCAGCCCGTTTGAATATGAATTTTACATCGCAACGGGCACTGCGGGCGAAATAAGAAATACGTTTTTAAGCCTGCAATAACTAAAACAGCCGGCTGCTCTCACAAGAAAAAATGCCCTGTCAAATGACAGGGCGTTTTTGCTATCAGCTTTGCTTAAATGATAACACCTCTTGCGTGATCACGCTAAGGCGTAATAACTTTTTTAATTATTCGGCCTTTTTCTTGGTGCAGACAAAGGCTGCCGCAGCCGCAACTGAAATAGCCGCGAAAACAGCTACTCCGATATTTGCGGAACCGGTTTCTGCAGGAGCTTCTGCGTTGGTTTCTTCAACGATTGTGGTTTCAATGTTGCCGGCATAAAGATCTTTAACCTTCTGCTTAAGAGCGTTTACTATATCGGTAACGCCATCATACTGAGGCAGAGTAAGGTCTACGCCCGCAAGAACCGAGTCAAGATCCGCCATTGCGCCTTCTACGCCTTCAAGCTCTTCGGTGCCGAGCCTGCCTGCTACGAACGCGTCAACGAACATATAGAAATAGTCAAGGAACTTGTAAAGAACATCGAAGATGAGATTCTGCGTCTGGCTCCCGACAAAGTAATTCCTGAGATTGTCAACAAGCTCGGGAATAGTTTTACCGATATAGGACCAATAGTGAGTGTCAATGCCATAGTTATGGCTTGCAAGGCACTCATTGTAGCTCTCTATATCATAGTAAATTTTGCCGCAGCCGGGGCAAATATACTCTTTTACCGTTACTGTGGGATTTGTAACCGGATGATAAATGTCAATATGGGCATTGTAATCAGTGATATTGTCATATGACCTGTCACAGTCTGTACAATGATACCATGTAGATCCATCCGTTTCAGTAACAGTTTCCATTTTTGCAAAAGCTATTGCAGAGCAAGAAAAGGCTAATACAAGTGCTAAAACTACTGCAATGAGTTTTTTCGTGTGTATCATTCCCTTCAAATATCCGTATAGCGAATATTTTTTCAGATATCGATATCGGAAAAATGTTTCGGGCAGCTTTCCACGACCGCCCGATGTTGTGAGCAAAATAAATTCAGTCAATTAAGGCTGATAATATGGTAAATGTTGAAGAAGTGTTATCATTTAAGCGAAACCGATAGCCATTTTGCCGATTCGAACACGGGAATGTGTTTTAAAAGATATTAAATTGTGCAGCGACAGAGCCAAAATACTATATATCAGACCTCCTTACCACAAATTGTGATTTCAGGGTGCAATGAGCACGATATATTGTTTATCCATTGTATTCTAATATGAAACATAAAAAAAATCAAGACTTTTTTGAAAAAAATGACGAAAAATCACAAAATATGGGGTTTATTTTTCTGATTTAGATTTATATTTGCTATTTGTTGTGTCCGTCAGACGCTTTAAATCCTCTTGACGGATAATTCCTCAATATGATAAAATAACGGCGATAACGGAGGTAAATTTATGAAATCATTCACTTTGGAAACCGCCGACGGCCTCGTTTTAAGCGGCTCCGTTTTTGAGGCGGAAAACGCTTCGGCGGTCGTTCAAATCGTTCACGCCTTTAAAGGGCACAAGGAGCGTTATTACCGTTTGGCTGAGTTTCTGCTCTCAAAGGGATATACAACTGTTATAACAGACCTTCGCGGTCACGGCGAAAGCGTAAACGCCAAATATTTTGCGGGCCACGTCGGCTCTGCGCAGGAGCTTTTGAACGACCAGGTTCTCGTGACCGGTTATATAAATGAAAACTACCCCGGCAAAGACGTTTATTTGCTCGGCGATTCTCAGGGCTCAATGATTGCAAGGCTCTACCTCAAAGACCACGACAAGCTGATTAAAAAAGCCGTGCTCACGGGCGCGTGGGCTCCGTCGCGCCTCAGCCGCATAAGGCGCAGCTATTGCGCTTTTTCCGCAAGCCTTCACAAGGATATCACTGCAAACGGGCATTTGGCTGCAAGGGCAAACAGACCGAGCGAAAATTATCTTTTTACAAACTACACTGCCGTGTCGGAATACGTTAACGACCCGCTCGTTCAAAACTGCATGCTGACTAACGGCACGATTTATGCCGCCGCGGACGCTTCTTTTCTCGCAACCCAGGCGCCGATCCACACCTGTGAAAATCCCGACCTCAGAATTCTCATCGCCTGCGGAGCGCTTGACAAATGCGGCGCGCCGAAACAGATGCAGAGGACTGTGAATTACCTAAAGCGTGACGGCTACAGGCACGTTTTTTCGGTATCTTACCCCGAAATGAAGCACTGCGTGCTGGAAGAAATGTATGCGGAAGAGGTATATGAAGATATAGCTGCTTTCCTCTCCGATTGATGCACGACTTTGGGCTTCCGTATTAAGCGAAGAACAAAGCAAAAAAAGAATATGAATAAGAATAGCAAGGTGCGAAAATTATACCTCGCGCCTTGCTTTTCTTTTCTCCGAAATCTATATGCTCGTTAATTTATATTTTTTTGCTTTTCGCCATTTTTCCGTCCTTGCCGTGCAACAGCACTGTCTACGGACGGAGAAAACGGCGTCTTCATCTTAATACGGCAGCCCTTGCAAGCGGTAACAAGAAGAGAAGATTACAGTTAGCGCTTACTATATTTAAAGGCGGTTTTCTTAAAGCAACGGAGTAGTATGGTTGGCCCTCTCCAAGACGGGGGCGAACCGCCGCACCCTCGTCCCGATTATACAAAAGAGGCAGCCTTGCGGCTGCCTCAAAGTGCTTTGGAAAAATTTAATTATTCGTCGATCTCGATAACAACGCCTGAACCAACGGTTCTGCCGCCTTCACGAATAGCGAAACGAAGACCCTTTTCAATAGCGATGGGGGTGATAAGCTCAACCTTCATATCAACGTTATCACCGGGCATGCACATCTCGGTGCCTTCGGGAAGAGAGATAACGCCGGTAACGTCGGTGGTTCTGAAATAGAACTGAGGACGATAGTTGTTGAAGAAGGGAGTATGACGGCCGCCCTCTTCCTTGGTCAGAACGTAAACCTGGCCAACGAACTTGGTGTGGGGGTTGATTGAACCGGGCTTAGCAAGAACCTGGCCGCGCTCGATCTCGTTTCTCTGGATGCCGCGAAGAAGAGTGCCGATGTTGTCGCCTGCCTCGGCATAGTCGAGGATCTTTCTGAACATTTCGATACCGGTAACAACGGTCTTTCTCTTCTCATCGGTAAGGCCAACGATTTCAACTTCTTCGCCGGTCTTAAGCTGTCCACGCTCAACTCTGCCGGTGGCAACGGTGCCGCGGCCGGTGATGGTGAATACGTCCTCAACAGGCATAAGGAAGGGAAGGTCAGCTTTACGGTCGGGAGTGGGAATGTAGGTGTCAACAGCTTCCATGAGCTCCCAGATGGAAGCAAGCTCGGGAGCGTTAACGTCGCCGCCGTTGTAGTTGAGAGCCTGAAGAGCAGAGCCCTTAATGATGGGAGCGTCCTCATCGAATTCGTACTCGGCGAGGGTCTCTCTGATTTCCATCTCAACAAGCTCAAGGAGCTCGGGATCGTCAACCTGGTCAACCTTGTTCATGTAAACGATAATCTTGGGCACGCCAACCTGGCGGGCAAGAAGAAGGTGCTCTTTGGTCTGAGCCATGGGGCCGTCGGTGGCGGCGATAACAAGGATAGCGCCATCCATCTGAGCAGCGCCGGTGATCATGTTTTTGATGTAGTCGGCGTGGCCCGGGCAGTCAACGTGAGCATAGTGACGAGCATCGGTCTCATATTCAACGTGAGCGGTGTTAATGGTGATGCCGCGCTCTCTCTCTTCGGGAGCCTTATCGATATTAGCATAGTCTACAAACTGAGCGCCGCCCTTCATAGCAAGGGTCTTGGTGATAGCGGCAGTGAGGGTGGTCTTACCATGGTCAACGTGACCGATGGTACCGATATTTACGTGGGGTTTGTTACGGTTAAATTTTTCTTTTGCCATTGAAGTTATCCTCCCTTTTTACTTAAAGCAATATTGTATGCACACGCATACGTTTATTTTAGCAAGAATTGCTTGAAATTTCAAGCATTTTTTCACAATGGGGTATTATTTGTCGCTTACTATCTTGTCGGCGATGGATTTGGGCACCTGCGTGTAGTGGCTGGGCTCCATAACGTATTGGCCTCTACCCTGAGTTTTTGACCTGAGGGCGGTTGCGTAGCCGAACATGTTGGAAAGCGGAATGTTGGCGTCTATCTGAGTGGCGCCGGTCCTGGACTCCTGGCCCTGAATCATGCCGCGGCGTGAGTTTACGTCGCCGATAACGTCGCCGATATACTCATCCGGCACGATGATGGAAGTCTTCATAATGGGCTCCATGAGTACGGGAGCAGCCTTCTTCATCGCGTCTTTGAATGCCATTGAAGCGGCAATCTTAAACGCCATTTCGGAAGAGTCGACCTCGTGATAAGAGCCGTCGTAAAGAGTTACCTTAACGTCCACAACGTTGTAGCCCGCAAGGGTACCGGAGAGCATTGCGCCCTTAATGCCCGCTTCGATAGCGTTGAAATAATCTTTGGGTATCGCGCCGCCGACGATCTCATTGACAAACTCATAACCCTTTTCGGGGTTGGGCTCAATTCTGATTTTAACGTGGCCGTACTGACCCTTACCGCCTGACTGACGGGCATATTTGGTATCCGATTCGGCTGCCTGAGTGATAGTTTCGCGATAAGCGACCTGCGGCTTGCCGACGTTGGCCTCTACGTGGAATTCACGCAGCATTCTGTCCACAATAATCTCCAGATGGAGCTCGCCCATACCCGCTATAATGGTCTGACCCGTTTCTTCATCGGTGTAGCACTTGAAGGTGGGGTCTTCCTCGGCAAGCTTAGCGAGAGCGATGCTCATCTTTTCCTGGCCTGCCTTGGTTTTGGGCTCTATGGCAACTCTTATAACCGGCTCGGGGAATTCCATGGATTCAAGAATTATCGGGTGCCTCTGGTCACAAAGAGTGTCGCCTGTGGTGGTTTGCTTAACGCCGACGCACGCGGCAATGTCGCCTGCATAGCAGCACGTGATGTCTTCACGGTGATTGGCGTGCATCTGAAGGATGCGTCCCATCCTCTCGTTTACGCCCTTGGTGGAGTTATAAACGGTGCTACCGGTTTCGACCGTGCCGGAGTAAACTCTGAAGAAGCAGAGCTTGCCCACGAACTGGTCGGTTGTGATTTTGAAAGCGAGAGCCGAAAACGGCTCTGAATCCGACGAATGCCTTACCTCTTCCTCATCGGTCTTGGGGTTAACGCCTGTGATGGCGGGCACGTCGGTGGGGGCGGGCATATAATCGACCACTGCGTCAAGCAGCAGCTGAACGCCCTTGTTGCGGTAAGATGTGCCGCAGGTAACGGGCACCATGTGGTTTGCGATAGTCGCCTTTCTTATGCAGCCCTTAATCTCTTCAATCGTAAGCTCCTGACCTTCAAGATACTTCTCGAGAAGAGCGTCGTCCTGCTCGGCAACGTGCTCCACCATTTCGGTGCGATACTGCTCAGCCAATTCCCTCATATCCTCGGGAATATCCGTTACCTCTATATCGACTCCGAGGTCATCCCTGTAATAATAAGCCTTCATCGTTACAAGGTCGATAATTCCTTCAAAATCGGACTCCTTGCCGATAGGAAGCTGAATGGGCACGGCGTTGCACTTGAGCCTGTCTTTCATCATGTCAACAACGTGATAAAAGTCCGCTCCCATGATGTCCATCTTGTTTATATAAACCATTCTGGGCACCTTGTATTTGTCGGCCTGTCTCCAAACGGTTTCGCTCTGAGGCTCAACTCCGCCCTTCGCGCAAAGCACGGTTACGGAGCCGTCAAGCACTCTCAGGGAGCGCTCAACCTCAACGGTGAAATCCACGTGACCCGGGGTGTCGATAATGTTGATACGGTGTTCCTTCCAAAAGCAGGTGGTAGCGGCGGAGGTGATGGTGATGCCTCTCTCCTGCTCCTGCTCCATAAAGTCCATCGTGGCGGCGCCGTCGTGCGTTTCACCGATTTTATGAGTCTTTCCCGTGTAGAAAAGAATTCTCTCGGTGGTGGTAGTCTTACCCGCGTCGATGTGTGCCATGATGCCTATATTTCTTGTTTTTTCAAGTGAAACCTGCCTTGGCATATTTTCCTCCGTATCTTTGTTAAATGAGCAATAAATAAAATTAAGCCGAAAAAATTACCATCTGAAATGTGCGAAAGCCTTGTTCGCTTCTGCCATCTTGTGGGTATCTTCGCGCTTCTTGAATGCCGAACCGGTCTGGTTGACGGCATCCATGATTTCGTTGGCAAGCCTTTCCTTCATCGTTCTCTCGGAACGAGCGCGGGCATAGGTCGTTATCCAGCGAAGTCCGAGGGTCGTCCTTCTCTCGGGGCGAACCTCCATGGGAACCTGGTAAGTGGCGCCGCCTACTCGGCGAGCCTTAACCTCGAGAACGGGCATAACGTTTTCCATTGCCTCTTCGAAAACCTCGAGGGGTTCCTTGCCGGTCTTGTCTTTGATAATGTCGAAAGCTTCGTAAACGATCTTCTGAGCAACACCCTTTTTGCCGTCAAGCATAACGTTGTTTATCAGGCGAGTAACAAGGGTGGAGTTATACAGAGGATCGGGCAAAACCTCACGTTTTGCTATTTTGCCTCTTCTTGGCACGTCGCTTCCCTCCTTCATAGTAATGATATCATAGGTACTCGAGTGACAATCTCTCGTGGCGCCAACGCAGAGGCATACATATTAGGTAATATATATACACTGCATTGGTTGAAATAAATCAGCCTGCAAGAAGATTTGTCTTGAAAATAATGCGGCTTACTTCTTTGCCTTCGGACGCTTTGCGCCGTACTTGGAACGAGCCTGCATTCTGCCGGTAACGCCCTGAGTGTCAAGGGTGCCGCGGATGATGTGGTAACGCACACCGGGAAGGTCTCTTACACGGCCGCCGCGGATAAGCACTACGGAGTGCTCCTGAAGGTTGTGGCCTACGCCGGGGATGTAAGTGGTGACCTCAATGCCGTTTGTTAAACGAACTCTGGCAATCTTACGAAGAGCGGAATTCGGCTTCTTGGGGGTAGTCGTTTTAACTGCCGTGCAAACGCCGCGCTTCTGAGGCGAATTCTGGATAGTCTGAATGTTCTTTTTGGAGTTGAGTCCTTTTGAAAGAGCGGGAGCCTTGGGCTTCTTTTCCAGAGTCTGCCTTCCGTTACGAACGAGCTGATTAAAGGTAGGCAATGTTTTCTCTCCTTTCTTGAAAAATTTTTATGTGCAGGGGCTCGGCTCAAAAGAGGGAGCCCCGTGACACTGCGGAAAAATATTTTAGCACAAAGAATGCTTGTTTGTCAACAGTTTCAACAAAAATCAGTCAAGATTTTCGCTGATTTTAACAGTGGGGTCCGCCTGATAAATCTGAACGTCGCTGTAGCACTTCATGCCGGTGCCGGAGGGCAAAAGCTTGCCTATGATAACGTTTTCTTTAAGACCTATCAGGTGGTCGGTCTTGCCCTTGATAGCCGCGTCGGTGAGCACCTTGGTGGTCTCCTGGAATGACGCTGCGGAAAGGAACGACTCCGTTGCGAGAGAAGCCTTGGTGATACCCATAAGAGTGGGCACGCACTGAGCGAGAACGGGCTCTTTGCCGTTTGCCTCAGCTTCTGCCGTGACTCTTTCGTTCTCTCTCGCAAACTCCTGCTTCTCAACTATTGCGTCGGGCAGGAATCTGGTGTCGCCGGGCTCGGTAATCTTGACCTCTCTCATCATCTGACGAACGATAACCTCGATATGCTTATCGTTAATGTCAACGCCCTGCTGACGGTAGGTGCTCTGAACTTCTCTGATGAGGTAGTCGTGCACCGCTTCAACGCCGAGAATGGCGAGAATGTCGTGGGGGTTCTGAGCGCCTTCGGTGAGCCTGTCGCCCACGGAAACTCTGTCGCCTTCCATAACTCTCTTCTTGAAGCCGTAAGGGATGAGGTAAGCCTTTTCGGTGCCGTCGTCCGCGGTAACAACGATGTGGTCGGAATTCTTTATCTTCCTTATGCTTACCACGCCGTCGAGCTCGCTCATGATTGCGAGCACCTTGGGTCTGCGCGCCTCAAACAGCTCCTCAACTCTCGGAAGACCGGAAGTGATATCGGACTGGTCGGCGGCGCCGCCGGTGTGGAAGGTTCTCATCGTAAGCTGTGTGCCGGGCTCGCCTATTGACTGAGCGGCTATGATGCCTACGGCCTCGCCCACCGTTACGGGGTTGCCCGTAGCAAGGTTTTTACCGTAGCACTTAATGCACACGCCGTGCTGAGATTCGCAGGAAAGAAGAGATCTTATCTTGATCTTTGCTTTCTCGCTGTCGGGGATTTCTCCCTTCGCTACCTTATTGTCGTGAACGCGGCGAACGGAAGAAGCAACCTTGTTGGCGGTTTCGTCGTCAAGCATAACGTCTTTGCTCGCGATAAGCTCGCCGGTTTCTTCGTCAACGTAGTCTTCAAGCAGGAATCTGCCCGAAAGTCTCTCCTCGAGAGAAACTATTCTTCTGGAATCCTTCTTCTTCTCGTCGTCGAATATATCGTAAACGTAGGTGCCGTCGGCGCAGTGGCAGTCTTCCTCGCGGATGATAACGTCTTGAGAAACGTCAACGAGTCGGCGGGTAAGATAACCGGAGTCCGCGGTACGAAGAGCGGTATCGGCAAGTCCTTTACGGGCGCCGCGGGCGGAAATGTAATATTCAAGAATGTTAAGACCTTCACGGTAGTTGGCTCTGATGGGTATTTCAATAACCTTACCGGAGGTGTTCGCTATAAGTCCGCGCATACCGGCAAGCTGACGCAGCTGAGAGTCGTTGCCGCGGGCGCCGGACGCAAGCATGATGTTGATGGGGTTGAACTGATTGAAGCCCGCTTTAAGCTCGTCGGAAACGCACTGCGTGGTGTCTTCCCAAACTTTAATAACGGCTTTTGAACGGCCCTCATCGGTGGTGAAGCCTCTCTGATATCTTCTGTTGATCTCGGCAACTCTTTCGTCGGCTTCTTTGATGATATCCCACTTGGACTCCGGTATGGTGGCGTCGCAAACGGCAACGGTAAGGCCGCTGCAGGTGGAATATTTATAGCCCTGAGCCTTAATCTTATCGAGCACCTGAGCGGAAACGGAAGTGCCGTGAACCTTGATGCAGCGGTCGATAAGCTTGCCGAGCACCTTCTTATTGACGAGCTCGTCAATTTCGGGCGTGAACATATTTTCGGGCTTGCTTCTGTCGATAAATCCGAGATCCTGCGGAATGGGGTCGTTGAATATGACCTTGCCGAGGGTGGTGGTGACAAGGGAGCTGATGGTGTTGCCGTTAAACTCCTTTGTCATGCGGATTCTGATATGAACGTGAAGGCCGATGTCGCCTTCTTCATAAGCCATCGTAGCCTCGTCAACAGAGCCGAAGGTCTTGTAAAGAAGCTTTACGTCTCCGTTGTCGTCCCTTACTTCAAGAGGAGCGCCGGGCTCGCAGGGATTTTCGGGGTTATAATCCGAATTCTCGGGGTTATTGTCGTTGACCATGGTCAGATAATAAGATCCGAGTATCATATCCTGCGTGGGCACGGTAACGGGCTTGCCGTCCGAAGGCTTGAGCAGGTTGTTGGCGGCCAGCATAAGGAATCTTGCCTCTGCCTGCGCCTCAGCCGAAAGAGGCACGTGAACAGCCATCTGGTCGCCGTCGAAGTCGGCGTTGAAAGCGGTACACACAAGGGGATGGAGCTTTATGGCTCTGCCCTCTACCAGCACGGGCTCAAACGCCTGGATGCCCAGTCTGTGAAGCGTGGGGGCGCGGTTGAGCATAACGGGATGGTCTTTGATAACTACCTCGAGAGCGTCCCAAACCTCGGGATTTGCTCTCTCGACCATCTTCCTCGCGGACTTTACATTGCCCGCTTTTTCGGTTTCAACAAGGCGCTTCATAATGAAGGGCTTAAACAGCTCAAGCGCCATTTCCTTGGGCAGGCCGCACTGATAGAGCTTAAGCTCGGGGCCGACGACTATAACGGAACGGCCGGAATAGTCAACACGCTTGCCCAGAAGGTTCTGTCTGAAACGTCCCTGCTTACCCTTAAGCATATCGGAAAGAGATTTGAGAGGCCTGTTGCTCGGTCCGGTAACGGGTCTGCCTCTTCTGCCGTTGTCGATAAGGGCGTCAACGGCTTCCTGAAGCATTCTCTTTTCGTTCCTTATAATGATGTCGGGTGAGCCGAGCTCAATGAGCTTTGTAAGACGGTTGTTTCTGTTTATAACGCGCCTGTAAAGGTCATTGAGGTCGCTCGTGGCAAATCTGCCGCCCTCGAGCTGCACCATGGGGCGAAGCTCCGGCGGGATAACCGGTATAACGTCAAGTATCATCCACTCCGGTCTGTTGCCGGAAAGTCTGAATGATTCAACAACCTCGAGCCTCTTGAGGAGCTTCACTTTCTTTTGCGAAGAAGCGTTTTCGAGCTCTTCCTTGAGAGAAGCCGAGAGCTCTTCGAGGTCTATCTCGGAAAGCAGCTCTTTGATGGCTTCGGCGCCCATGCCGGCTTTGAAATCGTCTTCATATCTCAGGCGATATTCCTCGTAGTCCTTTTCGTCAAGGGTCTGGCCCTTTTCGAGCGGAGTGTCGCCGGGGTCGATGACTATGTGCTTTGCGTAATAAAGCACCTTTTCAAGGTCTTTGTTGTTGATGTCGAGAATAATGGCCATTCTCGAGGGTATGCCCTTGAAATACCAGATGTGCGACACGGGGCAGGCAAGCTCTATGTGGCCCATTCTTTCACGGCGCACCTTGGCTTTGGTGATTTCAACGCCGCAGCGCTCGCACACCTTGCCCTTATATTTAACCTTTTTATATTTGCCGCAGTGGCATTCCCAGTCCTTGGTAGGCCCGAAAATCTTTTCGCAAAACAGGCCGTCCTTCTCGGGCTTGAGGGTTCTGTAGTTTATTGTTTCCGGCTTTTTGACCTCGCCGTAAGACCATCCTCTGATGGTGTCGGGCGAAGCGAGACCGATTTTTATGGATTCGAATGTGAGATTATTTTTATTTTCAACGTTTTCCATTAAACGATGCCCCTTCCGTTAAATATTCAGCGGTGCCGTTATCAATAATCTTCTTCGGATTCCGATCCGAAATCGATGCCGTAGTCTCCGTCGTCGTCTTCGTCGGTCAGCATGCCTTGAACGGCGGAGTAAAGCTCGGAGCTGTCATCATCGGATTCGTCGGAGTCTCTGCCTTCCCAGATGTCGTTATCAAGGCTTTCCTCGTCAATGTCAAATCCGTCGTTTCCTTCAACGTCGTTGACGGTCTGCATGGCGTCTTTGGCGTCTTCCGAAGTTTGAGTGTATTCACCGTCGAAAGAGGTTCTCAGGTCAATCTCCTCGCCCTCGAAGTCGAGCACTTTGATGTCGAGCGCAAGCGACTGCAGCTCTTTAACGAGCACCTTGAACGCCTCGGGAGTGCCGGGAGTCGGGATGTTGTTGCCCTTGACTATCGCTTCGTAAGTGTCAACTCTGCCCACGGTGTCGTCGGACTTAACGGTGAGTATCTCCTGCAGCGTGTAAGCCGCGCCGTAAGCCTCGAGAGCCCAAACTTCCATTTCGCCGAAACGCTGGCCGCCGAACTGGGCTTTACCGCCGAGAGGCTGCTGGGTAACGAGCGAATACGGGCCGGTCGAACGGGCGTGTATCTTATCGTCAACAAGGTGGTGCAGCTTGAGGTAATACATTACGCCGACCGTTACGGGGTTGTCGAATTTTCTGCCCGTTCTGCCGTCGTAAAGCACCGTCTTGCCGGTCTGGTCGATCTTGTAAACCTTGCTTTCGTCAAATTCCTCGCCTTTTGCCTCTGCTTCGGCTTTGGCGTCCGCAACGAGCTTATTGTTCGCCTCTTCGAAAGCGTCGAGAATGTCGCTCTCATGCGCGCCGTCGAAAACGGGGGTCATAACCTTTATGCCGAGCTGCTTCGCGGCAAGGCCGAGGTGAACCTCGAGCACCTGACCGATATTCATTCGGGAGGGAACGCCGAGGGGGTTAAGCACTATGTCAAGCGGGGTGCCGTCGGGAAGGAAGGGCATATCCTCCTGAGGAAGAATTCTCGAAACAACGCCCTTGTTGCCGTGACGGCCCGCCATCTTGTCGCCCACGGAAAGCTTACGCTTCTGAGCGATGTAGCAGCGAACTACTTTGTTGACGCCGGGGGAAAGCTCGTCGCTGTTTTCCTTCGTGAACACCTCAACGTTAACGACAACGCCGTATTCGCCGTGAGGCACTCTGAGGGAGGTGTCTCTGACTTCCTTCGCTTTTTCGCCGAATATGGCGTGAAGGAGCCTTTCCTCGGGAGTCATTTCGGTTTCGCCCTTGGGCGTAACCTTACCTACGAGTATGTCGCCGGAGCGAACCTCCGCGCCGATGCGGATGATGCCGTTTTCGTCAAGGTTTGCGAGAGCGTCTTCACCGGTGTTGGGAATATCTCTCGTGATGTCTTCAGGGCCGAGCTTAGTGTCTCTTGCCTCGGTGTCATACTCTTCAATATGTATTGAGGTGTAAACGTCGTCGCGAACGATTTTTTCGTTGATGAGAACGGCGTCTTCGTAGTTGTAGCCTTCCCAGGTCATGAAGCCTATGAGAGCGTTTTTGCCCAGAGCGACTTCGCCGTTTTCGGTTGCGGGGCCGTCTGCGATAACTTCGCCCTCTTCAACTCTCTGACCGACCGAAACGATGGGTCTCTGGTTGTTGCAGGTCGCCTGGTTGGAGCGCATGAATTTGATGACCTCGTAGGTGTGCTTTTCGCCGCCGTCCTCGAGTATCTCAATGCTGTCTGCGCTGACCTTGGTCACAACGCCGCCCTTGCGCGCGAGAACGCAAACGCCCGAGTCAACGGCTGCTTTGTATTCCATGCCGGTGCCCACGAGAGGAGCTTCTGTTTTGAGAAGAGGCACTGCCTGCTTCTGCATGTTGGAGCCCATCAGAGCGCGGTTCGCGTCGTCGTTTTCAAGGAACGGAATCATAGCGGTCGCAACGGAAACAACCATCTTGGGCGAAATGTCCATGTAGTCCGCGTTGGAGGGGTCGGTTTCGAGGAAGCCGTCTCTGTATCTCGCGGCGATCTTGGTGTTTACAAACCTGCTGTTTTCGTCAAGAGGCTCGTTGGCCTGAGCTACGATGTAATCGTCTTCGGTGTCGGCGGTCATGTACTCAACCTCGTCAAGCACGACGCCGGTTTCCTTGTCTATCTTTCTGTAAGGAGCCTCAATGAAGCCGTAGCTGTTGATTCTCGCGAAAGAAGCAAGGTATGAGATAAGGCCGATGTTGGGACCTTCGGGGGTCTCTATGGGGCACATTCTGCCGTAATGCGTGTAGTGAACGTCACGCACCTCGAATCCGGCTCTGTCTCTTGAAAGACCGCCGGGGCCGAGAGCGGAAATACGGCGCTTGTGAGTGAGCTCCGCAAGCGGGTTCGCCTGGTCCATGAACTGTGAAAGAGGCGAAGAGCCGAAGAACTCGCGAATGGCGGTGGTCACGGGGCGGATGTTGATGAGGGTCTGAGGAGTGATTTTCTCGTCATCCTCCTGAGCCTGGATGTTCATCCTCTCCTTAACGACCTTTTCCATTCTCGAAAGACCGATTTTAAACTGATTCTGGAGCAGCTCGCCGACGGAACGGATACGTCTGTTGCCCAGATGGTCTATATCGTCTATATTGCCTATGCGCTTGGTAAGACAGTTTACGTAGTTAACGGAGGCGTAAATGTCATCTCTTATGATGTGCTTAGGGATAAGCTCGTCGCAGTTTTCTCTGAGAGCGGCGATGAGAGCGTCCTTATCTTCGCCGACCTGCTCAATAAGGTCGACAAGCACGCTGTATCTCACCTTTTCGCCTATTGCTATCTCTTCAAGCTCCTCGCGGGTGAAGCCCTCGGGAAGAAGAACGAGAGGATCTACCATGCGGTTGGAAACCACGCTGATTACGGAGCCGTCGTCGCACTGAACGTTTACCTTCCACACGCCGTGGTTCTCAAATAAATCGGCCATAGCTCTGTCGGCGGTTTCGCCCGCTTCGGCAAGCAGCTCGCCGGTTTTTTCGCTCACGACGGGCTCGGCAAGCACGCAGCCGGGCAAACGGTTTCTGAGAGCGAGCTTCTTGTTGTACTTATAGCGGCCGACTCTCGAAATATCGTATCTGTGCTCGTCAAAGAACAGGCCGTCGAGATTTTGCCTTGCAACGTCGAGAGTGACGGGCTCGCCGGGACGCATCTTCTTGAATACTTCCATAAGGGCTTCTTCGGTATTCTTGGTTTCGTCCTTTTCGAGGGTCGCTTCCATCTTTTCGTCGTTGCCGAAGAACTCTCTGATGTCTGCGTTGGAGCTGAGACCGAGAGCCCGAACGAAGGTGGATATTAAAATTTTCTTGTTTTTATCTATTTTGACGTAAAAAACGTCGTTTACGTCGGTTTCATACTCGAGCCAGGCGCCTCTGTTGGGGTTGATGGTGCTGGTAAACAGCTCCTTACCGGTCTTGTCATGGGCCATGTCGAAATAGACGCCGGGGGAACGAACGAGCTGAGAAACTATGACTCTTTCCGCGCCGTTTATAACGAACGTGCCGCTTTCTGTCATGATCGGGAAATCGCCCATGTAAATCTCCGACTCCTTGATGGTGCCGGTGGCTTTATTCTGAAGACGGGCGGTTACACGCAAAGGAGCGGCGTAGGTCGTGTCTCTTTCCTTGCACTCGCGCACGCTGTATTTGGGCTTATCGTCGAAACGATAATCGACAAAAGTCAAAACGAGGTTTCCGGAGAAATCCGTGATATCCTCCATGTCGCGGAACGCCTCTTTAAGGCCTTTTTCAATGAACCAACGATAGGAAGACTTCTGAATCTCTATCAGGTTGGGCATATCCATGACCTCGTTGATCTTGCCGAAGCTCATGCGTGTGCAGCTTCCTCTTGTAACGGGCTTCACTTTGAGCATCTGATAATCCTCCGTTCAATAATTTCCGTTCGGAACACCGCTTCTATATATAAAAAAATAGGGCGGTAAATTCCACATTAAACAGGCTGAAATTATAACCGCTCTATATATAAAAGTCAAGAAAAATATATTTGAGAAAATTTGATTTCTATATTTTTATTAAATTTGCACAGCTTTTCGCCGAAAAATTTTAAAACTTTGTAGAAAATCACAAAGCTTTTTTTACCGTAAAGCGCCTTTCTTCGCCGCACGGAAGGGGCTCCGTCAAGAGCAGAGAATAGATATCGGACGCCCTGCATTCGAGCTCAAACGCCTTCTTTGCCCTCTCGGAAAAGTCTTTTATGTCGGCTGTTTTTGACATTACGGGCAGGCTCGCGCTCTTTTTTATCGCCTTCACTGCCTGCGCTCCCGTCTCGTTAAAGCCGAGAATGCGTATGTAAGACGGCTCCTCGCGCGCATCCCCCGCCGTGATGCCGAGCAGAGCGCAAAGCGCCGCTCTTCTTATTCTCGCGTGGGTGTACCTCTTCGTTTTTACGAGCGAATAAAATTCTTCAAGCGAAACCGCGTTTTGAGCGGCGGAGAGCATTCTGTTTTCAAGCCCCTCCGAAACGTCGGGCAGAGAGCGAAGCTCTTCGGCAGAAGCTGTTCGCAGCTTATACAAAACGGCTGTTTCGTATTTGTGCATATCAACTAAATTCAAAGAGCCGTAACCGTTGTCATCGGGCGTGAATTTTTCCCACTCTTCACCCGAAATAATGCACCTGCGTATCTCGGAAGCGCTCGCGAAACTGCCCTCTGCGGTGCCGTCGCCGTGACCCGGACCGAGCCTTTTAACAGCGCGCGGCTCAACGGCGGAACCGATGCGGTTTAAGGCGCGTATATATTCAACGCCGAGAATGTTATTAGGCTCTTTGAGCGCGTCGGCGCATCGGGGGCTTATGCTTCTGACGGCGCTCTCTCTCGCCGCCGCGTAAGTCACTCCCTTTTCAAGCTCCGTTTTAATCAATGCGTCGGTTTCCGGGGAATCTATAATCGAAGCCGCTTTTTTGAGAAGCTCCGTGTCGGCGCATTCGGAGGCAAAAAACAGGCTGTCAACGCAGCCGAGAGAATCGGCAAGATACACTCCGGCGCGCGCAAAGCCCTCGGCTCCCGACACGCTGCCGCTTACCGGAAGCCGTATGATAACGTCGTATCCGTTTTTGAGAGCGGTGGTTATTCTCGGAGTCACCGGCATTATCGCAGGCTCCCCTCTCTGAACGTAATTTCCGCTCATTATTCCCACAACGCAGTCAAAGCCCTCCTCCCTCGCCATTGCGGCAAGAGCGGCGTGGCCGTTGTGAAAGGGATTGAATTCGCATATTACGGCGGCAATTTTCATCACTTTATCATCCTCATAATACTTGCAAATTTCTTCACACAGGTATATAATAGTACGGTCAGACAGCTACTTCAAGCAAAATTTGAAATCCGGAGTGACAATCTATGAAAATTCTCGTTATCAACTGCGGCTCCTCATCGCTCAAATATCAGCTCATCGATATGGAGGGCGAGAAGCTCCTCGCCAAAGGTATCTGCGAGCAGATAGGCGACTCCAACGCCGCCTTCACGCACAAGGTTCCCGCAGACGAAAGCAAAAATATCAAAGACAAGCCCTGCGAAATGGCAGACCACGGCGCAGCGATACAGATAGTGCTCGACACCCTCGTGAGCAAAGAAAACGGCGTTATAGAGTCAATGGACGAAATAGGCGCGGTAGGCCACAGAGTGCTCCACGGCGCGGAGGAATTCTCCTCCTCGGTGCTCGTTTCTCCCGAAGTAAAAGCGGCTATCAAAAAGTGCTTTAAATTCGGCCCTCTCCACAATCCCGCAAACCTCAAGGGCATAGAGGCGTGCGAAAAGATAATGAACGTGCCTCAGGTCGCGGTTTTTGACACCGGATTTCATCAGACAATGCCGGATTACGCTTATATGTACGCTCTTCCTTATGAATTCTATGAGAAAGACGGCGTTCGCAAATACGGCTTCCACGGCACGAGCCACAGATACGTTTCGGGCAGATGCATAGAGCTGCTCGGCGGCAAGGCGGAAGGCACCAAAATAGTTACCTGCCACCTCGGCAACGGCTCCTCCATCTCAGCGGTTCAGGACGGCAAGTGCCTTGACACCTCAATGGGTCTTACTCCTCTTGAGGGCATCATAATGGGCACGAGATGCGGCACGGTTGACCCCGCTATCGTGACCACCGTGATGAAATCGCGCAATCTTTCACCCGACGAAATGGATTCGCTCATGAATAAAAAGAGCGGTATGCTCGGCATAGCCGGCACTTCGGATAACAGAACCATAGAAAACAGAGCAAAGCAGGGCGACGAAAGAGCGATGCTCGTTGAGAGCATGCTGTGCCATCAGCTCGTTAAATATATCGGCGGATACGCAGCCGCGATGGGCGGCCTTGACGCCGTTGTATTCACGGGCGGCATAGGCGAAAACAACCCGCAATACAGAACGAGAGTTGCTGAAAAAATCAAATTCCTCGGCACCGATATTGATGAGGAAAAGAACCACATCAGAGGCGAAGAGGTTGAAATCTCCGTGCCGGGCTCAAAGGTGAAAATGTTTGTAATTCCCACAAACGAAGAGCTCGTTATCGCAAGAGATACTCAGGAAATAGTAAACTCGCTCAAATAAGCGAACGCTCACATAAAAATCAACAGGGTGCGGAAAAAGCCGGACCCTGTTTTTTTATTGAGAACTTGCCTTATATTAAATCTTACTTTTCATTTATATAGCCCTTCAAAAGCCTCGGCAAAGTGTTTTCGCTCTCTCTGACGAGGGAGTATTCGCCGTTTGAAAGGCACCAGTCGCTTATCATCGCTCTCTCCATCATGGCGTAAGCCTTGACCACTTCGTTTACCGAAAGGGACGCGTCAAACTCTCCGTCTTCCATTCCCTTTGCCACTATGCGGCGAAGGAGCTTGAAATAAATTCTGTTTCTGTCAAGCAGATTTCTGCCGGAGCCCGACACGAGCTGAGCGGAATACATGCGCGCGAGCAAATCCATCGGCACGGAGTTTTCTATCATGAAGAAAAGCTCGTGGTTGAGAAACAGCAGCCTGTCGTAGGCGCCGCCCGCTTTTTCAAGCTCGTCTTCAAGCTCGGAATACTTGTTGTCAAAGAGCTCGGCAAGCGTGTTGAGCAGCTCGTCCTTGCCTTTGAAATAATGATAAAACGAGCCTCTCGACGTGCCGGATTCCTCCACTATTTCGTCAATCGTGGTGCTTTCGTAGCCCTTTGTGTAAAACAGCTTCCACGCGGCGTTGACTATTTTTGCCTGAGTGTTTCTTGAGTCCTTAGAAGGCATAGGCGCTCTCCTTCCGGTGAATAAAATCAGTTTTTGAGCGACTGCATGGGAGCGGGTATTCTTCCGCCCCTCGCTATGAATTTTGCCGGAGAATATTCGGAAACGGGCATAACGGGGCCTCCTCCGAGAAGTCCGCCGAAGCTGAGCTCCTCGCCCACCTTTTTGCCTATGGCGGGTATCACTCTCACGGCGGTCGTTTTGGAATTGACCATACCTATCGCCGCCTCGTCAGCTATTATCGCGGAAATGATTTCGGGCGGAGTGTCTCCGGGAATGTTTATCATATCGAGGCCTACGGAGCATACAGCCGTCATCGCCTCGAGCTTGGTTATTGTCAGCGCTCCCTCTCTTGCGGCGTCTATCATGCCCGCGTCTTCCGTGACGGGTATGAACGCTCCGGAGAGGCCGCCGACGTTGCCGGAAGCCATCACGCCGCCTTTCTTGACAGCATCGTTCAGCAT
>CAJOLX010000005.1:0-48546 GCA_905235625.1 uncultured Clostridia bacterium
GTTAACGGCGGCGGCATCTGCAATCACGGCGAGCTCGTGTTTAAGGGCGGCACAGTCACAGGCAACAGCGCGAGCAAAGACGGCGGCGGAATTTTAACCAGAAACTACGGCGGGTTTAACGCAAAGCTGGAAATCACGGGCGGTATTCTGAAAGAAAACAACGCCAACTACGGCGGCGGCATTTACGTTGACGGCGACTGCAAAGCGGTTATCGATAAAATGACTGTTGCAGGCAACTCAGCCGGCACCGACGGCGGAGGAATATACGGCCACGAAAAGTCTGACCTTTACATAAAGAACTGCGTTGTCAAAGGCAACACCGCAAAATACGGCGGCGGCATTTACTTTAAAAGGGCAACGGCAGTTATTACAAACTGCGTGATAACGGGCAACAGCGCAAGCGGCCATGTCGGCGGCCTTTACAATAATTATTATTCCGTCTGCGCCGTCAAAGATTCGGAATTCAGCAATAATATCAGCCCCGAAAAGGCGGGCGCAATCATAAACAACAACAATTCGGAGCTCATTATAAGCGGCACTGTTTTGAAAAATAATACAGCCGGCACCGACGGCGGAGCGTTATACGTTCACAGCAGCGCAAAACCCGTTTATATGAGCGGCTGTACCTTTGAGCAAAACAAGGCGGCGTGGGGCGCGGGCATCTATATACTTGAGGGAGCAAGCGCTTACGCCGTGAAATCCGATTTCATCGAAAACTCCGCGTCGCAAAACGGCGGAGCCGTCTGGGTGGGAAGCAGCGACAACAGCCTCGGCGAGTTCAGAGAATGCGCCTTCACCGGCAACAGCGCCGCGCAGAACGGCGGCGGCATTTATGCTCAGGGCAAGGGAAAAGTAACGCTGCTCACCTGCGAAATGCAGGGTCAGCACGCAGACTTCGGCAAAGGCGGAGCGATTTATGCAGGAGACAAAGACACAGCCTCCGTCGGCCTCGCGGATGTGAAAATCACCGGTAACCGGGCAAAATCGGGCGGCGGAGCAATCTATGCGAATAAAGCCGTTGTCAGCTTAAAGGGTCTGTGCAATATTTACGAAAACACCTGCGACGGCAACGGCGGCAACGTGATGCTCGGCAAGGAGTCTTACATCGCAAACCCCGGGCTTTACAAAGGCTCGGAAATATACGTTTACGCCGAGAGCAAAACGGTCGCAAAGGAAATAAGCGAATACCAGACAAGATATCTCAAAATCGAAAACGTTAAAACCGTTTCGTTCAATCCGGAAAAAACCGTTGACACGCCTGTTATCGCTTCGCTTTTCAGCAGCGGCAAAGTGATGTGCTTCATCTTCCCGGCGGCGGTTCTGATTGCCGTGGCGGCAGCGATAATTATCAAGAGAAAAAATTCCAAAGCAGGAGGTGCAGAAGATGACAGCGAATAAGACAAAAAAGATTTTTATATCCCTCATTTGCGTTATTCTTGCGCTCTGCACCGGGCTTATCGGCACAATTGAGGTTTTTGCAGAGTCGCAGCAGGAAATTTACTACCTTTCCGACGTTAAGCTTTTTTATTCCGACAGCGGCTCATCGGATGCCAGAAAAAAGTGCGAAAAAGACGGCTATATATTCGTTGACAACGACCTTAACAAGGGAACCGCTCAGAATTACGTTTATATCGGCTACAAGACCACTACCAACCGCGATATGGCGATTACCGATATACGTATGCTCGGTATGGACAGGGATTATTACCTTTATAACTACAACCAGCTGATAGATTATCTCAAAAAATCCAATGCCGGCACGGCTCAGACCATGTATGAATCCGCATTGAAATTTGCGGAGAATTATCGCACGGGCAGCCCAAAGGCTAAAGACGCCTATGACGGCCTTAACCTGTTTTACGTGGGCGACGAAAACACGAAATTCGGCGACTATATTCTTGAAGGCAAGGCCGATGCGGATTTCTTTACCCAGATGGTCGTGAAATCAAGCGCCGGCACTCTCAGCGCCGTGATGGTATTTCTTAATTCGGGTGTTGCTCCTTTTGAAAATGAACTGAGCGTTCGTGAGCAAAACGAGGAGCTTATTCAGAATTTGGCTGTTATATCGGGCGATGACGCTCCCGAAGAAACAACCTCGACTCCCGCTGAGGAAACCGTCGCCGAAACCGCCGCCGATACCGATAGCGAAAATCCCGATGAAACTGCGGAGACTTCGGCGCAGGCATCCGGCGAAACCGAAGAAGAGATCACGGTGGAGCTTACGACCGCAGCCGCCGGAGCGTCGGATAAGCCCGACACTCTCAACTGGGCAGACGCTCTTGCCGATAATCCTCTGTGGGATATTATCAATAACAGCGATATTACCACCGCGGAAAAAAATGAACTGCACAGAATATATAACGATGAAGCAAGAGACGTTTTCGCTCAGATTCAGGATTTCACCACTCTCTGTCAGAATGCCCGGGAAAGAAATCCCGAATATAACGGCGGCAGCCTTGCAAATATTGTTGATATTGATAACGATATCTCCGCAGATGAAGCGGTGGAAGAGATGCAGAACCTCGATATAGAAGACGGCGACGCGCTTTATCTTGCGGCTTTTGAAACGCTCAATCAATACAATGTTGATGAAAAAACAAAGCTCGGCGACTGGATTATCAGCATGGGGCTTCAAACCTCGGATGAAGTTGACATCATGCAGCTTTATCCGCTGATTGATGCCATGGGTAAAGAACAGGCCGGTCTTATCAGAACCATCGGATTCCTCGGCGCCGCTTCAAATCTCGGCGAAAACCAAAGCAGCAAAGAGATGGCGGAAACCATCAGCGACGTTAAAAAATCAATTAAAAGTTACAATAAAAAAGACTGTGTTTCCATATTTGAAGCCTCCGATGAAGGCATTGAAAACGCATATCTCGCCTACACGTCGGACGCGGTAAGAAAGAGCGGAGCAAATAACTCCATCGGCAGAAAAACGAGCGCCGAAATACTTGAAGAGAAGTTTGATGAAATCGTTGAAAAAATCAATCTGATATCAAGCATCTGCTTCGTTGCCGTCTTTGCCGTTCAGACCGCCTTTATGATTGCGTCACTTGCCCTTGCCGCGTCGGCGGCATGCGCAACGGCAACCACGGTATGCACAACCATTGCGGCGGGCGCAGGTATGTGCAGCGCGGCTCTCGGCTGGGTAAGCCTCGGATTTTTGCATGCAACGTTAAAAATAATGCTTGCGAACTGGCTTGCAAAGCAGGTTCAGAAAATCTTTCCGACTACAATGCATACCGTTTTCCCCGACTATGTGTTTGACGCTGCCGACACAAAAGAAGGCGTTATCACGGTCAAATATACGTCCGTCAGAGATCAAAACGGAAACGTCGGCGATCTTAACGGTTACAAACAGCAAAAATGGGCGCTTCTCGCCTATACTGTCGACCCGCTTGTCGGCAGCCCCATAAGAGCGGATAACACAGGCAATATCTTCAAGATTACGTACGGCAGCTCTTCTGCTCAAAAAGGTTATGACTGCGTTAACTTTTTCGGCGAAAGAAGCCCCGCCAACGCCAACTATCAGACCGGCTATGACAGAGTAAACGGCATCTATATTTCATATATAACCGAGCAGTCCTTCGGCGAAACCGTGAACTCCGTTACCCGTGTTGACGAAAACGGAGAGCCCGTTCAGGAAACCGAAACAACGGAAGCGGACAGCTATATTGCCGATATCGTTGTTGTAACCGCGGGCAGCGAAGATGCCGCAAAAGCCAAAATCAACAAGAAAAAAGGCAAATACTATATCGTTGACTTCAATTTATCTCCGGGCGCCCGGCAGGACACTTATATCGGTTATTCTATGACCGAAAACAAGGATGACGCCTTAACCGATATCCGCGTTGCTCCTTACCACGGCAACGAAGCTATTATGTTCGGCGAAGTTCAATACACCTTTGTGGGGCATCTGGGCGTTGACGTCGGCGACGATTCCTCCAACACCCAGGGCGATGCGCTTATGAAAACCACCGACCCGAAAGCAGGCTCGCCTATTCCGGCGGACGGCCTGCATATGGTCACAAATCATAAGGACGCTCAGCCCGGCTGGGAGCCGGTAACGGTTTTCAGCGGCATGCCTTATAACTTTAACACAAGCTATGAGCAGCTTGATACAACTGCCGGCTCCGGATATTACACCACCAACAGCGGCCGTTGGGACAGAAAAGGCGTTTATATGTATTATGAACCGTCTGTCAAATACACCGGCGGTGAAAAGTATCTCTCGGGCATTTATTTCTGCAATGGCTATAAAGTTGAAAAAACCTTTGATTATATGTGGACGCAGACAACCGGTAATCTCGATCAGCTCAAGGACAGGCTGAAGGAATACCCCTATATGACGATGATGGACGTCAATATAGCCTCAAGTGTAAACCTTAATGATGATGATTCCGGTCACAGCGGTCTCAAGGAATATATCTGCTACACCTATACTTACAATCCCAAGCGGGCAATCAGCGATATCGTTGCGTTTCAAGGCGACACTTTCAGCGATTCGCTTCCCTACAACGTCAGTAAAAAGAATGCCGTTACCAAAAGCGTCATAAACTACGCGGCGTGCACGGCAGTCTGCCAGCAGGCGCCCAATATGCACAATGCGACGGAAATGCCGATAACGAGATTCATAAGCACCGCAAATGCCGTTTATAACAGCAAAGTGCTTACGGAGCTTGACTATGATTATGATCCTATCAGGAGCGGATATACCTGTGAGCTTCCCGAGGGATTTGACTTCGGCTATAAGAAATCAAACTTCATTCCTTTAGGGCTTTACGTCTCCGGCAGCGTAAGCGGCAAAGAGCCGCTTAAGATGAGTGACGTTATTATCACCGGCAGCAGATATGAGGGCGAAGAGGAAAACGGCAAAATCACCTTCGACGTCAAAGGAGAAAATACCCTTGACGGCAGCGCCGCCTCGGGAGCGTTCCATTCGGTGTATGATATCAAAAATCCGAATTCACTCAGCCCCGTAAACATTTCTTGCCCCGATTGGTATAACAGCGGCAACAAAAAGAGAGACGGCAGCCCGATGTATATTTACATACGCAGCGCCGTTCAGTCAAAGGGTAAATATATTTCAAGCGTATCGGTCGGCTCTTTCTCAAGAGAGCTTTACAAAAAGAGCCTCGGCGCATCCAACATGAACGCCGCATCCGCAAGCGACGGAGAAATTGACAGCAGCGCCAACTTAACGGCAATGCTCGGCGCCGCGGGCAACTGCACCGACGAGATAATTCCCTTCAATCTCGGCTGCAATCAGAGCGACGCCTGGTATAACCGCCAGAAAGGCGGCAAGGCAAACGGCTCCGCCCCGTCGAATACCGCAGCTTCATACATCGGCATTTCGAGAACGGATAGCTCTGCCGAAGCGATCAAAGCCGTTTTGCTTTATCAGAATGACGATTACCCCACGGCAAACAAGATTGTGATTGACAAAGCGGATTATTATTGCGACAGCACGAATATGCCGATAGTCCTGAACGGTAAGCAGTATTATCTGTATTACACAAGAAACCGCGGTGTGCTCAGCGGCTCGCCGATAGAAGAAATCACGGTGGATTCAAGCCCGATAACGCCAGGCAGTTTTACTGCCCTTGTGGCGAAAGCGGGCGAAAAAACCACCTACGGTGAATCCGACCTCTCTTACTTTATTCACCTTTTCGGCTCTTCCGTGTCGGGCAACTACTACACCGAGCTCTTTATAGGCAAGGGAGTAAACAGGCAGGCCGCTCTCAGCGACCTCGTAAGGCAGGAGTGCTCGCAGTTTATAGATATGGACCTCAACTACATGGCTTACGGCAATTCGGTTTATCTGGGCTACACCATGGGCTCACTTGAGCCCGATGCCGATGAGGATGAAATTGAGGACGCTCTTTACGAAGCAATTTACGACGTTATCGTTACAATAGGAGAGCCGTATCAACCGGACGGCTTTGTAAACGAAAAGAATAACGTTTACTATGTGCCGGTGTCCGATGTAAATCTCAACGATTCCGGCGATCGCACCGACCTGAGCGGCGGCAAGCCGCCTGAGCTTTATATGTATTATTGCAGCCAATACACCTCCGCAAGGTATAACCGCCAGCAGAGTAAAGCAAAGACCGGCATTGTTACCGCCCTGCCTCAGGATGTGTTCTCCGCGCCGCTGTCAAAGCTCGCTTTCGCGCTTTATGACAGGGTGCCGTATAACAGCTCTCTTCCCGGCACAGCTTCCACGGGGAATGAGATAATGAAGTGGGAGTACGTAATGCTCTCCGACCACAGTGCTCCGGTTGACTTTACCGCCGGCACCGCTTCTTATTCAGGCAATTATTTTGTTGATAACCGTGTCACTATGTTTGCTCAGCGCCTTGACGGCTCCGTAAAGCCCGCGGGCGAAATTACCGGCGGCTTTGTGGCTGATCAGATGAAAGTTGGCACGCTGACAACAAATTAAATGGGAGAAAGAATTATGAAAAGTTTATCAAGAGCGTTGATCGCAGTAATTCTTGCGATACTTACGGCGATGACCCTGCCAGCGCAGGTGTTTGCCGACAGCACCGATGAAAAGTACATCAGCGAAGTGCAGATAGGCGTGGGCAAAAGCGCCTCCGAAGCGGAAAAAGCGCTTGAGGGTTATGAAATTCTGAAAGACGGCAACGGCAATTATGCCGACCTCAACAAAAACGCGGGCGCTACCGGCACAGGCGCCAAAGGCAACCGCGTTGTCTATCTGGGTTTCAAAAAGACGGCTTACGCAAACGAGGCGATTACCGACCTTGCCGTAATGAATATGAAGGGCGGCTACTCGGTTGAGGATTATGAGGCTCTCATGGAATCCAATATGAAAGACCAGATCATTCCTTTCGTTGACTCGTTCCTTGCCGCCATTGAGGAATACAGAGAAAACTGCAATTCCTCAAATGCCGCCAACAAAAAGAGGGCAGCGTATATTCGCGATATTCTCAATAAGTTTACCGATGACGACTGCGGCGGCGCAGGCCTCGGCGACCTGCTGCTCAATGAAACCAAATACGAGATGGGCGACAGCGCTTATAACGCTCTTCCAGCCGCCGAAAAGAAGAAGCACGCGGATATCCTCACCATTGTGGCGCAGGCAAACGGTCAGGCAACGCTGATTATCGAAAACCTGCTTACCCGCGCCGCCGATACCGGCGACGACACCTGGACGGACCGCTTGTCACGCACCACCTATGATGACCTTCTGGATGACACCGGCCTTTCTCCGTCAAAAGCAAAAAAAGAGCTTGATCTGGAGTATTATGACGACGCCGTGATCATTCTCAGCATGTGGGACGCTTTCAAAGCGCAGCTGGACGGCTACGATGACGCGGTTGCAAAGCTTGAAGAGGAAACCGGCAGGGATTTATCAAAGCAGCAGGCAATCGTTGATAATTTCAATATTGAAACCGCAACGGATGAAGAGGCTGCGGCGTATGCCGAGGCAGTTGCCGAATTAAGAGAGAATGCCGAAATTATTTCAAACTGCTACGCAGACGTGCTCTGCAAGGAATTCCTTGAGGGAATAAAATACGGCGAGTCCACTCTGCTTGACTTTTTCACTACCGAGAGCAGCGCAATCGAAGAGGATATAACCGTTCTTTATCCGCTTGCAGCAGCCCTTTCACCCGGGCAGAGAGCAGGCCTTGAGTTCGTCACTTTGCAGCAGCTGGTCATGATAGGCTCCACCGATGAAAAAGGATATGCCGATTCCGAATATGAAGAGACGGAAACGACCTCAATTTATCTCGGCGTAAACAGAGAGATTTACGAGAAAAACGGCGTTGCGCTCACCTCCGACGCTCTGCGCACAAAAGCAGTTGAAAAAATGAACAGCGAAAACGATTCCTTTATTCTGAGCATATGGACCTGCTCCATGATAGGTTTAACCCTTTTCTCTGCCACCGCGTTCGGAATCACCGCCCGCGTAAGGGTTTCTACGATCAGCTCCATTAACAAATATAACGCTAAATTGAGTCAGATGACAAAAAGCGTAAAAAGTATTAAAAACGGTCTCCGTTCTCTTCAAAACCCGACAGAGCATGCAACCGAATATGAACTTGCGACTCTCGAAAGTAAAGTTAACAGCCTCAACGCAGAGCTTGCGGATGCGGAAAAAGCTCTGAATTCATATAAAAACAGTAATTATGTCGCCAGGCTCGAGGCAAACTCCGCTTTGTGCAGCAAGCTGATGATAGGCTACGGCATTGCGATGATAGTGCTTATCGGCATCACCACATATCTGACGTATCAGGATATAGCAAACCGTTACAAGGTTGATTTCACTTTCATCCCCCGTTATATGGTTGATGAGAAGGATATAACCGGCTATAATATTAAGGGAGAAAAGATCGTTCTCAAAAACCAGGCAGCATATTATAAAGCTGCGATCTGCAACCGCACCGGAGGCGACTATTACGGCACCGTAGGCAATATCGGCGACCTTAACGGTTACGTCGGCAAGCAGTGGCTGGCTCTCTATGCGGCAAAGAATGAGGCCGAGGCGCCGATTTTAGCGGCATCCTTCAAGGTGACCGGCAGCGCCGAAATCCCCGCCGGCTACACTCTGGGCATTCATTCATTCGGCACGGACGCGGCTGAAAACCTCAACAATCCGCTCTACGTTTGGAAATCCGATGCGCCGAAGGTGTTTGTTTATTTCAAAACCGATGAGGCAGCTGCAACTGCCGGCGCAGCCGGTTCAAACTTCACGGCAGGAACTGTTGCTCTGTCCGGTGTGTGCGGCCTTGCAGCCGGCGCGCTTATAACACTGGTTTGCATGAAAGTCTCAAAAAAGAAAAAAGGAAACGAAGCTGAAGCAGTTTAATTTAGGGGCAAAATATGAAGCATTTATCAAGAGCATTTATTGCATTAATTCTTGCGATACTTACGGCAATGACCCTGCCCGCGCAGGTGTTTGCCGACAGCGTCGATGAAAAGTACATAAGCGAAGTGAAAATAGGCGTGGGCAAAAGCGCTTCCGACGCCGAGAAATCGCTTGAGGGTTATGAAATCCTTAAAGACGACAGCGGCAACAACGCAGACCTCAATAAAAACGCCGGCGCCACCGGCACGGGCGGCAAAGGCAACCGCGTTGTATATATTGGTTTCAAGAGAACCTCCGATCCGAAGGAAGCCATCACCGACCTTGCCGTGATGAATATGAAGGGCGGCTATTCGGTAAAGGATTATGAAGACCTCATGGAAAAGCAGATGAAAGAGCAGATTATTCCTTTTGTCAACGCTTTTATTGAGGCAATCAAAGAATACCGCGAAAACTACAATTCCTCCAATGCCTCAAACAAGGCAAGGGCGCAGTATTCCCACGATATTCTCAACAAATTCTATGATGACGATACCGGCAATTATCTCGGCGACCTGCTTCTGAATGAAACAAAGTTTGAAATGGGCGACGAGGCATATAACGCCCTTTCGGAGAGCGATAAGAAAAACCACGCCGATATAATCACGATAATCGCTCAGGCAAACGGCAACGCAACGGCAATGATAGAAAACCTGCTTGCCCGCGCCGCGGACACAGCCGACAACACGTGGATTGACCGCTTTGCCGCTCTGACCTATGACGACCTTGTTGACGAAACGGAGCTTCCCCCGTCCAAGGCGGAAAAACAGCTTGCAAAGGACTATGATGATGCCGCTCAGACCATACTTGCCGTTTGGGGCGACCTTAATTCGGAGCTGCTGAAATATGATGAGTATCTCGACGACGTCGGGTCGTTTGATTTCAAAACAACCGATTTGGCAATAGACAATATTGAAAAAGCGGGAGATAACGTTGACAGTGAAACCGCCCGTAATTATGCCGAAGCAGTGGCTCAGCTTTCCGATGTTATTCAGGAAGCAAAGATTGTCGCTGTTTGTGACAAGCTGTCTTCAATCAAATACGGCGCCGGCACTCTTCTTGATTTCTTCAGGCAGGACGCGTCTGTTTTTGAAGAAGACATAACCTTATTGTATCCTATGGCTGCTGCATTTTCAGACGGGCAGAGGGCTTCGCTCGAAATCCTGTCGCTTACGGAGCTTATCTCGCTGGCATTGACCGACAGCGACGAATATAAGAATGCCGACCCGGATTCACTGTTTGAAGTCTCAATTTATGACGGCATTGACCGCGAAATTTACGAAGAAGACAGCGTTGCGCTCACTTCCGACGCCCTGAGAACAGACGCTTTGAGTAAGGCAATGGAAGGCAGCGTTAACTGGCTCAACGGTCCGTCCATTATATCAATGATAGTTACGGGCGTTTCAATTGCGGCATTGATCGGCTCCGTAGTATTCTTAAAGAGTGCCAAAACGGCAGCGATTGAGGCGGCAGAGGCATACGACAAAGCGTTCGATGCTCTTAAAGCGGAAATGAACAGTAAATTGTCAGGCACACACTTTTGGGGCTTTTACAGCGATACTGACGTTGTGTTTGCGATGGAAAGCAAAAAGCCTGAGTTCGGCGACAACCTGCTTAAAGCAAACAACAGCGTAACTCTCGGCAAGGGGCTTGTAATCGGCTTCAGCGTTGCTGTTATTGTGATGATTGCCGTAACCACATATCTTACTTATCAGGATATGGTGAACCGTTACAAGGTTGATTTCACTCCCATCCCGCGCTTTATAGTCGATGAAAAGGATATAACCGGATATAACGTGAGGGGTGAAAAGATAATTCTTAAAAACCAGGCAGCGTATTATAAAGCTGCGCTCTGCAACCGCACCGGAGGCGACTATTACGGCACCGTAGGCAATATCGGCGACCTTAACGGCTACGTCGGCAAGCAGTGGCTGGCGCTCTATGCCGCAAGAAATGATGCCGAGGCGCCGATTTTAGCGGACTCATTCAAGGTGACCGGCAGCGCCGAAATCCCCGCAGGGTATGAAAACGGCATTCATTCATTCGGCACGGACGCGGCGGAAAACCTCAATAATACGCTTTACGTGTGGAAATCGGATGCCCCGAAGGTGTTCGTTTATTTCAAAACCGAAGAGGCAGGCGCAAGCGCAGGCACGGCCGGTTCAAACTTCACGGCAGGATCCACTGCTTTGTCCGGCGTATGCGGCCTTGCGGTCGGCGCGCTTGCGGCAACGCTTGGCATGAGAGTCTCAAAAAGAAAAAAAGAAAACGAAGTTGAAGCAATTTAAGACGGGAGAAACAATATGAAACATTTATCAAAAGTTTTAGTCGCGCTTTTGCTTGCTGTTCTTACGGCGGCAATACTTCCCGCGCAGGTGTTTGCCGACAGTGCGGAAGAAAAATACATAAGCGAAGTGCAGATAGGCGTGGGCAAAAGCGCATCTGAGGCCGAGAAATCGCTTGAGGGCTATGAAATCCTTAAAGATGACAAAGGCAAAAACGTTGATTTAAACAAAAACGCGGGCGCTACCGGCATCGGCGGCAAGGGCAACCGCGTTGTCTATCTCGGCTTCAAACGCACAAACTTCAAAAACGAAGCCGTCACCGACCTTGCCGTGATGAATATGAAGGGCGGCTACTCGGTTGAGGATTACGACGCTCTTATGGAATCGAATATAAAAGAGCAGATTATGCCCTTCGTTAACAGTTTCCTTGCCACGATTAACGAATACAGAATAAATTATGAATCGAGCATTGAAAAAAACAAAGTCAGAGCGCGTTATATTCACGATGTGCTGAATAAATTCATTGATGACGACACGGGAAAAGGTCTCGGCGACCTGCTTCTCAATGAAACAAAGTTTGAAATGGGCGACGAGGCATATAACGCCCTCTCGGAGAGCGAGAAGAAAAACCACGCCGATATAATCACGATAATTGCTCAGGCAAACGGTCAGGCCGTTCTCTCGCTTGAAAATCTTCTTACCCGCGCTGCGGACACAAACGAAAACACCTGGCTTGACCGCCTCGCGTTAACCACCTATGACGACCTTTTGTATGAAACGGACCTTTCCCTCTCGGCGGCAAAAAAGGAAGTTGACAAGCTCTATTATGACGATGCCGAAGTCATTCTCGGAATGTGGGACGCTTTCAAAGAAAATCTTGATAATTACGAAAACGCCCTCGCCATACTGAAAGAAGGCAAAGGCAAAGACTTTTCCGAGCAGGAAGACATCATAGACAATTATGATATTGAAAACGCGACCGATGAACAAACCGAAGCATTCGCCAAAGCAATGGCTGAAATAAATGCCGACACCGAGTTAACGTCAAACGCATACGCGGACGTCGTTTGCAGGGAATATCTTGAATCGGTTAAGTGTGACGACGGCACGCTGCTTGATTATTTCACCCGTTCCTCAAAAGAAATCGAAGAGGATATAACCTTCCTTTATCCGCTTGTTGCCGCGCTTACCGAAGGCCAGCGCGCAGGTCTTGAATTCACGACCCTGCAGGAAATGGTAATCATTGCCGCAACCGATGAAAAGGGATATCGGGACTCCTCTTTTGATGATTTTGAAGAAATCTCCATCTATGAAAACGTTGACCGCGGCATTTATGAGAAGGGCGGCGTAGGTCTTACAAGCGACGCTTACAGACAGAACGCCATGCAGACCGTGGTCGAAAACAACAGCAGCAGTCTGAGCCTGTGGACTTTTGCTTCCATAGGCCTTACGGCAGCTTCCGTTTTGGCTTTCGGAATTACAGCCGGCGTGAAAATCTCAACGTCCTCCGCAATAAAGACATATAACGCTAACGTTTCCAACCTGCAAGCTCAGTTGAAAACACTTTCCCCTAAACTAAAAGGAATGAAAATACAGATAGAGGAAACTGTACTTAAAGGCCGCGATGCGACTCCGTTTCAAAACCGTTTGGCAGATATTACCGTACAAATCCGTCAGGTCGAAAGTGAAATCAAAGCAGCGGAAAATCCGCAGTATCTTTCAAGGCTTCAGGCGAGATCGGCAATGTGCAACAAGCTGATGGTAGGCATCGGTATAGCGATGATAATACTTATCGGTGTAACCACCTACCTCACGTATCAGGATATGGTAAACCGCTACAAGGTTGATTTCACTCCCATTCCGCGCTATATGGTTGATGAAGACGACATTACCGCCTACAACGCAAAAGGCGAAAAAGTAGTCATAAAGAATCAGGCGGCATATTACAAAGCCGCGATCTGCAGCCGCACCGGAGGCGACTATTACGGCACCGTAGGCAATATCGGCGACCTTAACGGCTATGTCGGCAAACAGTGGCTCGCGCTCTATACAGAGCGCAACGAGGCGAAAGATCCGGTTTTAGCGGATTCCTTAAAGTTCACAAGCAGCGCGGAAATACCCGCCGGCTACACTCTGGGCATCCACTCTTTCGGCACGGATGCGGCGGAGAATCTCAACAACACACTCTATGTGTGGGAAAGCACCGCTCCCGCAGCTTACGTGTATTTCAAGACTGATGAGCCGGCATCCGCAAGCGCGGCGGGTTCAAACTTCACAGCCGGATCCGTTGCCGTTGTAGGCGCAGCGGGCCTTGCGCTCGGAGCTCTCGCGGCGGCTCTCTGTATGAAAGTTTCAAAAAAGAAAAAAGGTAACAAGGAATCGGCAGTCTGAATCTGGAGAAGAAATATGAAACATTTATCAAAAGTTTTAATCGCGCTTTTGCTTGCTGTTCTTACGGCGACGATACTCCCCGCGCAGGTGTTTGCGGATTCGGCGCCCAAATACATAAGCGAAATCAAACTCGGAGAAGGCAAGACTATCACCGAGGCGCAACAAGGTCTTTCGGGTTACGAAATCGTTAACGACAAAAGCACTTATTATTACAACGTCAACGAACTTGCTGTTGGCGACGATAAAAATTCAAAAGGTGACAGAGTCGTTTTGATCGGCTACAAAACCACAAATAAAAGAGAAGAAGCCATAACCGATATCGCGCTGATGAATATGAAAGGCGGCTTCAGCGTTCGCGACTATGAAAAGCTGCTCGAAGACCATTATACCGAGCAAATTGAACCGTTTATTCTTAATTTCAGCTCGGCGTTGGAAGAATACCGCATAAACTATAAATCCGGCAACGCTTCCAATAAAGCAAGAGCGGTGTACGTTAAAGAATTGCTCAACAAGCTCATTGATGACGATACCGGAAAGCCGCTCGGCGACCTGCTGCTCAATCAGACCAAACAGGAGATGGGAGACGCCTACGACGCCCTCCCTGATGAAAAGAAAAAAGAGCACGCCGATCTCGGCACCATTCTTATGCAGGCAAACGGCAACGTGACGCTTGTTATTGAAAACGCCGTGACTCGCGCCGCCGATACCGGTGACGATACGTGGCTCGACCGCTTCCTCGCGAAGGATTATGACGATCTCATCGACGAGACGGAGCTCAGCGCCTCAAAGGCAAAGAAGGAGCTTGACAGGCTGTATTCCGACAGCGCTCTGACTGTTTTAAATATGTTGGAAGAGTTCCTCTCATATCTTGAGGGCTATGCCGAAGCAAAAGCCTTTATGGCTTCTTTTGATGAAAAATCGGTAAACAGCGCAATAGAGGCTTATGAAAATATGACCGGCAGCGAGTCTTCAGGCGAAAGAGACTGCATTACGGAAGAATATAACGAAGCGATGGATAAATACGTTGAAGCGCTTACGTCGGCGGAAAAAGTCGCGATTTATGAGTATCTTGAAAAAACGAAGTATGAAGGCGGAACGCTGCTTGATTTCTTTACGCAGCCTTCAGAAAATTTTGAAGATGATCTGACTCTTTTATACCCGATCGTCGCGGCGCTCAGCGCCGGTCAGAAAGCCGGCCTTGAATTTATATCTCTCAAGGAACTTATCGCTATTGCTCTGGCCGACGTCTCGTCTTATGATACGAAGAGTATCAAAGAATTGGAAACGGTTTCCGTCTATGCCGGCGTTAACCGCGAATTTTACGAAAAGGGAGCAGTGGCTCTGACATCCGAGGCGCTCAGAAAAAACACCATGGAAAATCCGGTTGAGGATAATGACACAACCGTCAAAGCTCTTTTTTATGCGGCAATGGCAATGGGAGCCCTTGCCGTTGTCAGCCTCGTCGGTTTCGGATATGCCGCAATGAGGCTCCACTTTTACATCGAAGCTGTTGACGAAGGCATGCTCGCAGCAGGTGAAAACGCGCTCTCCATAGCTTTCAGAGCTTCCTCAATTTGCAAGGGGCTTCTTAACGCCGTTCCTCTTCTTTCTTTGGTTGCGTTCGGTATTCTTATATACTTCTCATATGATCATATGGGAGATAAATACAACGTGAAATTCGATTCGATTCCGCGTTATATGGTTGATGAGAAGGATATTACCGCATATAATGCAAAGGGCGAAAAAATAGTTGTCAAAAATCAAGAAGCGTATTACAAAGCGGCTCTCTGCAACAGACCCGAATCGCACGAAATGTATGGCACGATAGGAAATATCGGAGATATTAACGGCACTGTTTGCAAGCAGTGGGTAGCGCTCTATTACTCCAAAAATTCTTCGGAAGCGCCCATCCTCGCAAACAGTCTCACGTGCGTGAAAGGCAGTGAAACGATCCCCGCAGGCTACACTACGGGCATACACATGTTCGGCACCTCCGCCGCGGAAAACCTTAACAACACTCTTTACGTTTGGAACAGCTCCGCGCCGAAGATATTCGTTTACTACAAAACGGAAGATGCTGGCGCAAGCGCAGGCGCAGCCGGTTCAAACTTTACGGCAGGAATCGCCGCTTTGTCCGGAGTCTGCGGCCTTGCAGTCGGCGCGACTGCGGTAACGCTTGGTATGAAATCAGCCGGAAAGCGCAAAAAAAATACAGCCGAATCGGTTTAATTCAGTCTTTAATCATATGGCTTAATGAGGTATAAAATGAAAATACTTAAAAAGGCAATTTGCGTAATTCTCGTTTTTGTTATGGCTTTTGCCGCTTCGCTGACTTCCTTTGCGGCGTACGGCAGCCCGGACTCTCGCTTGAAATTTGATGAAAACGGCGACTTAAACATCCTTCATCTTACGGATTGGCACTGCGACTATCCTCTGCCCGCCGTTCACAAGCAGCTTGTGCTTGAGTCAATAGCAGAGGCAAATCCCGACCTCGTTGTGCTCGGCGGCGATCTCTCCGAGGCATCGCACGAAAATCAGCCGGCGGCAATCAAAGAAATCTGCGAAATATTCGTGCAGGCGGAGATTCCTTTTGTCATCACCTTCGGCAATCACGATTATATGCACGGCTACACGATTGACGAAATGTTTGCCTTTTATAAGGAATACGGCGGAGAATACTTTATCGGTTCGGATGAAAACCCGGAGCTTTTCGGCTGCGGCACCTGCAGCATTCCCGTGTATTCAAACGACGGCAGTAAAATCGCCTATAACATCTACTGCTTTGATTCGGGTGACAGAGCCGTTATTGACGGCGAGGATAAAGGATATGATTCCGTTCATCCCGACCAGATAGAATGGTATCAGGCAAAGGCTGAGGAGCTGAAAAACGGCAACGGCGGCGAATACGTGCCGTCCGTGGTGTTTCAGCACATTATAGTGCAGGAAATATATGACAAGCTCTTCCCGGTTGCCGAAAGCTATAACGCGGGCTTAAGAGAATACGAAACCGTGACTTATGACCTTGTGCCTATCCCGAATTATGCAAACGTTAAAGACGGCTATATTTTTGAAAAGCCCTGCCCCGGTTATTATAATTACGGGCAGCTCGACGCGATGAGCAAAAACGGCGATGTGCGCGCAATATTCTGCGGCCACGACCACTACAACAGCTTCACCGTTGAGATTGACGGCGTTGATATTATCAACACACCGAGCATCAAACCCCACATTCTTTTGAGAAAGATTAACTGGGGGCCGAGGGCAATAACCCTTCACGAAGACGGCACCTATGAAAGCAGAGTGCTCATGACATGCGAGCTTGCGCAGAAGGAAGGCTCACAGCTTATCTCGGTGGGCGCAGTTCCAAAGGCGGAGATATTCATAGTGAAAATCTGGAAAGCATTGGTTGATATATCTCTCCCGATCTGGAGCCGCTTAACCGGTCTGATTTACAAATTCTGAACCGCTGAATAACTTCAAAACTCTATTGCGCAGCACAAAAATCAAAAAGCTGAAAACGAAAACAGAGGCACAGAAACTGTGCCTCTGTTTTATATACAATGAAAAAGTTTTTTGTTGCTCGCTATTCTTCGCTAAATACGTAAGTCCTCATTTTTGAAGAAATTCAAGAACTCTGTTGTTAAATTCGTCGGGATTTTTGTACGGCAGAAAATGGTCGCCTTTGAGCACGGCAAATTCGCAATTCGGCAGGCTGTCCGCAATGAGGCGTGAGTGAGAACGCTTTATCATATCGTTTTCTCCGCAAACAACGAGCGCTCTTGCGCCGACGCAACGAAGCTCATCGGGCTTTATATGCGGCTCATTGACCATGAGAGAAAGCAGCTCCCTGCTTTTAAATGCTTTTTCGCTCAAATATGACGGCGCGCAAAGCAATGCGTATTTCACTCTGTCGGAAATCCAAATGCGGTTTTTAAGCCCTTTCGGATAGAGATTTGCGCCGCAAAGCGTCAGCGTTTCAACCGTTTCCGGGTGTTTCATCGCAAGCAGAAGAGCGATGTTGCCGCCGTCCGAAAATCCCACGATATGCGCTCTTTCGATTTGTTTATCCTTTATGAAAAACGCTGTGTCGTCCGCCGCCGCGGAAAGAGTGAGCCGCCCTTTGCCGTGAGGAGAATTGCCGTGGCCTCTTGTGTCGGGCGCATATACCTTATAATATTTTGAGAAAAAATCGATTTGAGCGCCGAAGCATTCTTTGTTTTCGCCGTTTCCGTGAAGCAAAATTAACGCTTCGCCCTCGCCCTTTTCGATAAATGAAAGCCGAACCTCGTTCACCGTTTTCATTCCTTTAATCATTTTTTCTTTCCCATTATAACGCCCGGGCGCCGCGAGAGCAAGAGGGCGCGAGGCAAAAAAATGCGGGCATTTGTGAGAGTCTCACAAATGCCCGCTCTAAAAGCCTTTGTTTTGAATAGATTACTTATTCTTACCGAGCTTTATGGAATTGATCCAGTCGGTTATGGTCTTAATGATCTTGTTAAAGAAGTTTTCGATAAGGTTGCCGTAAGAAACTACAAGCTCGGAAACTTCGCCTTTAACAACAGTGCCTACTGCCGACGCAACGGCGGAAGGAGTGACTGCGTTGTAAGCGGGATATACGTAATCGGCGCTGAAGGAATAAGCTTCGGCTTCGCCGCCGTTAACAACGCTGTATTCATATCCGTTTGCAAAAGCGGTGTTGAACTCTATGGAGGTTTCGGGACCTACCGCAACGGTGGTGAAGGAATAATCCTCGATAATACCGTTCTCGATAACGTAGAGAATGAGAGTTGCGAGAGCGTCGTCGTCGGAATAAATCTTAACGTCACGGCCTGCCGCTACAAATCCGGTCTTGATATAAGTGCCGGCAGCGGAGTTTGCGGTTACGGTGAAGTAGCCGTCATCGCCGGAAACGGTTACGGGAGTTTCGCCGAAGAGCTTGGTGTTGCCCACTTTAACGGTAGCAACGGTGTTCACCTGGATGATGGAATCAACGGGAACATAGGTCGCTATATCGGTGTTGAAGAGCACGTCCTTGGCAAGAGCAAGGAAAGCAAGCTCGGCAGCTTCGTTGATGGTAACGTTGTAGTTGATCTGATTCTTGACCATGCCTACAACGCCTTCGTTCTGAGCAAGCTTGAGGTTGTAAAGGGTCTCCGCTCCGCCCTGTCTGAGAGCAAGAAGAGCGCCGATCGCAAACTCATAAAGCTCTGCGTCGCCTTCGCGGGATGCTTTCTTGGCATAGCTTGAAGCGGCGGCTTCTACAAAGAACGTGGTGTAGAGCTGATCCATAAGAACATACTGATCGCTGGTGTTCCACAGAACGTCCGCAGCGCTCTTGCCGATGTCATAAACCTTGAGGGCAACAGCGGTGTAAGCGTTGGTGTCTGCGGCGATGCGGGCAGCGGTGGTGAGCACGTTGGAAGCGGTGAAGCCGGTCGCTTTCGCGATTTCGCCCTTGATAAGGCTCTCGATGCTGCCGTCAATGTCTGCGATGAGGTTTCTGCAGGCAGTCACTACGACGTCGTAGCTGGTTACGGACGCAACGTAGTTAAGGAAATCCTTGTAGTATTCATTCGCAGCCTGAACGGAGAGAATCTTGGCATAAGCCTCGATAACGTCGTCTCTCTCTTTCTCATAGAGATTGCCGAGTTTTATGGCGCTGTTGATGTACTTGAAAGCTGTATTCCACTCGGAAGAAGTGAGCACGTCGGAAATCTCAACATAGCTGTTTACCTTCTGGAGAAGGTCATTGATGTCGGACGCGGTCTTGAGAACTTCAAGAATCTCGTGGAACTTGGACTCGCCGATGTTGGCGTCGATCTTCTCAATGAGAGATACAAGCACCTGCTCTGCGGTTTCAACGGAAACGCTCTTGTCAAAACCGTTTTTCCATGCATCGTCATAAAGAGCGAAGATGGTGTAGGTAAGCATGGATCTTGAGAGATTTTCATTATTCTCCGCTACATACTTCCAGTGAGCCGAGCTCTCGTTGCTGGTGAGCTCCTCAAGAACGGGCGCAAAATTCTCCTTCCACGCAGAGGTCTTCTCGGCGGCGGTGTAGCTTGCGGCTTCTCCATCGTCTGCAAGAGCGATGAAGGGAACGCAGCCGATAACCATTACAAGCGCAAGGACAACTGCCAAAACTTTCTTTGACATGGTTGTTTTCCTTCTTTCTCGAAAATTAAATGCGCGCAAAAATACGCATTTTTACTTGTAACTATTATAATATAATACGGGCATTTGTTCAACAGTGAATTATGAACAAAATTTTAACTCAAAATTAGGCAATTGTTACATATAAAAAAGCATTGCGTCCGTCGGAAAAACCGTGATTTTCCCGACAGACGCCGTTTATTTTTCGCTTTTCAGTTTTGCTTTCTGACTATTCCGTATTCGTCATACGGGTCGTAAAACGGGCATTCGCGCGAGCCGCTTTCGTAAAATCTGTAAAGGTCGTCCTCGTCAACGTTTGCCGAGCAATAATATTCCTCCGCCTCATCGTCATAGTCATAATGCGAGCAGCTGTCACATATCATCTTCGCTTACCTCCGGTATTACGAGCTCGTAATCCGTTTTCACAACTCCGCTCTCGCCGATTTCTCTCAGAGACGGCCCGAAAAGAAAGCCGAGCGCTCTGCCTGACGGAAAAATATCGGAAAGCGGCTTCATGACGAACGCTCTGTTGAGTATCTCGGGATGAGGCACTCTCATTTCAAAGCTGTCGGAGCGGAAATTTTCATAGAGCAGCAGGTCAAGGTCGATAATTCTCGGCCCGTTTTTCCTGTTTCTCACTCTGCCCATCGCCGCCTCTATGCCGAGGCAGCCTCCGAGCAGAACGGCGGGGCTTGTGACCGTATCTACTAAAATAACGGCGTTGTAAAATTTGTTTTGCTCTTCAAAGCCTACGGGGTCGGTTTCGTAAACGGACGAGCCGGCGATTATTTTAACGCCCGGCAGCCTTGAAACCGCCCTTATCGCGCAGTTTAAATTATCTATCCTCGTGCCCATATTGGTGCCGAGGGCTATAACGGCTTTACTCATTAAGCTCACTCCTGTTAAGAGAAATCTCAACCGCCATATATTCAAAATCGAGCTTTACGGGAGCGTCGGGCTTTTTGAGAAGAATATTAACCTCGTCAAGCGTTTCAAAGCGCTCGAGAAGCCCTTTCGCCACTCTGTAAGCCGCCCTTTCGAGCAGGTCGTTTTTTTCGCTCGTGAATATTTCCACCGCCGCCTTCGCGATTTTAGCGTAGCTGACGGTGTCGTCTATGCAGTCCGTCACGCAGGCTTTTTTAAGCGGCGTAAAAGCGGTTATGTCCATCACGAAATTCTGCCCGAATTCCTTTTCCTCCGGGTTCACTCCGTGATAAGCGTAAATTTTAAGCCCTTTGACAATTATTTTGTCCATCTGTCTTCCCTTTCCGAAAAAGCCGCCCTCAGGCGCGCCTTAAAGCCCTGTCGGCAAACGCCGCCGCGCGAACTGCGTTAGGCACGTTGTGCACTCTTATTATGTCCGCTCCGCCGGCTATGGCAAGCGTGTTTGCCGCCGTTGTTTCAAGCTCTCTTTCTTCGGGCGCGAACAAGCCGTCGGGGTCGGTCATTCTCTTTCTCGAAACTCCCGCGAGCAGCGCCGTGCCGGTGAATTTGAGCAGATTAAGACCTTTGAGTATCTCGTAATCGTTCTCACGGCTCTTGCCGAAGCCGAAGCCCGGGTCAAGGCAGAGAGAGGATCTGTTTAAATCGAGAGCGTGCGCTTTTTCGAGGCATTCGAGGAAAAAGCTCCTCACCGCAATGAGAGCGCCGTCGGGGTATTCCGCCTGCTCGCTTGCCGACGACGGATTATGAGTGACGATGTAGCCCGCGCCGTATTTTTTCGCGAGGCGAACCATATCTTCGTTCATTTTTCCGCTTACGTCGTTTATTATCACCGCGCCGTTTTCGAGCGCGAATTCGGCGCATTCGGGGTAAAACGTGTCAACCGAAACGGGAACGCTCACCCTGCCCTTGATTGCCGAAAACACTTCCTCAAGCCTTTTGAGCTCTTCGGCGTGGGTTAGAGTTTCGCTGCCCGGCCTCGTGGACTGAGCGCCTATATCGAGAATGTCGGCACCCTGCTTTTCGGCGTCAACAGCCTTTTGCAGAGCGGTTTCGGGCGTGTTGAATTTGCCGCCGTCCGAGAATGAATCCGGCGTGTAATTGAGAATTGCCATGACGTAGGTCTTTTTGCCGAGCGGCATGGTAAATTCGCCGCATCTGAACATTATTCCCTGCCTCCCGTCAGCAGAGAAAGCGCCTCGGCTCTCGTCTTCGCGTCGTTTCTCATTATGCCTCTGAGGGCGGAGGTGCGGGTCTGAGAGCCCGAGGCTCTCGCGCCTCTCATGGTCATGCAAAGATGCTCCGCCTCTATCACCACGGCGACTCCCTGCGGATGCATGGATTCGTCAAGAAAATCCGCTACCTGACTTGTAAGCCTCTCCTGAAGCTGCGGCCTTTTGGCAAAATCGTCAACTATTCTCGCAAGCTTTGACAGCCCTATGACCTTGCCGTCCGAGGGGATGTAAGCAATGTGAGCTTTGCCGATAAAGGGCAAAAGATGATGCTCGCACATGGAATAAAGAGGTATGTCGCGCACTATGACCATCTCTTCGTTCCCTTCGTCAAAGAGCTTCAAATGGCGTTTGGGGTCGCTCTCGAGCCCGGAGAAAATCTCTTCATACATGCGCGCCACTCTCGCCGGAGTTTCAACGAGCCCGGGCCTGTCCGGGTCCTCGCCCACGGCGATAAGTATCTCTCTGACGGCGTTTTCGATTCTTTCTTTATCCATAGCGAATTCCCCCTTGTCATTCAAAAATCAGCGTCAGCGTAAACAGCTCGTCATCGTCGTAATAGCCCTTGAGCTTTTTGACGAGCGACTTGCCGTCCGTCGCCTTTTTGCCGCTCAATATGGCGGATAAACGGTATTCTTCTATAAGCTGCTTATGGGCGGCGTAATATGATTTTTCGTTTGAAAAGCTAATCTGTATCTGCCTTTCGCCCGCTCTGTATTGCGAGGCTATTTTGCTCGCGAGGTCCGCTTCGTTGACCCTGCCGTAATCCGAATAAACAAGGCCCGTGGCGGAGTAATAATTTTCGCTGTTTGAAGTGCAGCTTACGTCAATTGAAAAATCGGAATGATTTTTGCTTATCACTTCGTCCGACACGTTGAAATAAGTGTAAAGCCTTACGGACGAGCCCTTGTCGGTAAGGGGATCGTCCCAGGTGCAGTCAAGATGATACCAGCTGCCGTTTACGTTAACGACGTTCCACATGTGCGAGCCGCCGCTCTGGCGCGATGACGACGCCTGACCGCTTATGACGGCGTTTTCTATGCCGACCCTGTCGAGCAAAAGCTTTGCCGCCTTTGAATAGCCCTCGCACGCGGCAACGTTATTGACGAGGCTGCCGTAAACGGACGAGTAAACGTACTCTTTGTCTTCAATCTTATAGTTGCAGTGATCGACGATCCAGTTGTGAATTTCAAGCTCCGTCTGCCACTGATTGTCAATATCGGTAAGCCCCGCTATTATCGAGTCGCACACGGCGTCTATCTCCGCCTTCTGCTTTTCGTATTCGCTCTTGTCTATGATATATTCTACCGAGAAAAAGTCGTTCCACAGCTCTGCCGTAACGGAGCATTTTCTGCCGATAAAAAACAAATCGGGGTTGTCGTAAAGCAGAGCTCTGAAAACGTTGTCAAGAGACTCCTCGTCAACGTCCGGCACGAGAATTTTGTCGGGCATATCGTAGATTTTGTCGAGTATCATATTGTAAGCCTGCTTTTCAACGGAAGACAGCTTCTCATAATATAGCTTATAGGGGCTTCCGTTTGAGCTCGGCGCGGGCGGGTCGGTTGTGTAGTTGTTTATGACCGGAAACGTGAGGTCGGGAAAATTGATTTTAAGGCTTATCAGCGACAGGATTATGACCGCTATCGCGATAACGACCGTTCTTTTTTTATTCTTCATATTTCAATTCGTCGGTTTATTTCTTCCCCGTAAGTTCGCTTTCGGAAAGGCAGACGTTGACCTTTGCCATTCCGTTTTCAAAAATGTAGTTTACAGTGTCGATTTCGGAGCGGTAGTCAACAATCGTGAAATCGGTGGTGACCGAATTCGCGAGCTTTGAATAAATCGCGTCCGTTTTTGCGGCGTTTGAGCCCGTGAGCACAGTGCGGAATATTTCTGCGAGCACGTCGCTTCTCACGCTTATGTTTTCGCCCTGACCGAATCCGAGCCAGAGCAGATATTTATAGAGAACGTCCCCCTTCATCGTGTTGACTCCTTCAATGAGGAAGAGGTTGAATTCTTCTCTGTATTCCACTTTCTCGGGCACCGAAAAGGTTATTCCGCCGAAATAATTTATCATCGCTTTAAAGCCGGACGCCTTGCAATACATGGACTTGCTGATTTTTATGCCGTATTCCTTTTCAACGGCGTCAACAAGCTCGTCGTGACCGCGCGTGCGGCAGATGTAGTTAAAGCTAACGTTTTCGCCCGAGCGCGAGGCGACTGTCTGAACGGACGGAGCGTAAAAATTGAAGGTCCTCTGAGGCAGTCTCACCTTCACTATCCACAAAAGGGTCATGTCTCCGCTCTCGTCGTCGGTGCAATAGAGCAGATAATACTTGTTGCTTGCGGGAATATCCGGCTGCTCGGAGGTTTTTTCTTCCTCGGCGGAGGTCATTACCTCTCCGCTGAGCGCCGAACGCAAATCAAAATCGTTCTTTGTGAGTATGACGAGCACGGAGCCTGCAAGCACGAGAATCAGCGCCGCGGCAATCGCCGCAGCTATCGGCTTGTTGAGAGCTTCGCCTCTCTTTTTTTCGGTTTTGAACGGTGAATTCGCGTTCTTCAATTATATCACTGCTCTTTTATCAGAATTGCCGCCGTTACGCCGTCAAGATAAAGGTCTCTGCCTTCGATTTTTTCACCCGTTAAAGAAACGAACCCTTCGCACGGCAGCGTATAAACTATGGGGTGATTGTTTCTGTTTGCAACGGTCATCACGCTTTCGCCCTCGCCGCGCCTCTCGTAAGCAACGCAGCCGAGGCAGGAGGAAACGGGCACGAATTCTCCCTCTTTGAAAACGGGGTGCTCTTTTCGGAGTTTTCCGAGAAATCTATAGTGAGCGAGCAGCTCCCCGTCCTCTTTGCCGTAGGGATAACAGCCTCTGTTGAAGGGGTCAACTCCCCCGCTCTCGCCGACCTCGTCGCCGTAATATATGCACGGGATGCCCGGCAGGGTAAACTGCATGGAAGAAACGAGCTTCAAAAGCTTTTTGCCTCTTTGGGTTTCCTCCTCGGTCATTTCACCCGAATATCTGTTTGCGCCGTCGGACGAATAGCCCTCGAGAGTGCCGAGGCGGTTAAGAATTCTGCACGTGTCGTGAGTGCCGACGTGATTCATAAGGCAGTCCACGGCGCATTTCGGATAATTCTCGCAAATTTCAAGAATTCTGTCGTTAAAGCCCTCGGCTCTTGAGCTCACGGCAAACCAGACGAGCGCGTCGGCAAACGGATAATTCATCACGCTGTCAAGCTGCCTGCCCTGAAGGTATCTGCGCCTTTCGCCGTAGCTTATCTTGCAGGAGGCGTCCTCCCACACCTCGCCCAGAATGAGCGCGTCGGGGTCGGTTTTTTTGACCGTTTGCCTTAAAGAATCGAGGAATTTATCCGGCAGTTCGTCCGCAACGTCAAGCCTCCAGCCGCGGGCGCCGAGCTTTTGCCATTTCTCAAGTATTTTAGAAATGTAGGCGATGTAACCGTCGTTATTTTCATCCGTTTCGGGCAAAATGTCAACACCCCACCAGCACGAATATTTATCGGGATATTCCGTGAAGCGGTACCAGCCGAAATACTCGGAATCGGGGTCGTTATAAGCTCCGCCGTCGCCGAATGCGCCGTTTTTGTTGAAATATTTGCTGTTGGCGCCTGTGTGGCTGAACACTCCGTCAAGGATTACGTCTATGCCTCGCTTTTCGGCTTCTTTGCAAAGGCGCGTGAAATCGCTCTCGTCGCCGAGCAGCGGGTCGGGCTTTTCATAATCCGCCGTGTCGTATCTGTGGTTGGATTCCGCAAGGAAAATCGGGTTAAGATATATGCACCCTACGCCGAGGCTCTCAAGGTAATCGAGCTTTGACTCTATGCCTTTGAAATCGCCTTTAAAAAAGTCGTAGCGAGTGATTTTGCCCTCGCCGTTCGGCTCCCACATCGGCTTTCCGCCCCAGTCGTCTCTGAGAACGCGGGAAGAAAAATCTCCGCTTTTCTCTTCGCCCGAAAAACAAAATCTGTCGGGAAAAATCTGATAAATAACGGAGCCCTTCAAGCGGTCGGGTGTGGCGAAATCCTTATCGTAAACGGTAAAGAAAAAGTCCTGCCCTTCGGACGAAATCATGCCCACGCTGCCGTAAGCCTTCGTTATGAAATTCTGCGAATAGCTGTTGAATATGCAAAAGCGGTAAAAATACAGCCCCGCTTCGCCTGCGGTGAAGCTTGCTTTCCACCATTCCTCGCCGCAGCCTTCGTCCCTTTCCCACTGCATCCTAACGTCTTCATAAAAGCCGTTTTCGGTGTGGATTTTCAAAAAAGCGGAGTTGCAGCCGAAGGATTTGGGAAGCACTATTCTGAACGTCAGCTCCGTGCCTTCTTCAACGGCGCCGAACGGATATTTATGATAAGTTCGGGATGAAATGTAAGGTATGAAATCCAAGGTTTATCTGCCTTTCGCCGAAAAGCATCCCCGAGCCTTTTATGACGGCTTCAAGGGGTGTTTCGGATATTTTCAAAAACACGTCCGTGATGAAATAGCCTATGTAAATGAGAGCGAGAATGCAAAGAATAATGAGGATTATGCTCGTTATTTTTCGCCTCAGAGCTTTGGCCGCATAGTCGGAATGCGTGCCGAATGACTGAGTGAATTCCGTGAGGCTCTTTCTCTGAGAGGGTCTTAACGCTTTCTCGCTTTTTTTGCTTTTTTTCATTCGTCCGCCTCCTTAAAAAAGAGTTCTGCCGGTAAAGCCCATAAATCCGAGCGAAACGAGCGCAACGTAAAGAAACAGAGCGGGCGTTCCTTTAAAGGCGGGCGCAACGTGCCTGTTTTTCGCGAGCACTCTCGCTCCGCTGCCGATGAGGGCTGCGGCGAGCACAAACGCCGCCCCCGCGCCGAGGCCCGAGCCGATGCTGTTCCACACCGAATAGGTGGCGTTGTAGTTGATGTAAGGCACGGCAAACACGAGGGTGTTCAGCGCCGAAATGCCGAGATTGTCAAGCAGCTCCCTGTCGTCAGAGAGCACGTGCATAAACATGGCGGCAATCAGATAAACTCCCGCAAGCACTCCGCCGTAAATCATCGCCCTCACGGCGTAAGAGCCGTTTACCGAAAAGTAGGTTGAAATAAGATTGCAGATAACGCTCGTAACGGTCGAAAAGCCCGAAATCATCAGCGCAATTCTCAGGAATGCTCCGGGGCGGTTCGCGAGCCTTACCGCTTCGCTCATGCCGAGGCCCGAGCACATAACGAGATTTTGGATAAACACCGCGTAGAGAGCGGTTATGAGCATGTCGTAAACTATTTTCATTTGCCGCTCTCCTCCTTTTCTCCGTCATTGCCGGTAAAGGACTCTATGAGCTCGTTTACGGAAGAAAGCAGATAGTCGTATTCATCGTCGCGTTCAAAGCCGAAATCCATGTCTATCTGCTCGGGGTCAAGCACGTTTTCAACCTCAAGCTCAATTTCTTCGGGCTGATCGCTCGCGGGCTTTTTCTCGGGCTTCTTTTCGCCCGAATAAACGGTCTGAAGCAAAGCGGCGGCAAAGCCCAATATCACAAGGCAGCCTACGGGCATTGCCATGCCTTCAAGCGTAACTTTAAAAGGCAGAGAACGGCCGAGTATTGAGCCGCTGCCGAGTATTTCGCGCACTGCGCCGCAGATGAGCATGACCGCTCCGATGCCTATGCCTGAGGCTATGGCGTCATAAACCGCGGTGCGCACGTCGTTTTTAACGGCAAAGGTCTCGCAGTGCACCGCCGTTGCGGAATTAACGGCTATCAGCGGCAGAAACATCCTCATGCCGAAAGGCAAATCTATGAGAGTTTTGAATTCAATGAACCAGAGCGCGGGGCAAATGAGCAAAAGCCCGATGATGAGATAAATGCCCACGCGAAGAAATCTCGCCGCCTTTTTAAGCATGAGGCTTGCGATAAACGAGGTGACTATCATATCGGCAAGCAGCGCTATGGACGCGAAGAAAGCGTCTCTTAAATTCTGAGTTGCCGCCACAACGGGAAACAGGCCGACGCATTGAATGAGCACGGGGTTAAACTTGAAGGTGCCGGCGCGAATCATGCTGCCGAGAGAATATTTTTTATCCATTTACCGCAGCCTCCTTCACCTTTTTGTGAGAGGATACGATTATTCGCATTCTGTCGGTCAGCATATCGAGCAGAGGGCTGAACGCGTTTGCGATAAGCACGGCGAAGCAAACGGGCTCCTCAAAGGCGGCAAGGCGCCTCATAACCATGCAAACGGCTCCGGTGAACACGCCGTAAACCACTTTGTTTGCCGTGTGAACGGGCATCGTGGCGGGGTTTGTGAGCATAAATACCGCGGCAAAAAGCAGCGAGCCGGAGCAAAGCTCCATAACGGCGCACGAAATAACGGAGCCGTCGGATCTCGGAAACACGAGAGAAATCAGCAGGCACGAAAGCACGAATCCCGCGCTCGGCAAAAGTGACGAACGCCTGCGGATAAACAGAAAAACGAAACAGCCGAGCAGCGCTATAATGCAGGTCGTGCCCATGGGGCCGAGAATGTTGCCCGTGAGCATATCAATTAAGTTTGAAGCGGAAAGCTTAACGGTGTTGCCCGCCGCAAGAGAAGAAGTGAGGGGCATCGTTTTCATAAAAGCTCTGCCGCCCGAGTAAGAAAAGACTTCGTTTTTAAAGCAAACGGCTGCGAAAGCAAAGCCTGCGGCGGAGGGCACAAACGGCGCTCTCATACCGCCGCCGAACGGAATTTTCGCCACTAAAATCGCGAAAGAGCTTGCGACGATGCCCACGTAAACAGGCGCCGTCGCCGGCAGCATAAGCGCAATGATAATGCCCGCGCAAATACCGCTCAGGTCAGCCGCATAATATTGCTTGTTGATTATTATGCTCGCAACAAAGTCGCACGCGAACGCCGTAACAACGCACACGGCAAGAGTGCGCACGGCGTCCGTTCCGTAATACCAAACGGAAAGAACGCACAGCGCCGCAAGCATTATCAGATAATCGCCGAACACCCTTGTGGACTTGGCTGTTCGGTCGCTTCTTGTTTCAGCCAACAAAATTCACCTCGGCGTTACTTTTGAGCAGAGAAATGACCCCGGCAGGGTCGGGAGAGCGGAAAACGGCGCTGCCCGCGACAAGCACGTTGGCTCCTGCGGCAGCCGCTTCCTTCGCGGTGTCGGCGTTTATGCCGCCGTCCACCTGAATGTCGAGCTCGATGCCGCGTTTTTTCGCTTCCTGCCTTATTTCGGCAACCTTGGGCATGGTGTCGCGCATAAACGACTGCCCGCCGAAACCGGGCTCAACGGTCATAACGAGTATCATATCCGCCTTGTCAAGATAAGGCAAAACTTCCGATGCGGTAGTGGCGGGCTTTATCGCAACGCCCGCTTTGCGCCCGAAGGAATGTATCTCGTCTATCGTTTCGCCGATATCCGAATCGCTCTCAGCGTGAAAAGTGATAAGGTCGGCGCCCGCTTTAACGAAGTCTTCCACGTATTTCAGTGGGTCCGAAATCATGAGATGAACGTCAAAAAGCAACGAGGTGAGCCCTCTTATCGATGAAATAACGGGAGCGCCGAAGCTGATATTCGGCACAAATCTGCCGTCCATAACGTCAAGATGAAGCATATCGGCTCCGCTTTTTTCCATTTTTACGCTTTCTTCCCCGAGGCGAGAAAAATCGCTCGCAAGAACAGACGGTGATATTTTAATCAAGACTCGCACCTCCGCGGTAAACAATTACTCAAAGTAATTATATCATAGCGGTGTTTTAAGGTCAATATTTTAAAAATAAACAATGAGTGAACAATTGCCCCGAAATAAAAATGACGGACGCCGAAGCGCCCGCCGTAAAAATATTGTCACTGATGATTTTTGATGAAATATTTGTAGAATTTAACGCCCGACGCCACTGCGGCGGTGCCGATATTTTCGTTTACGGAGTGCATTGCCGCCAACTGAGAATTATCCATGAGAATGGGAGTGAATCTCACGCAGTTGTCGGTGACGCTCTGATAGTGCCTGCAGTCCGTGCCGCCGTTCATATAGTAAGGAGCGAAGCAGTAGCTCGGGAACACCTCGTGAACGCACTTTTCGAGATACTTCATCTCGTCGCTGTCGGGGTCGGTAACGCGCGAAGCGTCAAAGCCCATGAGAGGCTCAGTTTCAATGTCGTATTTTTCGGCCGCTTTTCTGAGTATCTCAACGCATTCGTCCCTCGTCTGCAGGGTGCCGACACGCATGTTGGCTATGAGATAAGCCTCGCCCGGTATAACGTTGGGTGCGTCGGAGCCCGCTCCCTGAGTGAAGACAACGGTGGTTGTGACAAACGCCTTTGCCATGGGTGAAAACTTGGGCATGGCAACGTTCAGAAGGGGCTTAAAGAGCCAAAGGTTGCCGAAAATCAGCCTCATCGGGAAGGTGAGATAGGGCGCAAGGCTCGAAAGCATTCTCTCAACGGGAGGAGTAATGCCCGTTTTGAAGTGATTTTTCTTTTCAATATCGCAAACGAAAGCGGAAAGCCTCGCTATGGGGTTATCCGAAGGAGGAGTGGATGAATGTCCGCCGTTTCCCTTGGCGGTGAATTTGATGTTGACGGTGCCTTTTTCAACTATGCCGACCGCCGCGCAAAGCGCAGACATGCCGGGGAACACGTTTTCAACTATCGCTCCGCCTTCATCCATAGCTATGCAAAGGCGAACGCCCTTCTGCTCAAGATAGCTTACAAGCTTCTCCGCGCCGCCGCCCGAAATTTCTTCATTTGAAGCGAAGGAAAGATAAACGTCTCTTTCGGGCTCAAAGCCTTCCTCAAGCAGCTCTTCAACGGCAGCCATTTCAGCCATAACGGTGCATTTGCAGTCCATTGCTCCTCTGCCGTGAATTTTGCCGCCCTCTATGTCGCCCGAAAACGGGCCGTGCTCCCAGCCTTTTTCGGAGGCGGGCACAACGTCCTGGTGACCCATGAGAAGGATTGCGTCCTTTGAGCTGTCTTTGCCCTTCCAGCGATAAATGACGTTGCCGTCGATATCGGTCATCTCAAGCTTTTCGTGAATGAGAGGGAACAGCTCTTTAAGCTTTGCATGCAGTTTGTAAAATTCGCTCTTGTCGGCGCCTTCGGGCTTTGAAACCGTAGGCACTTTTATCATTTCGGACAGAGCGTTTGCGTATTTTGCCTCTTCATCGGGGGTAAAAAGAGCTTTCTCTTCGCCCGTATAGGGCTTTGCTTTGATTGCCGCCGCTCTTATCGCCGCGATAACAAGCAGCAGGATTATGATGCCGATAACGGCAAGAAGCACAATCAGAAAGGTTTTCATATTGATCTCTCCCTTGCATTTTTTCAAAGAGCCCGGCTGCCTCAAAAGCACCCGGGCCCCTATTTACTGGCAATTACGCCTGTGAGCCCTGCTGAACGGTGTCGTCGGGCTTTCTTTTGACAATGGCGGACGCGGCAATGCAAACGCCTGCCCACACAACGGTGACCGCCACAGCCATAGCAACCCCTACGGTTGCCATTTCGTGAAGCATCTGCGCCTTATCGACAGGGTCCGACATAGCGGTAAGGAACGGATAGTAAGGCACTATCTCTCCGTGCCACAAATGCTCAAAAGCAAGCAGCACGCTGCCGCCGAAAAGAAGCCCGGCAAGCCACATGAGCTTTTTGCCCATGGGGATTTTATCGGAGGAAACGGAGCCGTTTTCACCGGGTTTTACCGTTTTCTTTTCTTTCGCCTTAACTATTTGCGCCGCCGCGGTAACTGCTATCGCTTCAGCAAGCGGAACCGTAAAACATGCCATAATTACAGCCTCTCTTCCTTGCTCTTATGAGCTGATTTTATTCTGAAAATTCGTTAATTAAAGTTTGGGGCCTGCGGCAACGAGAGCTTTTCCCGCCTCGTTGTTTTCATATTTCGCGAAGTTCTTGATAAATCTGCCTGCAAGGTCCTTTGCCTTCTCTTCCCATTCGGAAACGTCGGCGTAGGTGTCGCGCGGGTCGAGAATGCCGGAATCAACGCCGTCAAGAGCGGTGGGAACCTCAAGGTTGAAATAAGGAATGGTCTTGGTGGGAGCGGTGAGAATGCTGCCGCCGAGAATGCCGTCTATAATTCCTCTGGTATCCTTTATGGAGATACGCTTGCCCGTGCCGTTCCAGCCGGTGTTAACGAGGTAAGCCTTGGCTCCGCTCTCTTCCATTCTCTTAACGAGCTCTTCCGCGTATTTGGTGGGATGAAGCTCGAGGAAAGCCTGGCCGAAGCAGGCGGAGAAGGTGGGAGTGGGCTCGGTTATGCCTCTCTCGGTGCCGGCGAGCTTTGCGGTGAAGCCGCTCAGGAAGTAATACTTCGTCTGCTCGGGGGTGAGGATGGATACGGGAGGAAGCACGCCGAAAGCGTCGGCTGAAAGGAAGATAACGTTATTTGCGGCGGGAGCGGACGAAACGGGGCGAACTATCTTCTCAATGTGATTGATGGGATAGGAAACTCTCGTGTTTTCGGTGACGCTCTTGTCGTCAAAATCTATCTTGCCCTCTGAGTCAACGGTAACGTTTTCAAGCAGAGCGTTTCTCTTGATAGCGTTGTAAATGTCGGGCTCGGAGTCTTTGTCAAGGTTGATTACTTTGGCGTAGCAGCCGCCTTCAAAGTTGAAAACGCCGTTGTCGTCCCAGCCGTGCTCGTCGTCGCCGATAAGAAGACGCTTCGGGTCGGTGGAAAGGGTGGTTTTGCCAGTGCCGGAAAGGCCGAAGAATATAGCGGTGTTTTTGCCGTCCATATCGGTGTTGGCGGAGCAGTGCATGGAAGCGATGCCCTTGAGAGGAAGGTAATAGTTCATCATTGAGAACATGCCCTTCTTCATTTCGCCGCCGTACCAGGTGTTGATGATAACCTGCTCACGGCTTGAAATGTTGAAAGCAACTGCGGTTTCGGAATTAAGACCCATCTCTTTGTAGTTATCAACCTTCGCCTTGGAAGCGTTGTAAACCACGAAATCGGGCTCAAAGTTTTCGAGCTCTTCGGCGGTGGGAACGATGAACATATTTTTGATGAAGTGAGCCTGCCATGCGACCTCAACTATGAAGCGGATGGACATGCGGGTGTCGGGGTTTGCGCCGCAGAACGCGTCCACAACGTAAAGCTTCTTGCCCGAAAGCTCGTCTATAGCTATCTTTTTGAGCACTGCCCAGTTGCTCTCGGAAAGAGGGTGATTGTCGTTGGGATACTCGGGAGTGGTCCACCAAACGGTGTCTTTGGAATTTTCGTCCATTACGATGTACTTATCCTTGGGCGAACGGCCGGTGTAAATGCCGGTCATAACGTTTACGGCGCCGAGCTCGGTAACCTGACCTGCGTCGTAGCCCTCAAGCTCGGGCTTGGTTTCCTCGGCGAAAAGCTCTTCGTAAGAAGGATTGTAGCTTACTTCCTTAACTCCGGAAATGCCGTATTTTTCAAAATCGATTTTTGCCATAATATACCTCTTTCTTTCGCGGATAAATGCCGAAACGAGCCGTTATCCGGCAGCAGACATCCGCTCCGATTTTTTCTTTTAATAATATTAGTCTAACACGGCAAAAAAGTCAATGACTAAAGGCACGAATTTAAGGCAATTTAATCCCCGTTTTTATATGAAAATGTTAAATGCGCGGCGCTTTGAGCGATTTATCGCAATTTGCGCTTGCATTTTTCGGCGGAATGTGTCATCATTTTCGCATAAACACATTATTCGGGGAGTGAAGCGAAATGCCTAAAGCGGTTATCATAGGAGGGGCGAAAATCGGCGATTACGAGCGCGCTCTGAGCTTTATTGAAGACGGAGATTTTCTTATCTATTGCGACAGCGGCCTTGCGCACTCGGATAAGCTCGGCGAGCCCAACCTTATCATAGGCGACTTTGACTCGCACGAAAACCCCGGTCTTGACGTTGAAACCCTCGTTTTGCCCCACATGAAGGACGATACCGACACGGTTTTTGCCGCGAAGCAGGTTATCGAAAGAGGCTTCAAAAGCTGCCTCATGCTCGGCGCGTCCGGCTCAAGGCTCGACCACACTCTCGGCAATATTTCGGCAATGCTCATGCTCGAAAACGCGGGAGTGAGCGCCGTGCTTGCGGACGATTACTGCGAAATGGAAATCGCCGGAAAAGAAGAGAAACAGATCCCCTGCGACTACCCGTATTTTTCGCTAATGAGCGTTTTCGGAGAAGCGGACGAAATCACCGTTAAAGGCGCGCTTTATCCGCTGGAAAGCGCAAAGATAACGCCCGACTATCAGTACGGAGTAAGCAACGAACCGCTCCCCGGCCAAACCGCCTCCGTCACCGTAGGCAAGGGCAAACTGCTGCTGATAAAGGTAGTCTCTGAATAACGGCTTGACTCGTAAATTCGCCTACGGCAATTTTCAATGAAGAGAAAAAACGAAAAGTGAAAAGAAAAGGGTCTTCGGCGATGATATCGCCTACGACATTGAGGGGCAAGCCGATTTTATCGCCACACCCGCCCCTTCGGGGCACCCTCTCCGTTCTTGGAGAGGGCCATTTCTACCTCTCAGCCTCTTTAAGAAACCCGCTTTTGAATTTAGTAAGTGCTAACTGTAATCTTCTCTTCTTGTTAGCACTTGCAAGGGCTTTCGTATTAAGATGAAGACGACGTTTTCTCCGCTCGCAGACAGTATCGCCGATACGGCAAGAGCGGAAAAACGCCGAAAAACGAAAATACAAATGTACGAGTTATATACTTTGGAGCATAATAATACAGGGTGCGAGCTTTATTGTTCGCACCCTGCTTACTTATCTAATCAAAATTTTCGTTTTGTTCTTCGCTTAATACGGAAGTCCAAATGCCTTATTCGTAAAGGGGATATTTGCGGCAGATTTCTTCAACTCCCGCATTTATCTCTTCTTTTTTATTCTCAAAATCTGTAACGCAAAGATAAATGAATTCGGCTATCTTCGCCATATCGTCTTCTTTGAGGCCTCTGGTGGTAACGGCGGCTGTGCCGAGCCTTACTCCGCTTGTTACAAAAGGCTTCTCGGGGTCGTTCGGCACGGCGTTTTTGTTTGCCGTGATGTGCACGCTGTCAAGCCTCGTTTCAAGCTCTTTGCCGGTAACGCCCGTTCCTCTCAGGTCAAGCAGCATGAGGTGATTGTCGGTGCCTCCGCTTACGAGATTGAGCCCTCTTGAGGTAAGACCCTGTGCGAGAGCGGCGGAATTTTTGATTATCCGCTTTTGATATTCTTTGAATTCGGGCTTGAGAGCCTCGCCGAAGCAAACCGCTTTCGCGGCGATAACGTGCATGAGCGGTCCGCCCTGGTTGCCGGGGAATATGGATTTGTTGATTGCGGGCAGAAGCTCCTCTTTGCAAAGGATGAGGCCGCCTCTCGGGCCGCGCAGAGTTTTATGAGTGGTGGTGGTCACGATATCGGCATAAGGCACGGGCGATGGATGAAGCCCCGCGGCGACAAGGCCCGCTATGTGAGCCATATCCACCATGAAATATGCGCCCACGGATTTTGCTATTGCGCCGAGGCGTTCAAAATCGATAATTCTCGGATAAGCCGATGCTCCCGCAACTATCATGGCTGGCTTGCATTCTTTTGCCGAAGCCTCGACCTCGTCGTAGTCTATGAAGCCCTCGTCGTTTACTCCGTAAGGAACGAATTTGTAGAGCTTGCCGCTCGCGTTAACGGGTGAGCCGTGGGTGAGGTGACCGCCGTGAGCAAGGCTCATGCCCATAACGGTGTCGCCGGGTTTGAGCACCGCGGCGTAAGCCGCCATGTTTGCCTGAGCGCCGGAATGAGCCTGCACGTTGGCAGCCTCGGCTCCGAAAAGCTCTTTCGCTCTCTCTATCGCTATATTTTCAACTATATCAACGTATTCGCATCCGCCGTAATATCTTTTGCCCGGATAGCCTTCGGCGTATTTGTTGGTCAAAACGCTGCCCATCGCCGCCATTACGGCAGGAGAAACTATGTTTTCGCTCGCGATGAGCTCAAGATTTTTCCTCTGCCTGCCGAGCTCAAGATTCATAGCTTCGGCTACCTCGGGATCATATTGTTTTACAAACTCTGCTGTGTCGAGATAATCGGAATACATGTTAATTCCCCGCTTTCGTCTGATATACCGCCGTGATTAATGCGTGAAGCCGCTTCGCCGTTAATTCTCCCCGACTCGGACTACCCGAAAATGATAACATAACGGCGCCGCCGTGTCAATGCCGCAAATTCACCAAATCGGCTCCTAAAGCCTTTTTTCCCTTGACTGATTTGACATTTCATAATACAATAAAAAGCGGAAGAAATTTTTTCGCAAAGGAGAGAAAAGCTGTGGAAAACGCAGGCAGATTGATAGAAGAAAACAAAACCTCGATTGGCATTGAGCTGGGCTCGACCCGCATTAAAGCCGTGCTTATCGACGAGAGCGGAAATTCTCTCGCCTTCGGCTCTCATAAATGGGAAAACGAGCTTAAAGACGGCATCTGGACTTATTCGCTCGAGGATGCCGTAAGCGGACTTCAAGACGCTTTCGCCTCTCTCAAAAAAGACGTTTTTGAAAAATATTCCGTCACGCTCACCTCGGCGGGCTCGCTCGGAATAAGCGGAATGATGCACGGCTACCTCGTGTTTGACGAAAATGAAAATCAGCTTGTAGGTTTCCGCACCTGGAGAAACGTGATGACCGCCGAGGCGGCTGAAAAGCTCAGCGCCCTTTTCGGCTTTAACATCCCTCAGCGCTGGAGCATAGCTCACCTTTATCAGACGATGCTCAGCGGCGAGCCCCACGTGAAAAGCATTCGCTCAATGCACACTCTCGCCTCTTACGTTCATTACAGGCTCACGGGCCGCAGGGTGATAGGCGTGGGCGAAGCGAGCGGAATGTTCCCCATAGACGCCGAAACGGGCTCGTATAACGAAGAGATGCTTTCAAAATTTGACTCTCTCGCCTCGGATATGCCGTGGAATATCCGCGAACTTTTGCCCGAAGTACTCACGGCAGGCGAATTCGCGGGGTATCTCACCGAAGAGGGCGCTCTTTTGCTCGACCCCACCGGCGAATTTAAACCCGGCGTTAAGCTCTGCCCACCCGAGGGCGACGCAGGCACGGGCATGGTCGCCACAAACTCCGTAAGGCAGAGAACGGGCAATATATCCGCCGGCACCTCGATTTTCTTAATGGTAGTGCTCGAAAAGAGCCTTTCAAAGAACTACCCCGAAATAGACATAGTTACCACTCCTTCGGGCTCTGACGTCGCAATGGTGCATTGCAACAACTGCTCCGGGGAAATTGACGCCTGGGCAGGCCTGTTTGCCGATATGTGCGGAAAGCTCGGGCTCGACGTGAGCATTTACAAGGTGCTCGACAAAATGTTTGAGCTCGCTCTTTCGGGCGACAGCGACTGCGGAGGGCTCGTCGGCTACAACTACATTTCTGGCGAAGTGATAACCGGGCTTGAAACGGGCAAACCGATGTTTTTCAGAGACCCGTCGTCCTCCTTCACCCCCGAAAATTTCGCAAGGCTTCAGCTTTCGTCCGCGGCGGCGACTCTCAGCATAGGCAAAGAAATTCTTGACGGCGAAAACGTTAAGATAGACAAGCTCTTCGGCCACGGCGGCTATTTTAAAGCTCCGCTCGCCGGTCAAACCGTTATGGCTGCCGCGCTGAACGCTCCGATTTCCGTTGCCGAAACCGCCGGAGAAGGCGGCCCGTGGGGTCAGGCTGTGCTCGCGTCTTACATGATAAACAAAAAGGACGGTCAAAGCCTTGAGGATTATCTTGACGACGTGATATTCTCAAGCCAAAAATTCACCTGCGTTGAGCCGAACGAAAGCGACGTGGAAGGCTATAAGCGCTTCCTTGAGAATTATAAAAAAGGACTTGCCGCGCAGAAAGCGGTAAACTGATGATGTTTTTGGACTTCCGTATTAAGCGAAGACCAAAACGAAAAGATAATGCAAACCCATAAATTTCGGCAGCCCCTCCAAGCGGAGAGGCTGCCTTTTTATACTATTCTGTTTTCCTTAAATCCCTGATTCATTACAGGCAATCTGTTGAATATTCTTCTGAAGAAGGCTGCAAGTCTTGCAAAGAAACTATCGTTGATTTTGACTTTTTCTGTTTCGCTTTCGGTGAGAACGCTTCCGTCCGAGCCGATAAGAAGAACAAGGCAAAGAACAAACGAAAAACCTTTTTGAGGTTTTTCGTTTGCATATCCTCCCGAACAATCATTTTTAAAGCTTAAATCAATCCGCGATTTTCACCCGAGCGATGTCATCATTTTGCGCAAAATCACGTAAAGCGTTTGCGCGTCTTCGGCGCTCAGGGACGAGCAAGCCATCATCTGCCCCGGCACGTTCACGGCTTTGTCTTTCAGCTCTCTGCCGCTGTCGGTCAAGGTGATTATGAGATTTCTCTCGTCCGCCTGCGACCTTTTACGAGTTACAAGCCCTTTGCTTTCAAGAGATTTCAGCACGGGAGTAAGCGTGCCGGAATCGAGATAGAGGCGGCCTCCGAGCTCCTTTGAGCTCACTTCCTCCGTTTCCCACACCACCATCATCGTTATATACTGAGTGTAAGTGAGATTAATCTCGTCAAGAAAAGGCTTGTATGCCTTTACTATACCCTTGCTGCACGCGTAAAGCGGAAAGCAGAGCTGATTGTCAAGCTTTAAGCAATCGTATTTATCCGCCATATCAGTTCGCCTCGAGGGAAGCGTTGTAAGCTTCTCTCACCGCTTTTGAGAGCTGGTCGCCGCAGGAAGTATTTTTTCTGCCGCAGGTAACTCCGCCGAGTATCGACTCTATCTCGTCAACCGACTTGCCGTCAACAAGCTTTGAAATGGCTTTGAGATTGCCGTTGCAGCCTCCGAGAAACGTAACGTTTTTGACCTTGTCGCCGTCAATATCAAGGCTTATAAGCTGCGAGCATACTCCGCTCGTAATGTAATCATAATGAAACATGGTTTTTCTCCTTTGCTTTTTTCGGAAACATCCGTTTTTTTGTGATTTAATTGTACACAATTTAATTGCGTTTGTCAATAATTTTCTTCGTTATTTTTTCGGAATAAAAAAAACAGAGCGCGGTTTTTCCTGCCGCGCTCTGCGATTTATTCCGTTTTGCCTTGCGGATTATTCCGTTCTGAGAGCTATAACGGGGTCTTTCTTTGAGGCTATGCGCGAGGGTATAAGGCCCGCGATAAGGGTGAGCGCGATGCTTATGATTATCAGCGCTATCGCTCCGTTGAACGGAAGCTTCGCAACGTGCGGTATCGTGGTGAGGTGTTCAATCAGAATATTCACCGGTATGCACAGCAGCAAGGTCATGCCTATGCCTATCGCGCCGGAAATTAAGCCCACTATGAACGTTTCGGCGTTGAACACTCTCGAAATATCTCTCTTCGATGCGCCGATAGCGCGAAGGATGCCTATCTCTTTGGTTCTCTCAAGCACGGATATATATGTAATAATACCTATCATTATAGAGGAAACGACAAGAGAAATGGCAACGAAGGCTATGAGCACGTAAGAGATAATGTTGATTATCTTTGTAACCGAGTCGAGCATAAGCCCCATGTAATCGGTATATTTTATTTCGGAGCCTTCGTGAGCGCCGTTATATTCGTCAATGATTTGGCTTATTCTGTCTTTCGACTCAAAGTCGAGAGGATAAATATTTATCTGAGTCGGGCACGAAATGTCGCCTGCGCCGAGAATTGACAGCGCCTCGAGATAGCTTGAAGCGTAAGGCTGAGGCTCTTCCGGCTCGGGTTCGGGTTCGAGCTCCGGCTGAGCCGCATCGGGCTGAGCCGCAGCGTCGCCGCTCTGAGCGTCGCCCGCAGGAACGCCGGGAATTACCGCTCCCTGCTCCCCTTCGAGCACGGTGTAATCTTCAAAATCTCCGTTTACAATCGCATAGAGTATCTTGAGCTTCGTGGCGTTGTCCAAAAGCGAGAATCCCTGCAGCGCCTGCTCTCCGGTCATGTTTGTAATGCCGTATTGAGAGAGCAGTTCGTCGAGATCCGCAACAAGCTCTTTTCTCTCAGCCGATGAGCGAATGGGCTTCATCAAAAGCTCAACCGTTCTCTTATATTTCTCGGCTTCTTCTCCGCTGAATTTTTCGTCTATCGCGGCGTAAACTTCATCCTGGGTGGCGGAGGGAAGGGACGAGAGAGCGGAAAGGTCGTAGGTTTCCGCCGTGGCGGCAGCTTCGGGAGCGTCGCCGTCATTAAACGCAAATCCCACCTCGGGAGTTTCAAACACGCCGGTGTTTTCGGCTTTTACAGCCTCTTCTTCCTCGGTCTCTTCCTTCGGGAACGGAAGCCCGGTGAACACGTCGGTTTCGGGGTCGGCTTTCTGCTTCTTTACGAGCTCGCACTCGTTCGTTGCGTTCACAACGTATTCGGTGAGGGCGGTGGTGTAGCCTATCGTGCCCATGGTGGCAACCATGAGGCTGTCTTCGCTCGGCCTGATTATGCCGACGATAGTGATATCCTCGGCGTCCTCAATAAGCTGCTGCACGTAATAATCGTCGTCGTGCATATCGACCCACGTTGAGGTTTCTTCGTCGTAGCTGAAATAATCGGGCTCAAGCACGAGCTTGAAGTTTCTGCCGACTATGTCGCCGTATTCGAGCTCATAACTTTTTATTTCAACCTTTTCACCCGACGCTATTTTTGCAAAATTGGAGGTAAGCTCCTGAGCAGACATAAGGCCGAGACCCTGTATGGTAAGGTCGCTGATTTCGTTGTTTTTGTCAACTATGAGCACCACTTCGTTATACGCGGAGGGCCATTTGCCTTCAACAAGGTCATATTGGGATTTGAGCAAATTCTCATTGTCAACCATTTCGAGCCACGTGTTGTAATAGCTCTGATAGGTTTCCATGGTGGTCGAGTCGATATTCATGCCCTCAAAGCTCATCGTGCCCATGAAGCCGTTCATCATGTCTATGACGGGGCTCGGATAAACTCTGTTGAGGCCTTCGGACGTGTCGGAATAATAGATGTTCATGTCGCCCGCGTATTTATATTGAATGGAGCTCACGTTATCCATTATGTCCGATTCGCCGCTTATGAGAAACTTCTTGAAATCTTCAAGGTCGTTTACCCATATTTCGGAAGAAAGGGATTCGAGCATGCTTGCCGAAACGGTGTTTGAATAAACCTTGTCGAGATCGTGCCCCACGTCGGAGCTGCCGCTCGGCATTGTTTGCGAAAGGCCCATGAGCAGGGAGTTAAGGTCAACGGTGCTCGCGTCTATCGTGATGGGATAAGACGTCATCGTTTCCTGCTGAATGGACTCAATGTAAAGCTGGAAGCCGTTTGAAAGCGACAGAATAAGGGCTATGCCGATTATGCCTATGCTGCCGGCAAATGAGGTTAAGAAGGTGCGCGCCTTTTTGGTGAGCAGGTTGTTGAGAGAAAGAGAGAGCGCTGTCGCAAACGACATTGAAGGCTTCTTTGCCTTGCGGTCTTTCTTGTTTTTTTCATGGCGGAGCGCTTTCTCCGCTTCTTCCTCTTCGCTCTCGCTGTAAGGCCTGCTGTCATCCTTTATATTGCCGTCAACGAGCCTTATTATTCTTGTGGAATACTGCTCGGCAAGCTCCGGATTGTGAGTTACCATTACGACGAGCCTGTCGGAGCTGACCTCTCTGAGTATTTCCATTATCTGAACGCTCGTTTCGGAGTCAAGAGCGCCCGTAGGCTCGTCCGCGAGCAATATTTCGGAGTCGTTTACGAGAGCTCTCGCTATAGCGACCCTCTGCATCTGACCGCCGGAAAGCTGGTTGGGCTTTTTGTTAATCTGGTCTTTAAGCCCCACCTTTTCGAGCGCTTCTACGGCTCTTTTGCGCCTTTCCTCTTTGGAAACGCCCGACAATGTCAGAGCAAGCTCAACGTTTGAAAGCACGCTCTGATGAGGAATAAGGTTATAGCTCTGAAAGACGAAGCCTACCGAATGGTTTCTGTAATTATCCCAATCGGAGTCGTCAAAATCTTTTGTCGATTTGCCCTCGATGATGAGATCGCCGCTCGTGTATTGGTCAAGGCCGCCGATTATGTTCAGAAGAGTGGTTTTGCCGCATCCGGAATGGCCGAGAATTGAAACAAACTCGCTTTTTCTGAATTCCACCGAAACGCCCTTGAGCGCCGTTACGCTCTCGTCGCCTACGGGATATTCTTTTACTATATCTACAAGCTTTAGCATAAGTGCCTCCCTCTGTCTTGACTTTAACACCAAAACCTGTTACATTTGTAACGGTTGAATTTTAACATTCAATTGTGAACAAATCAATAACTCCGGCTTAAATGTTACATTAGGGGTAATTTTGTAATGGAAAAAGGCAAGAATGAGAGCGCCAAGCTCACGCAGGAATGCATTGCGACGGCGCTTATGATGCTTATGGAAAGCAAGGATTACGACGATATTTCGGTTACGGAGCTCACCGAAAAAGCGGGAGTTTCCCGAATGGCATATTACAGGAATTACGAGAGCAAAGACGATATACTCATAAATTATCTGCTCGACCTCGGAGCGGAGCTTTTTGACATGCTGTCAAAGCGCAAATTTGTTTCGCTCAACGACCTTATCGTGCGCGTGGGCCTTTTTCTGCAAAGCAACTACGGGGTAGCTCTCGCCTGCGTTAAAACGGGTCAGGGAGAGCGCCTGCTTGAAAAAATCATGGAAAAAATATTTTCCGCATATCCCGAAATATCGGGAAACACGGAAAATGAATACAGAACCGCTTTTTACGTGGGGGCGATACTCGGCGTTTTTAAAAAATGGTTTTCACATCAAATGGAAGAATCCGTTTATGAGATTTCCGACATTATCTGCCGCCTTATTGACAGCGACTCCGCCGAGAAGTTTTCCGCCCGTTAAGGAATGTAAGCAATAGTGAAGCAATGAGATTTAAGCCTGCCGCCCATAAGGCTCGTGCGGAAATCGTTGCCTATCATAGTCATGCCGCAAACGTTAATTTCATCCACGTAACCTATGCCGCTGCTGTAAGCTCCGTCGTGGCTGAGAATGTTCAGCCATTCGGCGGGGTTTTCGCTTATCTGCGCGGAAAGTCCGTTTCTTGAAGCGTAGCCCTCTATTAAAGAAGCCATTTCTTCGGCGGTGAATTCGGCGGTGGAAATTTCCGTTTCTTCGGGGCTGCTCGTGCCGCCGCAAAGATATTTGACCCTCGCGCCTCCCCACGCGTTGGTGGAGGAGGTGGTGGTGCCGGCGCAGTTTGAATAGTAAACCGCGTTTATGTAGCTGCCGCCGTATGAAATATAAGTAGCGTGCGGCTGCTGCTCCTCGGAGGTTATCTGAAGCACCTCCATAACGGCTCTTTCAACGTTTGTGCCTCTGTAGTCAAAGTTGTAATCTATGGTCTGACCCGCGCCGAAATTGCCGTTTCTCATCGCGTAGGTGTAAGCGCACACAGCCTGCGCCTTGAGCGCTTCGTAAGGGGCGTCGTTGCCTATTTCCTGCTTTACGGTTTTGCAAAGGAAGCTGAGCAAAGTCATTCCTCCGCTGCCGTCCGCTCTCGGAGCTTCGGCGTACATCGGGGTGTTGGGGTCGCCCGAAATTATGACCGTGCCGGGATAGTAGGCCGCCAAAATCTGAAGATAAGACTTGCCGCTTCTCGCCATCGCCTTTGCGCCGTCCTGGCTCATGCCTACGCCGTGACCCCAGCCGTAAACGGTGAATACGAATTTGCCGCTGTATTTTTTCTCGGTTTCGGCGGAATTTGAGCTGCCTTCGGAGCTTTCGGCGTTTTCACCCGATAAATCCTCGTCGGTGTTCTTTTCAAAAATATCGACTATAACCTTTGAAGTTTCGCCGTAAATAACGGTGGTCGGCACTGTGGTAAAGCCGCTGCCCGCTCTCCTGCCGTCGTCGGGCGCGTAATATGAGCTGGTGTCGATATTCATGCTGCCCGTAAGGTCGCCGTTTGATAACAGGGTTTCGGAAAAGTCAAAAACAGGCTCCACCTCGCCCATTGATTCATAGTCAAAGGTGTTGAATTCGCTGCCGCTCGTGGCGGAAGCCTCCGCCGCGCTTTGGTCAACGGATAAATCTCTGTGAAGCAGTATCGCGCAAAATACGATGCAGAGCACGGCGAGCGCGCCCATAACGGAAAGCGCCGCGATAAACGCCTTTTGCGATATGTGAGTTTCCCTATATGTGGGCACCTCAATGCCGTCGCGCGCCGCGTCGCTTATCATTTCGCTCATGCGAACCACAGCCGCCGCCATGAGATGTTTTTTATCTTCGCCGCTGAGAGGATGCATTACCTCTATTCTGGCGCTTTCCTCCCCTGCGACCGCAAGCGTTACGGCGCCTTCGCTGTCGGGAAGAGAAATGTAAGCCCCTATGTCCCTTTCGCTCTCGGTGAGCGCCTGCTTCGCCTTTTCGGCGGCGGCTCTCTTGCCGGTTTCTTCGGGGGCGCTTTCTTCGCCTTCATCTTCGCTTTTCGCCTCGCAAACCGAGTAAAGCTCCGACTCGGGGTCTATGGATTTGACCGCGGCGGCAAACGCTTCGGCTGCCGGCGTGTTGTAAAAAGCAATCTTTTTGCCCGAAAGAGCTGTTTCGGACATAATATCTTTAAGCTTGTCTTTGGCGCTTCTCGTGTCTTCAAACGCGCCTGCGCCCACGGCGTCCTCAAGCCTTTTCTCTTCGGCGGGCGCAAGAATCACGCTGCCCTCGCCTATTTTGCACGATAAGGCGCTGTAAAGTCCGTCGAAAGACAGAAAGAGCTTGGCTCCGTCGGGAAGAGCCGTCTGAACGTTATATTCTTTGGGGTCTTTGGGAAGATTTGCGCCCGCTCTCTCAACTATCTGAGACGACCTTACTATCTTTGCTCCCGTTTCCTTTATGAGCGCGAGCTTTGCCGCAACGAAAGAGTCTTCGCCCGCAAACACGACCGAGCTCTGCCCCTCTCTCGCCTTCGCGGCGGCAAGAGCGACAGCCTGCTTCGGGTCTGTGTAAAACTCGTCTTTTATTACGTCAAGGCTCTCCGCGGCGGCGCCTCTGAGGTTGCCGTAAGCCTGACCCTCGGGAATGTATAAAACGACCTTAACTGCCAAATCATCATCTCCTTGCCTTTATGCCGTGACCGGGATTTTACCACCTCGGGTCGTTGGCATAAGGATTGGTCTTTTTGTTGGCATTGTACCAAGCCTGAGGATATTTGGGGTTGCTGTTGAGAATAACTCTTGAGGTGTCGACCGTGGCGGGCTCATCGTCTCTCTTGAGCCTTGCCACAACGACGAGCCTTCCGCCCTCAAAGTCGTAGCAGCAGGTGGAAAGAGTGAGGATTTTGTCGGTGGGATTTATGTCCACGCCGGTGGTGTAAAACTTTCTCTTGTCTATTTCCTGAATGTATTCGCTGAACTTCGCGTCACTTATGTCAATGAAGTTATACGGGAATACGTAGCCGTTATCCTGGCTCGCCGCGGAATTCGTTATGAAAGCGGCGTAAACGAACCATACGTGGTCGCCGTAAATGGTGTTGCACTCAATAACGGGCGCGCTCTTAAAGCCATCGGGCTCCCTGTAATTTTCGAGCAGGCCGAAAATGTAATCGTCATAGTGCATGTTGTGGCCGTAAACGACGGTGTTTTTGGGCAGATTCTTTAAATCGGTTATTCTGTAATCAAAGAACGGCACGCCGTAATTCGTCCACTTCTTGTAAATGTTTCTGTGCAGATAATAATCGTTGTCGGCGCCCTGCGCAATGGGAAGATTTATCTCGAGCGACGGAATGGAGATCCAGCCCTTGAGGTCGTTGTTTATGGCGTAAAGCTGCTTATACTTCGCGAGCATTCCGGAGGGATACTCGGTGTCGTCATCGTCATCCTTTTCCATATCGTCGACCGTGCCGGTCACGTCATGCTCGATGGTGTCGGAAATTACCGATTCGTTTTTCTTGTATTTGTAGGGCTCGATAACGTAAGTGTTAACGAGAATTCCGCTGCTGACAACGATAACTATCAGCGAAACCACAAGCACTATTCTGCGGATAATGTCGCCCTTGTATTTTTTGCCGCTGAGCTCAAGATTTTCTTTCTTTGCCTGCTTCTTCTGCTTTCTCGTTATTTTGCCGCTGTCTTCGATTATCTCGTCGGGCACAACGCCTACCGTGCGCTGGCCGTCATTGGGCAAAAAGTCAAGCACGAGCCCGTTTTCGCGAATGGTTTCTTCGGGGATGTTTACAACGAAGCTGTCTTTATCGCCCGATGGAGTTTCCGCCTTGACGGTCTCCTGCGCGGCTTTTTTCGGCTTGTCGTCGCCCAAAAGAGCGGCAAGCTCATCCTTGAATTCTTCGGAGCCCGTGTCTATGCCGAAAGAATTTGCGGGCTTCGGAGCGCTTCCTTCCGCGGGAGCTGCGCCTGCGGTGAGCTCGTCGGACTTTGAAATATCGCTGACGAACGGAGCTATATTGTCGTTTGACTCAATGTCGTTAAGTATTCTGTCATAGCCGGACTCATCCTCAGCGGCGTTCTTTAAAGCCTCTATCATGCCGAAAATGTCGTCCTTCGCGCTGTCGGTTTCTCCCGCCTCAAAGGTCTTGGGAGGGGTCGAGCCGAGCTGAACGCCCGAGGGCTTCAGATATTCCTCGGGGTCTTTCCATTCTCCGCCCGCCGCGGCGCTTTCGGCGATGTCGTCGAGCTTTTTGGGCACTATCGTAACGGGCCCGGTGCTCATAATGTCGTCATAAAGCGACTGCAGCTCGTCCTCAAGGCTCTTTTCGGTTTTCTGTATATCCTCGTGAAAGCCTTCAAACAGCGCTTCGTTGCCTTCTTCTTTGTCGGCAAGGAACGTGCCGAGGTCTATCTCGGTGAGAGCTTCTTCGTCTGCTATTGAGTTTATTTCCGGTATTGAATTCTTATCGTTATCTGCCATTGTTTTTCTCCTTTCGGGCTCGGCTTAACGGGATTTTTCATTAGAAGCCTTTATCAATCGGGGCTCGGCTCCCATCTCGGAGAGTCCTTGTAAGGATTGGTCTTGCCCTGAGAATTATACCAAACCTGCGGCCTGCGGTAATCGGGGTTGTCCTTTACGAGCGACGGGTCGATGCTTTCGTCTTCGCCCTCGTGCAGAAGCCTGCCGACGACTACGAGCCTTGTGTCAACGCTTTTGCCGTAAACGTAAATGCAGGTTGAAAGAGTGATTATTTTGTCGGTGCTTTCAAGAGAAACGCCCGTGTCATAGAGCTTTCTCTGATTGACCTGCTCGATGTAGCCGGCCATGTTGCTGTCGGACATATCGGGGTAAATATAGTTGAAGAAATACCCGTTGTCGTATGACGGCAAAGTGGTCGAATAAAAGACCGCGCAGATTTTATAGGTGTATTCGCCGTAAAGCGTTGTGAGCTTTATGAGGGGATTTTTGATGAAATTCTCTTTTTTCTGATAGTCGTAAAGAGAGCGGAAGGACTGCTTGGGTATTCCGTCGGACTTGCCGGTGGTGTGCCCGTGAATTATCATATTCTTCGACAGCGTCTTGCTCTTGCTGCACCTGTAATCGAGATAAATGTTGCCGTAATTTTGAGAGCTCGTTTCGGTAGTGCGCCTCTCATAAAAATCGTAGGTGAGGTAGCGGTCGTTATCGCTGCCCTGCACGACGGGGGTGTCTATCTCGGTGCCGGGTATGGTAAGGCGGGCTGCGGTGTTTTTGTTTGCGGAGTAAAGAGGCTTCATGCTCTCAAGGATATCCGCGGGATAGCTCGCGTTTTTCATATTTGAGGGTCTGAGCGCCTCTATTCCGTCCGAAAGAGCGGCGGTCGTCAGATTATCCGACACGACCCATTCAGATTTTGCGGGGTCTTCCGGTTCGGAGGGCTTTTTTAAATTGAAGCCCGCGAGCGCGGCAAAAACTATCGCCCCGACGCCGAACACGGCGCACAGCGCTATGCAGATTTTTTTACTCATTTGCTTTTCTCTCCTTAGCGATCAGATACTTTCTGACGAGATTCAAAGCCCTCGAAGCGGCAACGGTGCGATTGTAAACCCTGTCGTTCCTGCCGGTTTGTATCTTTTCAACTTCTTCATAATTTTCGGCGCTCAGCGCGGCGTAAATCAGCCCGGGCGCCTTGCCCTCTTCGTCTGAATCGGGGCCCGCGAAGCCCGTTACGGATATGCCTATGTCCGCTCCGGACACGCGCCTTATGCCCTGCGCCATTTCGAGAGCTGTCTGCGGGCTGACGGCTCCGTATTCGTCGAGCGTTTCTTTCTTAACGCCCAAAACGGCGGTTTTCACCTCGTTTGCGTAGGTGACTGCGCCCTGCTTGAAAACGGCGCTCGCTCCCGGCACGTCCGTTATTCTTTTTGAAATGAGCCCGGCGGTGCAGCTTTCGGCGGTGGCTACGGTGAGCCCTCTTTCCTTAAGCATAGGCACGACCGCCTGCTCCATATATTCAACGTCAACGCCGTAAACGTAATCGCCGAGTATATCCTTTAGCTTTTCAATGACCGGCAGGGCGATTTTTTCAGCTTCTTCTTCGCTCTTCGCCCTTGCGCTCACTCTCAGATACGCCTCACCCATCTTGCAGTAAGGCGCGACGGTGGGGTTTTCGCTCTCGAGCAGCTCACCCGCCATCTGAGCCATATCGCTCTCGCCAATGCCGAAGGTGCGCACCTGATGGGAAACTATGGTGCAGGAGCGGTATTCCTCAAGAAACGGCACGACCGAGCGAATGAACATCGGCTCGCATTCGTAGG
>CAJOLX010000005.1:48569-56119 GCA_905235625.1 uncultured Clostridia bacterium
AAAACGAGCGCCTTGCCGTCCTTCTTCATTCCGAGACCGGGAGCGGTGCCGTTAAGATTTTCAAACACTTCGCCGCCGACGGGAGCGTATGCCTGGCGCAGATTGCTTTGCGCCATTTTTCTGCCGGCTCTGTCAAAATAAGCTCTCACCTGTTTTTCGAGCTCGGGTCTGAACTCAAGCCGGAAGCCGAAAGCCTCGGCGCAAACGTCTCTCGTTATGTCGTCGGGCGTGGGCCCGAGCCCTCCGGTCGCTATCACTATATCGCTCCTGCCGAGGGCTTCCTTGACCGCCTGCGAGAGCCTTTCGGCATTGTCGCCTACGGTTTGCCTGCGGATAACGGAAATTCCCATCTCGGCAAGGCGTAAAGATAAAAATCTTGAATTTGTGTCAAGAATATCGCCGAGCAGCATTTCGGTGCCTACCGAAATGATTTCGCACACGGCCATGTTAACACCGCCTTTTTAACCTTGCTTTGCTTTAATGTTAACAAATTTTGCATTTTCTGCGGCGGCGAGCACCATGGGCTCGCAGTCAAACGCGCCCTCCGCCTTTATCACGTAGTCGAGTGTCGGCCTCGTTCTCGGATGCTTCGGCGTAAACACCGTGCAGCAATCCTCATAGGGCAAAACCGATATGTCAAACGTATCTATCTTTCGCGACAGCGCTATGACCTCGTCTTTATCCATGCCGATAAGCGGCCTGAAAACGGGCATTTCGCAAACCTCGTCCGTGCATATCATCGCGCCGAGAGTCTGGCTCGCGACCTGGCCTACGCTCTCGCCCGTTATCAGCGCTCCCGCGCCCTCGCGCCGCGCGATAATCTGAGCCACTCTCATCATCATTCGCCGCATGATAACGGTGAATATGTCCTCGGGGCAGTTGTCTTTGATTTTTTCCTGTATGTCGGTAAACGGCACGACCCAAAGGCCTATTCTGCCCGAATAATTCGCCACCTGTGAGAGAAGAGAATGCACCTTTTGCTCCGCTCTTTCGCTCGTGTAAGGGGGCGAAGCGAAATGAACGGCGGTGAGCTCAAGGCCTCTTTTTGCCATCATGTAGCCTGCGACCGGGCTGTCTATTCCGCCCGATATGAGCAGGCACGCTTTGCCGGACGAGCCCACGGGCATTCCGCCGGCGCCCTTTATCTGGCTGCCGTGAACGTAGGCGTATTCGTCCCTTATCTCGATATTTACCGTAACGTCGGGGTTGTGAACGTCGACCTTCAAGTGAGGGTATTTGCCCAGCAGATACCCTCCCGCCTCGCGGCATATTTCGGGGGAAGTGAGCGGGAATTTTTTGTCGCTTCGCTTTGCCTCCACCTTAAAGGTTTCGGCGCCGCTGAGCTCGTCTTCAAGATATTCGGCGGTCGCGGCAAGGATTTTTTGAAAATCCTTTTCAACTGCGGCGGCGCGTGAAAACGCCGCTATTCCGAACACCTGAGACACTCTTTCGACCGCCTCGTAAAGGTCAACGCTCTCCTCGGGCTCGGCAACTATGGTGGACTGAGCAACGGTGAATTTGAATTTGCCGAGGTCCGAAAGCCTGTGCCTGAGATTTTTAATCAATATGTCTTCAAAGGTGTGCCTGTTGAGCCCTTTAAGGGCAAGCTCACCGTTTTTAATGAGCAAAACTTCTTTCATTTGTTTCCGAAAAACCTCTTTAACGGGCTGTCGCCCTTATTTCTTTTTTCGCGAGCTCTATCATATCGCACAGATAATCTATTTCGCTCTCGCTCGTATATCTTGAAAAACTGATTCTCACCGGGCTTTCAAGCCTTTTCGCGTCAAGCCCCATGGCTTTGAGCATTCTGCTTTGCCTGCCTCTCGCGCACGCAGAGCCCGACGAAACGTAAATTCCCTTTGACGAGAGGAAATTGAGCATCGGCTCGCTCTTTATGCCGAGAACGGACACGTTTGTGACGTAAGGCAGAGCGTCGTCGGGTGAATTTACGACAATGTCTCCGATTTCTTCAAACCTCGAGAGCATTCTCGCTCTGAGCGCCCTCATTTTTTCTTCCTCTTCCTTTATGTCGGGCAGAGCCTTTACCGCCGCTCCGAACGCGGCTATCGCCGGCACCGCCTGAGTGCCCGGGCGTATCTTCTTTTCCTGCTCTCCGCCGAAAACGTGAGGGGCGATTTTTACGTCTTTGCCGATATAGAGAGCGCCCGCTCCCTTTATGCCGTGAATTTTGTGAGCGCTTATCGTGATAAGGTCGGCTCCGAGAAGAGAGGGCCTTATATCCGTTTTGCCGAACGCCTGCACGGCGTCGCAGTGAATGAGAGCGGGAGAGCCCGCCTTTGCCGCTGCTCTTTTTGCCGCTCTCACGGGCATTATGCTGCCTACCTCGTTGTTGACCGCCATTATGCTCACAAGCACGGTGTCGCGCGTTACGGCGTCATAAATATCGCTTTCGCTTATCTTTCCGCTCGAATCCGGCTTTAACCTCACAACCTCGAAGCCTTCCGTTTCGAGCTTTGTGAGCGCTTCGTAAACCGCCGGGTGCTCCGCCTCGGTCGAAACTATCCTTTTGCCGTATCTTTTCATTCTTTCGGCTGCTCCGAAAACGGCGATATTATCCGCTTCCGTGCCGCCCGAGGTGAAATATATCTCTTTTGACGAGCAGTGCATCGCGGCGGCAACGGCGTCACGCGCATCCTCAACGATTTTTTCCGCATCGGTGCCTTTGGCGTGAAGCGACGAGGGGTTTCCCCACGAATTTTTCATTGCGTTTTCGGCTGCGGCTACGGCTTCTTCGCACGGCATCGTAGTGGCGCTGTTATCAAAATATGCGGTCATTTTCATCACTGTCTCCGATGGCTCTTTCCCTGTTTTTTGCGCAATCCGACGCCTTGCCGAATTTTTGCCGGACTACCTCAGTTTATCATAATTATCAGATATTATACTATAAAATAAACGATATTTCAAGCATTTTATTTCCGCCCGCTTTTGCTCTTGAACAGGGCGGCTTAATGTGATAAAATCATTTGCAGAACTATTTGGGAGGACGGAGAACATGAAGAAAAAAATTCTTGCTGCCATACTCGCTTTTGCGCTTGCTTTCACCTGCTACGCGCCCGCGTTTGCCGAGGGCGAAACGGCAGCCCCCGCCGCCGATTATGACGGCGTTCCTTTCGTGCTCGTAAGGGGCATGGAATTCGGCGGCCTCATTTACAAGCAGGGCACCGACGAAGAGCGCAACTGCCTGGGCGAAATCAAAGCCGGCGAATTAATCAAGGCGCTTTCAAAAGGCATTGCAAGCGGCGTTTTTCACCGTGATTTTGACCGCTTTACGGACGTTATCATCGACTACGTTGAGGGCATAATGGGGCTCATGGCGTGCGATGAAAAAGGCAATTCAAAATACGACGTTACCGTGCCGAATTATCCCCTTTCCATAGCAAATTACCCCGAGCTTGAAAACCCCGGCGACGAGAATGAGCTCGGCATTCTCAAGGCGGCATCCGAGCGCTACGGAGCCGAAAACGTTTACTATTACAGATACGACTGGAGGCTCGACCCGTTCGCGCACGCAGACGCTATAAACAATCTAATAAATCAAGCGCTTGAGGATTCCGGCAAGAGCAAAGTGAACCTCGTATGCTGCTCGATGGGCGGCATTGAAACCCTGTCTTACATCTACAAATACGGCGCCGAAAAGCTTAACAGAGTCATGTTTATGTCGTCAACCTTTTACGGCACTCACGTGACCACCGACGTGCTCAGAGGCATGGTGGAAATCGACCCGTTCAACCTCTACACTTTCGCTTATCAAAACGTCGGCGGCGGAAACAGAGCGGTGAAATTCCTCTTTGACGTTCTCTATAAGACGAAGGTTTTTGACGGCGTTTGCCGCCTTGCGAACGAAGCGCTCATTCCGAAGCTCAAAGACAAGGTTTACGCGGATTTTCTGAAGCCCGTTTTCGGCACGATGCCGAGCGTTTGGGCGCTTGTGCTTGAGGACGGATACGACGAAGCGATAGAATATATGTTCGGCGGCGAAGAAGAAAAATACGCCGATTTCATAGCTCTCACCGAGGAATATCAAGTGCTCGCATCAAAGAAGGAAGAAGTGCTCAAGGAAGCGGAAGCGGGAGGCGTTTCAATATGCGTTGTGAGCAGCTATAATTCCGCCTGCATACCCGTTTATCCGGGCGGCGGATGCAACGGCGACGCAGTGCTCGAGGCAGACAGAATGCTCGGCGGAGCGGTCGTCGCGAAGCTCGGCTCCACCCTCGGCGACGACTATGCGGCGGCGGACCCCGCAAGGCTTTCGCCCGACAAGGTCGTTGACCTTTCGCCCGTTATTTTCCCCGAAACCACGTGGGCAATAAGCGGCTCGCCTCACGTCGCTTGCAGCTACGGCTCCGATTACAACGAATTCCTTTTCTGGGCGGTCGATTTTGACGGCGATATTTCCGTTAACAGCAGCGAAAAATATCCGCAGTTTATGCTTTCATCGAAAAATCAGGAGCTCAGAATTCCCTAAAAAGCCGGCAAAGCGAGCCTGAAAATCACATAAAATCCCCGGGGCGCGGACTTCTCGGTCTGCGCCTCTTGCTTTTTGCCGTTTCGCGCTTTTCACTTCTTTTATTTTTGCAATTTTTTTATTGATTTATTTTGCGCATGTGTGGTAGAATAGACGTATCTATTTTGGAGTAATGTTTTTTCGGGTGGTGAAACAATGAGCAAAATTCTTGTTGCCGACGACGAAGCCCTCATAAGAAGGCTTGTTTGCGATTATCTCAAAAAGGCGGGTTATGAAACCGTTGAAGCGGTCGACGGCAAGGACGCTGTTGAAAAATTCACGCTTGCGGGCGACATAAGCCTCGTGGTTTGCGACATAATGATGCCGGAATACGACGGCTGGGAAGTTACGGCAAAAATCCGCGAAAAAAGCAGCGTGCCCATAATCGTGCTCACCGCAAGAAGTCAGGAATTCGACGAGCTGCATTCGTTTGAATCGGGCGCCGACGATTTTGTCACAAAGCCCTTCAGCCCGTCCGTGCTCGTTAAGAGAGTTGAGGCTCTGCTCAAGCGTTCCTCATCGGGGCCCGACAGCGGCAGCGGCGAAGTAATAAACTGCGACGGCCTCACGGTCAACCTGCCGGCGCACACCGTTTTTCTGGGCTCAGCCGAAATCGAGCTCACCGCCAAGGAATACGACCTGCTCGTTAAGCTCATCACAAGCCCCGACAGAATTTTTTCGAGAGACAATCTGCTTGACAGCATTTGGGGCATAGATTTTACGGGCGACTCGAGAACGGTCGACTCTCACGTGGCAAGGCTCAGAACTAAGCTCGGCGACTGGGGCAACCGTCACGTAAAAACAGTTTACGGCGCAGGCTACAAGATTGAGGTGAAAACGCCGTGAAAAAGCTCGTTAAGCTGATACGCGGCAAGGTAAGGCTCAAGCTGTTCGCTGTGCTGATTGTCGTTATCGCGGTGTTTCTCGCCGTGATAAACCTCATCTCTTACCCGATTTTGATGAGGTCTTTCACAAACGGCACTCACAGCAGCATGGCGGCTATCGTAAACGCCGTAAACTCCCTCGTGCCCGACCCCGGCACCTATTATATAGACCTTTACGCCCTTGCCAAAAACAACAATATGGATATCGAGATAACCGACGCCGACGACTTTTTGATTTACACAACGGTCGGCACGGGCTCGGCTCTGAGCAGCGAGCGTTTTTCGACCTCGGGCTCCACGGCGTCTCAGTACCTTTCCATGCAGACGAGCTCTGAGGTCGACACCTACGGCCTTGAAAATCTGGAGGCTAAAAAGAGACTCGCGACAAACGCCGATTATTTCGTTTACAGCGGCGAGCTCGAGCAGGGCGACAAGATTTTCGTTTACTATTCCGTCGCCAACGTAAAGAGCGTCGTTGACCTCGCGGATAAGGTCTATTCGATTTTCAGCATAATTATAATCGCCGTTTTGGGCATAATCTTTTTCATCGTTTTCTCTAAATTCATAAAGCCGGTCGAAGAAATAAACGACGTTACCAAAGATATGGCGCGCCTCAATTTTGACCGCAAGTGCGACGACTACGGCGAGGACGAAATAGGCGAGCTCGGCAGAAGCATAAACGTGCTGTCAAACACGCTTGACAACACCCTTGACGACCTTAAAGACAAAAACGAGCAGCTCGAAAAAGATATTGAGCTTCGCCGCGCGCTTGACAATAAAAGGAAATCGTTTATCGGCAACGTTTCTCACGAGCTCAAAACGCCCATAGCCATTATTTCGGGCTACGCTCAGGGGCTTTACGACGGCATCAGCGACGACCCCGAGGTGATAAGGGAATACTGCGGCATAATAAACGAAGAAAGCCGCAAAATGAACGACCTCGTGCTTGAGCTTCTCGAGCTGTCAAAGCTTGAGAGCAAATCAACGCCCTTCGAGCCCGAATATTACTGCATAGGCGAGCAGGTTTCCATGCTCATCGACCACCTCTCTCTGCAGTTTGAGCGCTCGGATATTACGGTTACAAACCTCGTGCCGCGCGAGCTTTACTGCTACGCCGAAAAGGATAAGATCGAAACCGTTTTGAGAAATTACCTGACCAACGCCATTTCACACTGCTCGGGTGAAAACGTTATTGAGCTCGGAGCAAGAGATTTTTCCGAAACGACCGAAATTTACGTTTACAATTCCGGCGAAAACATAAAAAGCGAAGACATAAGCGAGATTTGGGACAGCTTTTACAGAGCCGACAAGGCTCACGGCAGAAGCGAAAACAGATTCGGCCTCGGGCTGTCCATAGTCAAGAGCGTTATGGAAAAGCATTCCTGCCGCTGCGGCGTTCAGAACCTTGACGGCGGAGTTAAATTTACCTTTGAAGTGCCTAAGGATAAGAGTTACTATGGCGAAGACTTGCAGTAACAAAAGAATATTTTTGAGGATAATTTGCTCATGCCTTGTTATCTGCCTGCTGCTCTCTTCCTGCGAGGAAGAGGCGGCATTCGGGGCTGCATTGTATGCATCTCAAGGGGGCTAATGAAAAGGCACTGACCACGCCTTCGGAAAGGAGTAACAGATGCGGTTTTTTGGCTATGACGGGGTTTTGACCCGGGTACTCAATCATATTTGGTCTCTTGTTGCGCTTAATTTTCTGTTTCTGCTCTGTTGTCTTCCTATTGTCAGCATCGGTGCATCCATCACTGCGCTCTACACTGTCTTCTTGAATCAGAGCGTCGAATCCAGCAGATTTCATCGCTTCGTGAAAGCTCTGAGAGACAACTTCCGTCAAGCAACCCTGATCTGGCTCTTCTTTCTGCCCTTCGGGGCCTTGCTTGGGCTAAGTGCTTATTATTTGCTGACTCGCGTGATCCCAGGCAACGGATTGTTTCGTGTGCTGTTGTTCATTGCCACGATATTCTATTGCTCGGTTCTGAGCTTCGTCTTTCCCCTCCAGGCACACTTTGAAAACTCTGTGAGACGGACTGTGAAAAATGCAGTGATTCTTGCTGCGGGGTTCGGTATGCGTATGGTGCCAATCAATACGGTTCTCCCTAAAGCTCTTTTAAACGTTAAAGGAGAGCCGCTGA
>CAJOLX010000006.1 GCA_905235625.1 uncultured Clostridia bacterium
TCAGGCGATGGGAAAAGCGGCAGAATCAACTGTTTTGTCTATGGTGCGTGAGATTGTATTCGGTGTCGGCTTTGCCTTGCTCCTGCCTCTTTTCTTTGGGCTTGACGGCGTTCTGTATTCTATGCCGTTATCGGATATTCTTACTTTTGCGATTGCTGTCTTTTTGATTATAAATACATACAAACAATTAAATCGAGAGGAGGTAAGTCATGCTTAACAGAGTGATTACAATCAGCCGTGAGTTTGGCAGCGGCGGCAGAACAATCGGTAAGAGAGTGGCAGAGAAACTCGGCATTCCCTGTTACGATGCAGAGCTGATTCAAAAGATAGCCGATGTAAGCGGATATACAACCGACTATATCAAAGAAGAAGGAGAATACGCCTCCGGCGGCCGGTTGTCCGCGGTTTTCACAGATCGTACAATGGGGCTGACAAATCGGGATAAGCTGTGGAACATTCAGAGCAAGGTTATAGAGTAATTGCTCAATACAAAAAAAACATCAATTTTTATTAAATTCACTTTAAAAGCGCAAAAATCTTTAATTTTAACGCGGGTAATCTTGATAAATAACGCAACTTTACCCGTTTTAACTTGACTTTTCGGCCTGCATATGTGATAATTAAGGCGAAAAAACTACAGGGAAGTAAAAAACCATGTTTGATAATATTTACGCAAGGGAATACTATCTGAATAAAATCAGGGGTTTTTACCGGGATGATATGATTAAGGTCATCACCGGCGTCAGAAGGTGCGGCAAATCCTCATTCATCAAATCGGTTGCCAATGATCTTGAGGCAAGCGGCGTTTCATCCGAAAACATTATATACATTGATCTTGATTCAAAGCCGTATCTGAAAGTTACAACTCCCGATGCGCTTGAAAAAATCATTGATGAAAAAATCGGCAATAACGGTGAATATAAGTATCTGTTAATTGATGAAATTCAGAATGTTGCCGGGTTCGAGCCGCTCATTAATGCATATCGCAACGAGGGTAATATATCCGTTTTTTTAACGGGCTCAAACTCCTACCTTCTCAGCGGTGAACTGACCACGAAGCTTACCGGAAGATATATTGAAATCGAAATGTTTCCCCTGAATTTTTTTGAGTATCTTGAATTAAAAAAATTCTTCGGCAAAAGCATTCTTGATACATCCGAGGAATTTAACCTTTTTATCCGATACGGAGGTTTTCCGAAAACGGTCGAATACGATTCACCGGAAGATAAGGAACTTTATGTCCGGGACGTAATAGAGCAGATTATCGTAAAAGATATTCGCAAGCATAAAAAAGTCCGCAACCTGTCTGTTTTTGACAGAGTTATGACTTATATGATCAATAATTACGGCGCGACAGTAAATCTGACAAATATGCTGAATTATTTTCGCAATGAAGAAAAGCTCAATATTACTCAGGAAACACTTTACGGATATATTAAACTGCTTGAAAACGCAAAAATCATATATAAATGTCCGAGATTTGATTTGAAATCAAGAAAATCGCTTAAAGGCGAACAGAAATATTACCTTGCCGATCCTGGCATATATTTTTCAAATAATTCGGACGCGAGAATAAACTACGGTCCTGCGCTTGAGAATCTCGTTTTTACTTATCTCAAAGCAAAAGGGTATTCTTTGAGCATTGGTAAAATCGGAAAACTTGAATGTGATTTCATAGCCCGAAAAAACAATGATTATTTTTATGCGCAGGTGGCTGTGACGATAGCAGAACGCTCTGCCGAAGACCGCGAATATGCTTCTTTGGAGAAAATCAAAGATAATTACCCGAAATACCTGTTCACATTGGATCCGATGCTCCAACGAAGGAACGGAATTATTCATAAAAACCTCGCTGATTTTATGAAAAACAATGAGAATTTATGATAATCGCTTTTGTTCATCAGTGTGCTGACGGCGCACCGTTTTATCCCGGTTGAACGAAATGTATCAAAAACCGGACGGATCAGCCATCATTCAGGATCTGTATGAAACAGATAGTTATATTGAGTTCATCGCTCAAAAACGCGGTCATATAGCAGTCAGGTGGCAAATCGCCCGGTCCGGAAACCGGCATACACAACAACTGACTTTTGAGAACGAAATTGAGCAAACACACTTACGTGATTTTGTCAGTGCTTTGACTGCTGATTATGCCATATAGCAATTAGACAAATCGGGATTTGCGGAGGAAAAGTCATTAATGAACAAATCAGATAAAGCCCTTATAATCTCTATTATTGGATTCGTAATCTCCATTGTAGGTTTTGTGGCAGTATCCATCTGCCGGAGTACAAAGCCGGCATTAATTCTCTTGCCGGTTGCAGTGCTGAACGCCTACAAAGTTGCAACGGAATTGAGAGAGCGCAAAAAAAGGTGAAGTCCATCTGAGACAACTTCTTGTTTGTTGATTTGTTTCTGAATCTGAATTCTATCGAGGCGGTCTGTTTGATGTCACGAACCGGGTCGTGATTACGGGTTGAATGATAATCCCTGCCGTATTCTGAAAGGAGATGCTTTATGGATATCAAATACATTGAACTGAAAACCGGCTATAGCGATGACGGTCCTGCATGGATAGGAAACGTAAAAGAATCAAAAACCGGAAAAACTCTGTATTTCAATGACCATGCTTTTCAAAAATGCCAAGGTGTGCAAGGAAACTACTATGACGTTGAGACCGGAGAAGAGTATTGGATCTCCGGGGTGAAAAGAAATGGACAAGACCGGCATTGGGCAGGCAGCGGAAAAGTGATTATTGACAGAAAATGTATTGATGAATACCTTTCCGTCGTTAACCTGCCTTCGCTTCCTACCTCCGACTTTATCGTCGAAGACATAGAAGATTCTTTTCCGGTTGAACGTATAAATCAGTTGCTTAATGAGAAATAAATCGATGACATCATGGGCGAAGCCCAAATCATTACGCTCAATAAAGGCATTGGAAGCGATTTTATGATTTCACTTATAATTTCATTTGCAATTTTAATAATCGGCTATGCCGTTTACGGCAGAGTAACGGAAAAGATTTTTGCGCCGGACGACAGACCTACGCCCGCTGTTGAGATAAACGACGGCGTTGACTGTGTGCCGATGAAGACGTGGAAAGCTTTTTTAATTCAGCTGCTGAACATTGCGGGCACGGGCCCCATTTTCGGCGCTCTGATGGGCGCGGTGTTCGGACCCGTCGTGTTTTTGTGGATTGTGTTCGGCTCGATTTTGGGCGGCGCGGTGCACGACTACATGAGGTAAGCTCCCGCCACAAGGGCACGTCAATTGCCGAATTGTCGGGAATTTACCTCGGCTCCGCCGCCAAGTGGGTGATGCGCATTTTCTCGGTGGTGCTGCTCGTCCTCTGCGGCACCGTGTTTGTCACAAGCCCGGCGGCGCTTCTTGATAAGCTCACTCCCGAACGGCTGAACGGCACGTTTTGGGCTGCCGTTATTTTAGCTTACTACCTGCTCGCAACGCTTTTGCCGATAGACAAGCTCATAGGAAAGCTCTATCCTGTTTTCGGCGTGCTGCTGCTTGTTATGGCAGGCGCGGTTATGGGCGGAATTTTGTGCTCCGGCGGCAAATATACCATTCCCGAAATCTCACTTGAAAACCTTCATCCGGAAGGCACGCCCGTTTGGCCTTATATGTTCGTCACGGTCGCGTGCGGCGCAGTCTCCGGCTTTCACGCTACGCAGTCGCCGATGGCAGCAAAATGCATCAAAACCGAAAAAGACGGCAGAAAGGTCTTTTACGGCGCCATGATAAGCGAGTCGGTAATCGCCCTTGTGTGGGCTGCCGCCGGCGTGTCGTTTTACGGCACAACGCAGCTGCTCAATCAGGCGCTGGAGGCGGGCGCGTCAAACGTGGTATATGAGATTTCAACGGGCTTACTCGGCGTGTTCGGCGGCGTGCTTGCCGTTGCAGGCGTGATTATCTGCCCGATATCGTCGGGAGACACCGCCTTTCGCAGCGCAAGGCTGATTTTGGCTGAAACGTTTAATTTGGAGCAAAAGAAAATCAAAAACCGTTTTCGGATAACGATTCCGCTTTTGATTGCCGGCGGCTTGCTAACGTGGTTTGCGCTCGCGAACGGCAACGGCTTTCAGATCATCTGGCGTTATTTCTCATGGAGCAATCAGACCCTTGCGATGATTACGCTCTGGGTGGCAACGTCTTATCTTGTGAAGGAAGGCAAGTACCGCTTCGGCTCGCTTGTCACCGCAATTCCGGCAGCGTTCATGTCGGCGGTAAGTTTTACGTATATTTTAGCGGCGCAGGAAGGGTTCCGGCTCAATCAAACGGTTTCGTATATCGCCGGAGCCGGCGCGGCTGCCGCCTTATTTGTTGTATACTTGATTTTGGCATACGGAAAGCGAAAGAAAAAATAATTTTATTAAAGGCCGATAATTCTTCAATCCGAAGGGAAGGTATCTTATGAAACTTAAATCCGTTATCTCCGCAATTTTAATTTTTACTCTGCTGCTTGCGTCGGCGGCGCCTGCGTTTGCAGCTGTGCCGGGGCAGACTGCGCCTGCCGCATCCGCCGATTTCGGCACGAATGTAAAAGACTTTTTTCAAAATCTGTTTAACAAAATCAAAGCGAGATTTTTGGCGGTTCAATACTACTTTGAAGTTAAAAAGGAGCGTGTGCCTAACACGATGAACAAGAATGCAATCCATATGCTCCGCTCTGTGCAAGACACGATTTGCGACAGCTTTATCATCACCACCGAAGACGGAAAGGTGATAGTGGTCGACGGCGGCCACAACTTTGAAACGGATTATTTCATACAATATCTGAAAGCCGTGACCGGTCAGAAAACGCCGAAAATCGACGCCTGGTTTCTGTCTCATCCGCATATGGACCATGTGGAAGTATTCAACGAGGTGGCGGAAAACCGCGCAAATCAAGTCACGTTTGACAAGGTACTGCTCCACTATGTGCCGTATGAGCTTTATGAATCACGCTCGGAGGAGGAAGGCATGCAGATGGTCGGCGAATTCGACCGCATCAGCAAGGCTTTTCCCGAAAAGGTGCAGATTCTCAATACCGGCGACGTGTTCAACATCGGCAAAGCGAAGTTTACGGTGCTCTACACTGCCGACGAGTCGTTTATTGACGTTAACGATCACTCCGTAGTTTTTCGCATGGATCTCGGCGGCAAAAGCGTGATGTTTACAGGCGACGCGCAGGTGAAAGCCGGAAACAAGGCTCTTGCCGAATGGGAGAGCAGCGGTCTGATTGACTGCGACATCTGCAAAATGGCTCACCACGGGCAAAACGGCGTTGACCGCAATTTTTACGAGGCCGTATCGCCGGAAATTTGCCTTTGGCCTACGCCGTCCTGGGTGTGGGACAACGTAAACGGCAATTTGCAAACGCTTGAGGTTCGCGGCTGGATCGACGAGCTCGGCGTCAAGGAAAATTATGTTGCCAAAGACGGCTCCCATGTGCTGTATCTGTGAGTTGCCTTACGGAAGAAATATCCTATTCTCAAGAGAGGATTTTGAATCATGAAAAGTAAAAGCAGCTTTTCCGACAGATTTAAGTATCGTTTTGATGCGATGATGGCAAAGGGAAACGGCAGCATGGTCAAAATGCTGGTGCTGGTGACGCTGATTTTGATAACGATTATTGCCGTGCTCATTTTTATTCTTACGCCTGTTCAGGATAGGGATCTCGCGGGGTCGTTCTGGGACGTGCTTGCCACTGCCGTTAACGCCTGGATGCCATATTCGGACGAAGGCGGCGCGGCTCATATTCTTTTGACCGCGTTGGCGGCTGTTGCGGGCCTGCTGTTCACAAGCATCCTGATAGGCATCATAGCCACTGCCATTGAGGAGAAGGTGACAGGGCTCAAAGACGGAAATTCCGTTGTGCTTGAAAAAGATCACGTTGTCGTGCTCGGCTATGTTCCCGGGGAATATACCCTGATTCGTCAGCTCATTGCCGGCGCCGGGGAAGAAAAGCTGTGTATCGTTGTTGCAGGCAGTCAGCCGAAAAGCGAAATAGAGGACGACCTGCGGAGCAACGTGGAAATTCCTAAAAACGTGAAAATCGCCTGCCGCAGCGTTGAGCCGGGCAATATCACGGATATGGCGGTTTGTTCCATTCCCGAGTGCAAAACGGTCGTTGTGAACCAGCCGGACGATATTTCCACCGTAAAATCGGAATTCGCGGCTTGTCAGATACTTGCCGCAAACGACCGAAACGACGCAAAGGTCATAGCGAATGTTTCATCAAAGTCGTTTTTGCTCTCGCGCGAAATTTCATCCGGTATGAATTTGATAAACGTGTGCCTGAGCGACGTTATCGCGAGAGTGATTGCCCATACCTGCACGGAAACGGGGCTGTCAAGAACCTACTCCGATCTCTTCGATATCGAGGGCGCGCGGATAAGGCTGCTCAGTCTGCCGGAAACCGACGGCATGACGTTTGCCCGCGTTCTGCGCACGATGAACGGCGCCGTGCCCATAGGTATAGCGTCCGGTAAGAAGATATTGCTGAACCCCGAGCCCGAGGTTTGCTTAAAGCCCGGAGATTCGGTGATTTGTTTGTCGGAGGACGGCAAGGAGATTTCGTTTTCGGATGATACCTTCGGGGATGCCGGAGCGCGAGGCGCGCTTTCCCTGCCCGAGCCCAAAACGGAGCGCACGGTCGTTATCGGCGGCAGCTGCGCTTTGGAGACTCTTCTGCGCGAACTTCCGGAGCAGCCGAACGACGTAACGGTCGCGTGCGTTTCGCCCGAGCGTTACGCGGAGCTTATCCCCGAGGCGCAAAAGCGGCAGGACGTCACTTTAACGTTCTTCGACGGAGATATCGGCGACGAGGGCAGCCTTCACAGCCTGCTTGAAGGGAAGCAGCACGTGGTCATACTCACCGAAGGCGACGACAACGACGAAGGCGACGTCGCAAGCATCATGCGGTATTTGCAGATAACCGATTTGAAGCGGCGGGAAGGCTTGTCGTTTTCCGTTACAATGGAGCTGCGCAGCGAGAAAAATCTTCAGCTTTTCAACGCGGACAGCGATAGCGATTTTATCGTCGCGCCCCATATCGTATCAATGTTTTTGGCGCAGCTTGCCGATTGCCCCGGCATTGTCAACGTGTTCAAAGAGCTGCTTTCAAACTTCGGCAGTGAAATTCACACGAAGCCGGTTTCTGTTTTGGGGCAAGACCGTGAGATGACCTGCGCAGAGATTCGCGCATGCTTGGCGGAGGGTAAGATGATATTCCTCGGGTATCTGCAAAACGGCTGCACCGTGCTGAATCCCGCTCTCGACACGCCCCTGCGCATTTCCTCCCTTGACCGCCTGATTGTCATAAGCGAAAACTGATATCGTTCCGATAATTCGCAATATATTATTCCGTTATTCTTGATATTGTTCCGATAGCGCGGCAGTAATCAACTTTGAAGGAAGACGTCGAGTTTATTGCCCGTGTAACTGAATAATCTCAAAGAGAAAACGCTTTCAGATAACTGCTTTATGATGCAAATACAGGAGCCGTAATCCGGCGCCTTCTATCTATCTGACAGATTGACATATTCGATTTGTGCAGACACAAAATGCTCCCACACTGCCGGCATAGGCAGTATGGGAGCATTATTTTGCACTTTGATGTCATTCGCTTTGCTTAATTCTTAATTCTTTTAGCAGCCTGTTCCACTCCTGCGACTGCTCAAAGTTCACCATGTGCGACGCGTTTTTGACCTTTACAAACTCCTTTTGCGGCGCCTGCAGGTTGTCAAACCAACGCTGCGCCGCGGGCACGGGGCAAATCATGTCTTCCTCGCCGGAGATAAGCAGCACAGGCACCTGCAATTCCGTGATGCATGAAATATCGTCGTGCTGCTCCTGCTCCGTGTTTAAAATTCTGTATGACCTTTCCGCGCCGAGCAGAAAAACCGGCAGCTTTGCGCCGTAGCACTTCGTATAGAGTTTAATTCCCGTTCGCGCGTATTTTCCTAATGAGACCCCGTTTTTTCGGCTGAAATAGCCCGCGTATTTGAGCACCTTTGACGCAACGTATAGCTTGGCTTTTTTATCGCCTGCCGCATAGTGATACCCTTCCGGCTCGCCGAAGTTATCAAGCTTTTTTAAAGCGGCGGTATCGCCTTGCAGCTCTGCCTGTTCGCGCGCGAAACGGTAACGGTCAATTTCATCCTGTATGCATGAAATATACTGCCCGGTGCCGATATAATACTGCACGTATTCCGGGCATGCTGCGGCAAACCGCAAGCCGAGATAGGAGCCCCAGGAATGGCCTGCAATATAGATTTTGTCCTGCCGGTAGGTCTTTCGCAGATATTCCGCGACCGCTTTCAAATCTCCGAGCAGCAGCTCGATGCTCAAAGGCCCTTTCGTATAGCTGAATCCGCTGCCGCGCTGGTCCCAGCAGACAACGGTGTAGCAGTCGGCAAGCTCTTTGCTGCATTGCTGCACAAGCGGCCTGTCCGGCAAGCCCGCGCCTCCGTGCACGATAAGCAAAACGGGGTTGCTCGCATCGGTGCGCATCGTAAGGATGCTTTGCCTTGCGCCGTTTATTTTGATATATTCACTGATTATGTCCATTTGTCGGCACCTCTTTTTCGGGGTTTGACCGTATACGGCAGTTTTAATTTATTGTAATGCATCCCCGAAAAAAGTCAAGGGGTGCATAATTTTTTACCGTATGCAAAAAACAATTTACCCCGAAAATATTATCGGAAACAAAATTTCGGAAGAAAAGGTCTGTAAATTTCCGATTTTATCTGATATAATTATACAATAAGCCGATCGATTGCGATACCGCAACTAAACGCAACAAAGATTGATAATTTTTGACATCTTTGATTGGTGGATAGTCGGGCAACCGTGCTTTACAATAATCATACAAATCAAATTTCGGGAGGTTTATATGGCTATTGTTGAAGTACGGGACTTGGAGAAAAAATATCCTTCGTTTGAACTGGACAAAATATCCTTCACTCTTGAGAGCGGTAGGATCACGGGCTTTATCGGCAGAAACGGCGCGGGGAAAACGACAACTATCAAGTCCATGCTGGGCATGATCCGACCGGATGCCGGAACGGTTCGATATTTCGGCATGCCTTTTGAGGGCAGCGAGGCGGATATCAAAAAGCGTATCGGCTATTCTACGGGGTCTGTCAGCTGGTATCCGAGAAAAAAGATAAGGGATATCGCAGATATTGTGAAAAGATTTTATGACACATGGGATGAAGCTGCGTTTCGGAAATATTTGAAGCTCTTTGAAATAGATGAGATGAAAACACCGCTCGAGCTGTCCGAGGGCATGAAGGTGAAAGCAAATCTGATGCTTGCTCTTTCGCACAAAGCCGAGGCGCTGATTCTGGATGAACCGACAAGCGGTCTTGACCCGTTTTCAAGGAACGAGCTTCTGAATATCTTTCTTGACCTTAAGAAGGAAGGACTCGCAGTCTTTTTCTCAACACATATTATTTCCGATATTGAGAAGTGCGCCGATGATATCGTCTATATTTCCCGGGGAAAGGTTATTGCGGCAATGGCAAAAGACGACTTCGCCCTGCAGTATTCCCATCCCGGTGAAAGCCTTGAGGAAACGATGCTCAGGCTGGAAGGAGGCGCTATTCATGGGTAAGGTGCTTCTGAAAGAGATGCGGCTCGGCGCTTCAATCCTTACTTATCTCTTCATGCTGTTCGGGCTGATGTTTCTTCTGCCGGGTTATCCCGTTCTATGCTCAGCCTTTTTCGTTTCTCTCGGCATTTTTCAAAGCTTTCAGTCGGCAAGAGAAGCAAACGATATCGTCTTTTCGTCGCTGCTTCCGATTGCGAAAAAAGATATAGTCAAAGGGAAATATCTGTTTGTCTGCTTAATTGAAAGCTGCGCGTTCCTGCTGATGACGCTCTCGGTCGCGCTTCGCATGACGGCTTTTTCGCAGGCTGCCGTATACCGCGGCAATGAGCTGATGAATGCCAACTTCTTTGCTTTGGGAGCGGCGTGTGTTATATTCGGTTCGTTTAACCTGATATTTGTGGGCGGATTTTTTAAAACAGCCTATAATATCGCGCGCCCATTTGTCACTTTTATCATAGTTTGCTTTATTATAATATTCGTATCGGAAGCGCTTCACCATGTGCCGGGGCTTGAAAAGCTGAATGCCTTCGGCACGGATGACATTGCGCTGCAGCTGATTTTGCTTGCGGCGGGAATCATGATTTTTCTTACTATGACCGTGTTATCTTGCAAGAGAGCGTGTCGCCGTTTTGAAACGGTAGATCTCTGAAGGAGGATTGTGTTATGCTGAAAGATAATCTTGTCATGCTTCGTAATCTCCACGGATTTTCTCAGGAAGCGATCTCGGAAAAGATCGGGATATCCCGGCAGGCATACGCAAAATGGGAGAGCGGCGCGACCGTGCCGGATATTGAAAAATGCAGCCTTCTGGCAAAAGTTTACGGAACAACCGTTGACAGTCTTATAAAAACGGAAACAATAGACGGAAAAGAGAATATTCCGCCTGCGCCGAAAGGAAAAAATATATGGGGTTCGGTGACAATAAACGAGCGCGGACAGCTTGTAATTCCCAAAGCCGCCCGTGAAATATTCGGCCTTACCGGCGGGCAAAGATTAATCGTGCTCAGCGACGATAAAGAAGGCATTGCCCTTGTTCCTGCGGAGATGTTTGAGGAAAGAATGAAAAAAGCAATGGAGCTGTCATCTTTCAAATCGGAGGAATAACAACTGCACTGCCGGAATTGTCGACGGAGCGCAAATTTTAACGCAAAAATCGCTCCGACAGAACATATCAAGGGAAATCTGCGGAGGGTTGAGTTAGTGATTTGGATAACAGCGGGTTGAGGCTGTGATTTAGATGTCAGAGCGACAAGTCGGGATTTATGGAGGTAATAATATGTTGCTTGCAATTTTTCTTGTTATCACTGCTTTGTTTGTTGTGCTGGGAATCATATTTGCCTCAGGTAAAGGCGCAAATCTGATTGCCGGATATAATACGGCATCCCATGAAGAAAAAGCACAAACAAATGAGAAAAAACTTCTGAAAGCAATGTCTGTACTTATGTTTGTTCTTGCCGGATGCTTTCTCGTATCGGCATCAAGCGAATTATTCCATATAAAGTTACTGATATGGATCGGGCAGACATTATTCGTTGTTGTTTTAATTGCAGGTCTCGTTTATCTTAATACAGGGAACAGATTCAAAAAGTGATGATTGTAACAAATTCCGGTTTGACAGATACACACTAAGGCTTCCACACTGCCGGCAGCGGCGGCGGGGAGCGGTATCAGGGAGTAATCTTTATGCTTGTACTGAAAATCATCGCGGTTTTGCTCGGATCGGCGTTTACTCTGTTCGGGTATTTTATATACTTCCGGAAAAAGTATAATCTCATCAATGGCTTTGAAGCTGATTTCAAAGCAGGGCGAAAAAATGAGGATTACGCTAAGCGTGTCGGAATGGCGGAATTTGCAGTTGGTATAGCTATCCTGACAACCGGGATTGCTCTCATCATATTTGTATAAGAAATTCAGACCGAGGCTCCCGCGCCGTCGGCGGGGAGCGGATGAGGAGATAATATGGCGTCGAGCAAAGAATACTTGAATTTCATACTTGAGCAGCTGTCGGAATCGGATGAAGTGACCTATCGTGCGATGATGGGCGAATACATCATCTACTACCGCGGCAAGGTGGTCGGCGGCATTTACGATGACCGCTTTCTTGTGAAGCCCACGAAGTCCGCTTCGGCAATGATGCCCGATGCGGATATGGAGCTGCCGTATGAAGGAGCGAAGGAAATGCTGCTCGTGGATGACGTGGATAACAAAGAGTTTCTGTGCGAATTGTTGGAAGCGATGTATCCGGAGCTTCCCGCTCCGAAGAAAAAGAAGTAAACTAAATCGGGATTTGATGAAGTAAAGGAGAATAATTCCATGAAAAAACGTTTTGTGAGAATCTGCGCGATTCTGCTGTGCGCGGCAATGCTTTGGCCCTTATCTGCCTGCGGCAGCGGCAGCAGCGGTGAAACCGAAATCCCCGTTTCGGAAAAAGCGGTCGAACCGGTCGGCAGAGGAAAAAGAGTTTATTTTGCCGGCCCGATGTTCAATCAGGCGGAGAAGGATTTCAATGAGGAAATAGTATCCGTGCTGGAGGAGTACGGGTATGAGGTTTTTTTGCCTCAGCGCGACGGCATCGAAGCCGCTCAGCTTGAGGGCAAATCGGAAGAAGAACTCATAAAAATGATATTCGATTTGGACTCCGACGAGGTGAAAAAAGCCGACATTCTCTTTATGAATCTGGACGGCCGCGTTCCCGACGAAGGGGCGTGCGTGGAGCTCGGCATTGCGTTCGGCCTCGGAAAGCGCTGCTACGGCTTCAAAACAGATACCCGATCAGTTGAATTAGGGCTTGATCTGAACCCGATGATAAGCGGATGCATGATTAAGATATTCAAGAACTATGACGGTGAGCAGCTGCTGAAGGAAATAAAAGAATACCTGTCCGAAAACGAGCTGTGATCCGGCACGGCAAATTCAAGTTTGCGCAGACGGCAAAGCTCCCGCACAGCCGTTATCGGCGGTAAGGGAGCCTTATTTCGGTTTTGACCCGAAAAATGATTAAATCGCGTTTGCATTTCGGAAAAAGCGGGAAATCAGAAAAAATCCCAAATACCTGTTGACATTGATATTTGTCAATGATATTTTAGGCTTATGCAGACAATAACGCTCGATGTCAAAACGGAATATCGAGCCGCTGCGAGTCGGTCTTGAAGATTTTTTATATGCGGCTGCGCGAGCCGGCGGAGCCGTAATTAAGGAGAAACATAAGTGGAAACAGATTACAAAGAAAAAGTAACGATGAATCCCTCGCAATTTACCTTGCTTGCGGACTTTGTGCCGGGCATCGTGCAGGAGATTCGTTATTATTCAACCTATAATTTTATCGGAGACCGCATCGACGGCTACGAGGAGCCCTGCGCCATTCTGACCAAAGAGGCTGCCAGAGCCCTGAAAGCGGTGAGCAATCAGATGAACGTGCAGGGATACCGCCTCAAGATTTTTGACGCGTACCGTCCCGCTTCCGCGGTGAAGCATTTTGTGCTGTGGGGGATAGAGGACACCGATATTCGCATGAAGCCGTATTTTTACCCCGACCTTGAAAAGCAGGAGCTTTTTTCCAAGGGATATATCGCAAGCCGTTCCTCGCACAGCAGAGGCAGCACCGTCGATTTGACGCTTCTGGATATGCAGACGGGGAAAGAGCTTGATATGGGCAGCCCGTTTGACCTATTCAGCGAGAGATCTCATCCCGATTGCCGGGATGTGACGGACGAGCAGTATGCGAACCGCATGATTTTGCAAAACGTAATGGTGCAAAACGGCTTTATGCCGCTGGACTGCGAATGGTGGCATTTTACGCTCAAAAACGAGCCGTTCCCGGACACGTATTTTGAGTTTCCCGTTTCTTCGGAGTATTTAAAAAGACGGTCGTAGAGGATGAATTGAGCCTTCGGCATGAATTGCGCCTGTCGGCGCATAGAGAAAGGGTAAGCAGTATGAAAAGAAAATTTATCGCTATTTTTATAATAATTGCAATGTTATCTGCCGTTCTCTGCGGATGCGGTGACAAAGCCGCGGAGCAGACGGAATATATCGGCATCATTTCCGCCATGGAAAATGAAATGGATATTTTGCTGAAAGAAGCGGAAATTGACCGTGTTGATACCGTAGCCGGCGTGGAATTTCATGTCGGCACGCTTCGCGGGCAGCCGGTCGTCATCACGCTGGCGGGAATCGGTAAAATTCGCACCGCGTCCGGAGTTACCGCAATGTTTGAAAAATACCCCATATCGAAGGTGATTTTTACGGGAATTGCAGGCGGAGTGGCGGATGATGCGCAAGTGCTTGATGAAGTTGTCGCAACACGTCTTTTGGAGCATGATTACGGAATCATCACAAACGACGGGTTTGAGTGGCGCTCGGGCAATCCCGGCTTCGGAGACGAAAGCGGAGAGTATTATTACTGCGATGAGCAATTGGTGGACCTCGCGTATGAAGCTTCGGTTCAGGTAATCGGCAAAGAACACACTCACAAAGGAACGATTGCTACGGGCGATCAGTTTGTGGCTTCCGAGGAATATGTAAAGAGCCTTAAGGAAAACTATGACGCTTACGCCTGTGAAATGGAGGGCGCGGCGGTCGCGGTTGTCTGCGCCAAATATGAAAAGCCGTTTGTGGTTATTCGCGCGCTGTCCGATAAGGCGGACGGAAACGCGCATGAGAGCTACGGAAACTTCGGAGATATCGCCGCTTCAAATTCCGGCACTATAGTTCTCAATATGCTTGAATCTATCGGAAAACAGGCAGGATAAGCGTTTTGCGGCGGATAATCGGTGAATCATCGCTTGAGAGGACGGATGAATATGACCGTGGAATGGGTCAACGGCTTTGAAATCAAGGCTCTCGCCGAAAAAGGCGAGATTGTGATATCGGCAAACAGAGAAGGCTTGCTCTCATTAGCAAAGCAGCTTACCGCCCTCGCAAACGGGGAGCCGGGCGATCACATCCATTATGATGAGTATAATTCTCTGGAAGAAGGCTCGGCGGAAATGATTATTGAAAGAATAATGTAACCTGCATAGGAGAATGAACGCGTGAAATTTAAAAGCGGAATCGGCTGGAAAGCCTGCTATGACAAAGAAAGAAATCTTTATACTGCTCAAATAGATTGCAGCGATCTTTATGAAATCGACGCCGAGATTTACGGTAAGCTTACGGAAAATATCGGTGACAGCAACGCGCGAAGCCTTATCTGCAACGGCGGCAGGCACCTTTATATGGACGTCAACGACCGCTGCGGCCCTCCCTACACGATAGTATTTGACGATGAATACAAAAATCTCTGTCCGTGGGCGGACGTTGTATCAAGCGGAAAGGTCTGGCCGGATGAGCTGACCGATGCGGCGGTCGGGATATTTGCCTCCGAAGAAAACAACCGCGAACAGCGGCGTAAAAAGCGCGATGAACGCGAGAAAAGTTAATCATCAAGTTTAAGCTTGTGAGGATAAAATATATGAGCGCAAAAAAGCCGAGAAAAAGAATGCGGTTAATCTTACTCACAATTATTATTCTTTTTCTTGCGTTGTGGATCGTTTGGACTAACGTGACAATAGGTGTTTCCCGCTACAGTGTTTCAAGCGAAAAGCTCCCTTCCGAATTTGATCATTACAAGATTGCGGTCGTTTCCGATTTGCACAATGCAGAGTTTGGAGAAGGCAACAGCACGATTATTGAGAAGATTGAAAATGAACAGCCGGATATCATAGCGATAACAGGCGATTTAATTGATTCAAATCGCACTGATGTTGACGTTGCCGCAGATTTGATAAACAAGCTTGCTAAAGAAGCGCCTTGCTATTACGTAACGGGAAATCATGAGGCGTGGGTCGGCGAACGGTATCGGGAATTGGAAGAACGCCTAACGGCGTCGGGCGTTGTCGTTTTGCACGATACGGTTGTTTCAGTGGAAAACGGCGGCAAACAGATTCAAATTGCCGGCCTTGACGATCCGGATTTTAAGTACGGCGGCGCAGACTCTCAAGAAAGCATGATGCGCGCAAAATTGCAGCAAATGGGCTTGACCGATGAATATTGTATTCTTCTGTCTCACAGGCCTGAAACGTTTAACGCTTACGTTTCCGAGAATATCGATCTTGTTCTGAGCGGTCACACACACGGAGGGCAGTTCAGGCTTCCGTTCATCGGCGGAATCGCGGCGCCGCATCAAGGGCTGTTTCCTCGATATGACGCCGGAGCTTATTCGGAACACGGCACGACCATGATCGTCAGCCGGGGTGTCGGCAACAGCGTTATACCGATTCGTTTTAATAACAGACCGGAGATAGTAATTGTTGAGCTGACTTGCGAGTAAAAATTCCGGTTTATATAAGATACATTAAAGCTCCCTACTGCCTGCAAAGGCGGCGGGGAGCAATTTTTCTGCATATATTTCGGTTGAAAATATGCAGATAATCTGCACATCCTCTTGATTTTCTGCATATAAAGTGGTATTATTTATGCAGAAAGGGGATGAAATGATGAGAAAGTTTGATTACGGTTTTCTTGATAACGGGCTGCTTCCCGCAAATCTTGTGGATATAACGGGCGGCATATACTCTCTCAAAACAGCCGCGGGCATCAGAAAAGCTCAGTACGATACGGTATTTACGGAGCTTGAATCCGCGGCGAAAGTGCAGTCGGTCAAAAGCTCCAACGCCATCGAGGGCATCGTTACAAGCGACAGCCGTATCGCGGCCATCGTTAATAACGGCAGCGCACCGCTCAACCACAATGAGGCGGAGATTGCCGGCTACCGCGACGCGCTGAACATGATTCATACCGGATATGAGCACATCGGTTTTAACGTTCGGGATATCCTGCTTCTTCACGAAACCATGATGGCTCCCTCCGGAGATAATCTCGCCGGCAAATATAAGCAGGCGGACAACGTAATCGTCGAAATTGACCCGGCAGTCAACAGAAAAGTCAGATTTCGCCCCGTTCCCGCCGATGAGACCGCCGCCGCTATGGAGCAGTTGGAGCTTGCGTATCTTGACGCCTGCTCAAATTCCAATATCAATCAGCTGTTGCTCATACCGTGCGTGATTCTCGATTTTTTGTGCATCCACCCGTTCAGAGACGGAAACGGCAGGATGTCAAGGCTGCTTTCTCTGCTTCTGCTTTATAAAAACGGTTTTGACGCCGGAAAGTACATCTCCTTTGAAGAGCAGATAAATAAGTATAAGGATCTTTACTATGACGCTCTGCAGCGTTCTTCGGCGGGGTGGGATACAAATGCCAACGACTATTTCCCGTTTATGCAAAACTTCCTCTCTACGCTTTATATGTGCTATAAAGAGCTCGACCGGCGTTTTGCTGTTGCAAACGGAAAGCGAGTCACTAAATCCGCGCGCATTGAAGCGACGGCGCTCGGCAGCCTTGTTCCCATATCCAAAGCGGAAATCTGCTCCATTCACCCCGACATAAGCCCAACAACGGTTGAAGCCGTTTTGGCAAAGATGGTGAAGGACGGGCAGTTAAAAAAGATTGGCGCGTCGAGAAGTTCCCGCTACATCCGGAACGTTTAGGATTTATTTTTATGGAGAAATTCACGCGTCGGCAGGCGCAAATCATTTCGGCGCGGCTTATCCTTATTAAGCCGCGCCGAATGTTCTCGTTAAATGGTTTTATTCCGTTTTGATCTTTATTTTATCGAAACGTTGCCTACGGCGTAGGTTTCTTCAAGAAAACCGCCCGTGATTTCGCCCGACGGCTTTACGCTGCCGTCCATACGCTGCGCAAACATGGAGATTCTGATATCCCCTGCATGGTGAGGCGAATAACTTACCGCGCCTTGATTCAAATCGGCGGGCACCTCGTTATTGCTCTGCATCACGTATTCCCAAGGCATAATGTTTTCGCTTTCGTCCGATTGGGCAAGCGCCGTGTTATACGGCACTCTGTCGCTTTCCGCAAAAGCAAGCTTTGTGATACAGCCCGAATAGACGTCCTGCGGCAAAAGCGTTGAGGCGTTATTCTTAAAGTTATAATCTTCTGAATAATACGGCGAAGCGTAGTACATATGGATTGAGTCGCCGTCCCAGCCGTTTAGGTCGGATTCGAGATCGGAGCCCGCAACGGGATGATAATACATATTGTTGCAGATAATTCCTTCCTCATAGAAGGGCTCTCCGCAGGTGACAACGATATCGTAAATCGCCTCGTTTGTCTGTAAGGCAAGCTCTTTATCTTTGGCGCTTTGAGACTTTTTGGCGTCTATTGCCGCCTGATTGATTCTGCCCGATCTGTAGCCGAGCAAGATGGTATTGCCCTCAATGCCCTGATTCAAATCAATGTCAATGCATTCAATACAGCCCTGTGAAAGAAGGTCGCACATTGCTTCCTTTTTCGTTCTGCCCCTTCCGATATAGAGCTTATTGAAAAACTCGGTGCTTTGCGAATACTTTGTGTGAATGTAGGCGGTTTGAGAGGGATTGCCGTAAGGCTCGCCCGACGTTTTGTCGGCGCAGAGATTGGTGGCGTAGCCCGATATAATGGGCGTTGTGTCAATCTTTACGTCTTCAATGGGAAGCCCGGCGGCGTCGCCCGCATTGCGTGAATAATAAAGAAAATACCTTTTGCCGTTCATGATAATCGGCATGCCGGTGCCTGCGCAGGTGTATTTTATGCCGCCGCAGGTAATCTCGCCCGGCGCAATAGAATCATCAAGCTGATAGAGCAGCACGCCCGTAATTGCTTTTTTCGGGTCGTCGGTTCTTGTTACGCCTATGTAAGCCGCGGGCACGTTTTCGGGCGCGTCGGTTTTGCCCACGCCGTCCTTCTGCCTGTTGTACCACGCGTCGCTCTGATTCGGCGCGGCGACGTTATAAATGATCGTTTCGTCCGCGCAGCCCGATGCCGCCATAAACATGGCGGTTCCCTCCGCCATGGAATCCGCGAGATTTTCCTTTTGGTCGGGATTTTCTTTCTTAAACTGCGTTCTCGAATAGGCGCCGACGGAAAGCGAGGAGATATACTTCTGTTTATCCGTCTTTTGCCCTCTCAGATAAATGTAGCAGGGCTGCGTTTTTCTCATGAGCTTGTTGCTGCTGTCAAGCGCATCCGGATAAGAAAGGTTAAACGCATATAAAGAATGAGGATTTTTAATATCCACAACGGGTCTGAAATCGCCCGTCGCTTCTTTTCTGCCGTCCGCCGAAAGGGTCGTATCCGGCTCAAGAGTGCAAATTCTGCCGTTGCTGCTTACTTCCTTCGTATAGGAATATTCGAGGTCCGTTTCATACATAACTTTATCAAGCTGATAATGATACACGCCGTCCGCGTCAACGGGCAAGGGCTGAAGGTTTGCCTGGCAAATGATAACGTCGTCAAGTCTCAGCGGGTCTTTACCCTCAACGGGGCCGCAAAGATAAAGCGCCGTCGGCAGGAAATGCGCCTTCTTATAGCCGAAAGGAATTCCGTCGGGCATCACGTCGGTGCGCGTGCCGTTGAAGGCGTCACGGAATTGCCACGAATTGTTCGAGGCTTCCCAGACACAGCCGTCACTGTTTCTGAAAACATTGCCCGGCATCACGAAACGCGCCATCGCCTCGGTCGGAATGCCGTATTGCTGCTGGAAATTGACGGCGGCAACAAAGTTTTGCGCAACGCCGTCAAGGGGTTTGCTCATGGAATAGGGGAGCGACGTGCTGTAAGTATCGCCCTGATAAGCCGCTATGTTGGTTAAAGCGCGCTTGGGGTAATAGGTCCAGGTATAATATAATCTCAAATCAATGTCGTTATATTTACCGCTGCTGGTTGAATTTGAGCCCCAGTTTCTGTCTCCGATTGAATGAGAAAGGCTGATGCCCGCATCCTGCGTTCTTTTGTTTTGAAGGAGCTTTTCCCTGAGCTGTTCCGGCTCGCCTTCAATGAGGGAAAGCCAGGATAAAACTTTCTGAGGAGTGTCGTCATATCCGCCCGAGAAGAATATTCCCGAAAGGTATTTTGTGCCGCCGCTTCTCGCATTTACGGGTTTATAATAGAGGTAAACGCTCGGCATTTTGTTAAGGTAATTGTCCTTATCGGACCAATAAGCGTTGTAGCCCTCGCCCGTATTATACAGATAAAAGCTTGTGTCGAAATTATAAGGCTGGTCGTTGCCTAAATACGATACGGGAATCCACTCGGAGTCTGCGCCCACTTTTGACAGGCTTGACACGACCGTAAGACTGTCAACGGGAATCGGGTCGCCCGCTTTTTCGTCCTTCGCGAAATACAGAGCGTCGCACGTCGGCGTGCCGAACCGACCGCCTGCCGTATCGTCAAAGCCGAGCACGTGGGAGAAAATATATTTTACGTCTCCGTAGCTGATTTCATTAGAGCCCGTGGACTTGCCTACGTTCGGCACAACGCGGATATCCGTGATCGCATCCTTCGGGTCATCCGTGAGCGAATAGCCGATATAGGTTGCGATATTCTGGTCGGGCGAAAGATTTTGGTCAAACAGGTATTTGCCGCTCTTGCTCATGATCCTGTTTCTCGCGGTCTCGGCATCCGGAGCCACCGAAACAACGATATCGCTCAGATATGATACGCCGGTTTGCGGCAGGGTTTCATCCGCTGCCGTGTCCGTGTCGTCCTCGTTAATATTTTCCAGCGAATTTTCGGTGCGGTAGTGCAGATAGCATCCGTTCACCTGATTTTTTTCGCAGTAAGCGTTTAAATCCGCGGGGGTGCGGTCGCCGAAATATTTAACGGAGTCGTAACCGTTTTGCACGCTGCCGTTTCCGTTGACCTGCTTAAAGAAATTGCCGTTTTTATCCGCCTCAATGGGGCTGCCCACGCGCGGATCTCTCGTGATGCTCATCACGACCCACTTCCACTGCTTGGCAGCGTTAATATCCTGCACCTTGCCTATATCGTTTCTTACGCATTCGTAAAGCACGTTTATTTCGCCGCCGCCTGTTTTGCGCGTGTCAACGATGTAATCGGGCATTTCAGTTTGAAACGCCGCTTTCACTATTTTTTTGCACTGCTGAATAATCAGATTTGCAAACATAAATATGAAAAGCGCCAAAGTAACCGCCATTGAAACCAAAGAGAAAAACGGAGCGCCCCACGTGTTAAGGAACGTAACGGCGGTAAAAATTGCCGTAAACACCGTGTTCAGCGCCGCCATTACCACGCAGGTGGTTGCCATAAGGGTGGTCACAAACACTCCGGCTGCCGAAACGATCGCGACAACGCCCACGACGGCATAAACCGCGCCGAGAATAAAGCTGACCTTGCTGAATGCGGGATAATATTTATCATAAAAATCATCCCACCAGAATGAAGTGCGGTCAATGGGATTTGTCGCCGCGGACTGACGGTTTGCGTCGGCGGTAACCGCAAATTTCGCGTATGTTTCAAAGTCGTCATTGCGGTTATCAAAAACGTAAAGCGTTTCATTGCCGTCAATTTTTTTCACTTCATCCTTGACGTCTTTTATCATGCCGTCAATTTCTTGCATGTGCTCGTTTTCGGTGAGGTTGAAAACGGCAGATATGAGACCGCCCGTGTCAACGATGCAAGCCTGGTTTTCGCCCATGGCGTCAATGACGGGATAAAGCTGACGGATATCCGCCTTATCCGAGGTTTGGCGGCCCACCGAAAGGAACCAATCACCGAGCTTTGTGCTCTCGTCAAAATCGTATTGGTTCAGCTTTTCGTAGCAGATGATATATGCAACGTCCATATCCTTTTCTTCGGCGTTTTCGAGCGCCTGAGGAGCGTCGTCAATGTCACCTTTTAAATCGAGGTCCAGATTTTCATAATTTTCGCCTGCGCGAACGACGGCGTTTTCATAATAAGTTGTGAAATCCTGAATTTGATGAAACAGATTTTTGGCAATATCGTTATACTTTTTGTCAAGCTCGATTTCCTCATCCTTTGTAATTCCGTTTTCAAACTTCTGCCATAGCTCGCTCAGAGGAATGAGGCTCGCCCAATCCGCGGTCACCTGCTTGCCGCTCTCTTCGTCATATTCGTTAAGATACGGAGTAAGGCCGATATTGATAAAGCCGATAATCGCGTTGATTGCCTGCGCGTTGGATTCCACCAGCATTTTTGAGAAAAACGCTTGATCCGCTTTGCCCGCGACGATGTAATCGCCGAGCAGCTCCGTGCCCTTCTGCTCCACTCTGAAAAGATTGAGGGCGTTATAGGCGTCAATCGCTCTCGGGCTGCCTGCCAGATAATTTGCGGCAAATCCCTTTGCGGCGTCGGCAAAGGTCTGCGCCCTGCCGGCATTCTGCGAGGCAATATGCTCGTTTAAATCGTTGTAATCAAAAACGGTGTATCCGCTGTCCATAGCCATAAGCTTAATATCGCGGATTGCCAAATCTTTGTTGGTGGTTGTTTTATAGGCAAGGTAAACGTCTTTGCCCGTGTCCGTGCCGACGTTGAGATTGACGTTGTCAACGATCTTATAGCCTTTGTCAATAAAGCTCTGCGCGGTAAAACCGCCGAAGTTCGTGCCGATTTGAATATCTTCAAGATATAGCTTTTCTTCCGCTGCCTTTGCAATGAGCTGCGCGGAGCCGACCATTCCGATGCACGCCGCAAGCAATACGCAAAGCAGCGCCGAAAAGCATTTTTCAAATTTATTCGTTTTCATCTTCGTTTCCATCGAAGCCGGCCCCCTTTCTCTTTTTCACTATGATTGCCGCAGCGCCTGCAAGCACCGCAGCGCCTGCCAAAACAGCTGCCGCCGCACCCGTGCCGCTGCCGAAGAGCGAGCCGGTCGATACGAGCTTTGCCGTGCCCGTGCCCGTTCTGTTAAACTGAAACGTGCCTTTATCGGAAATGAAATATTGCATCTGGTGCTTGCTTATTGAGTTGATAAGGTTATATCCCGTGCCGGTTTCGGAGCTGCAAATATGTATTTCGCTGCCGGGGTAAAGCCCGGAGCTGTAAGCGTATGCCTTGCTGCCCGCCTTTTCGAGCACGAAGTTATCGTAGTGATCCTTACCCTCGTTATCCTTGACGATCATCTTTCCGCCGAGGCTGATTTCGCGGGTGTCCTCCACGTAAACGGCGCCCTTTGCGGTCGTTTTGTTGCCCGTTATCGTGCAGCTAATGAGCACGACGCCGTTGTCGTTCACCTCTATCGCCGAGCCGTTAAACTTGTTTTCGTTTTCGGTAAAAACGCAGTTTTTGAAAACGGTGGGATATCTGTATTCGCTTTCATCGTCGTCGTTTACGTAAACGGCGCCGCCCCTGTCGCCTGCCATATTCTTTTTAAACGTGCAGCCGTCCGCTTCAAATGAAAACGGAGTGTCACCGCTTAAATCGTCAATAAAAATCGCTCCGCCGCCGTCGTCGGCATAATTGCTCTCAAAATTTACGTTTTTAAGGCGAACGTTACGAGGCTTTTCACGCAGATATAAGGCTCCGCCTTTATCCTCGGCGTGGCAGTTTTTAATTGTTACGTTGCTGAGAAGCACGTTGCTCGCGTTTTTAACGTAGATTGCGCCGCCGTGCGCGTCGTCGCCGCTGCCCTTTGTCTGGCAGGAGTCTATCACGCAATTCTGCATCTGAATATAGGCATGGTCGCCGCCCGCGTAAACCGCGCCGCCGTGATAATCTGTTTTGCAGTTATATATCGTGCCGCCGTACATAAACAGCTGGCCGTAGTTTTCGAGCAATATGCCGCCGCCGCAATCGTCGCCGCTGCCGTCTGCAATAACGCCGCCTTTGCGGCCGGCATAGCCGTCGGAGGCGGGGTTAGAGTCCTTAACGGTCAGTTTTGCGCGCTCGTTAACTTTGATAAGACAGCCGTTCTTTTGCTTTTTGCCCGCGCGTTTAACATAGTGTCCGTTTAAATCGAGAATAATGTTTTTATTGCTTCCGGTAGATAAACAGCCCGAGTCAAAGGAATAATCAGCGCCGAGCGTTATCTCAACAACGCTGTCGTCCTTCGTAATTCCCCATACCGACTCATTGGCTTTGGCATAGCCTGCAGCCTTATTCCAGATGCTCGCAAAATCCGTGCTGTCAGTTTCTTCTTTTTTCACGATTTTGCCGTTTTCATAAACCTGGATAACCGTTTTGCTGTCGGTCTTGAGCATGATCTCTGCTTCCTGCGAGCTCGAATACATCAATACCGCGTTCGTATCGGCGGAGGTGAAAATTTCCGACGGCAGCTTCGTGTTGTATTTTGAATAATCCAGGGTAATTACGGGGTTTGTTCCCGCCGCTTTCACGAGGATTTTGTTTTTGCCGTTCAGTTCACCCGAGAACGTAATCTTTTTTCCCCCGGCAAGCTCTATATCGCAGCCGTTATTATTAAAAATTTCGGGAGCGTCTTTTACGGTAAGGATATTTTCGTTATAGATGCCGCTCCCTTTCTTCTGCGCCTTGTTTTCGGTAACCGTTACGTTGTAAGTGTAGGTTTTTGAAAGAATGCCTGCCTTCTTCGTGACGGTTTTGCTTTCGATAATGACCGTTCCGCCTGCGCCGTTATATACGCCGCCGCCGTTTCGCGCCTCGTTATTTTTGATAATGCCGCCTCTGAGATACAGCGTTGCTTTTGAGCCCTTGTAGCTGTCGTTAAAAATGCCGCCGCCACCGCCGTAACTGTTATGCAGCGATTTATTGCCCGATATGGTTCCGCCTTCAAAATAAAGCGTGCCGTGGTTGCAAATGCCGCCGCCGTTCCACGAAGCGCCGCCCGTGATGGCTCCGGAATTGTTGCCCGAGGAATCGGCAACCGTAAGCGCCGCGCCGGGCTCAACGCGAATTACGCTGCCGAGGTCCGCGCATTCGTCAAGGCCCCTGTTGAGCGTATAGCCGTTTAAGTCAATATAAGCGGTCGTATCCGAAGGAATCACAACGATGTCGTTAAGCGCAATGCTTTTGGTAAGACGGACCGGGCTGCCCTTATTGATCAATTCGTTAAGCGCAGCCTCCGTTTTCGCCGATACGGTATTTATTTTTGCCGTTTCTTCTTCGGCGGCAAAAACCATAGGCGCCGAAGCCAAAATCAAGGTGATAACGAGAATCAGCGAAAAGAATACCGGGGTTATTCTCTTAAAGATTGTCTTCATTTTCATTCCTCCGGGTGAAGATATAAACGAAAACACCGAGCGGGCGTTAAGCTGCGCTCTGCATGAATAATTTAAAACAAGCGCTGCTTTCAAAAAGCGAAAAGCCACGCTCAATTCGTTAAAGTAATTATATTATTACATAACTCTGTTACAAAAGGGCGACATTCAATTTCACCCCGATTTGCAGCCGAAACCGCAAAGAAACGGCAATTTAAAAACGAATACGGTAATCCTCCCGGAGTAAAAATTCATGTTTTTTAAGTCGGAATACGCATTGATATTTTTGTTTACTTGGTGTAAAGTAAGTGTAACACATTCAAGTATATTAAAACTCGAAACAAAGCGCGCAGCGGAGCGCCGCGCCGCTTACCGGGCGCGAAACGGAGAAAAAATCGTGATTGCAAATTATGAAAAGTTAAAAAAACAAACAAACCGAGGCTGGAACACGTGGTATTCGCCGTCCGTTACCTCGCACGTACGTTTGCCCGACGGCTTCTGCATCGCTCTTTGCTTTAAGGATTCGTCGGCAATAAACGTCATACGCGACCTGAAGCCGTGTGATTTCAATATGCGCCCCGGCGAGCATGCCGCAGACGGCGCTTATACCGAGCTGTCGTTTAAACCCGGCGACACCGAAATAACGGTTCAAAGCGCAGTATCGGACGGCGAGCAGTATATTCTCGTTAAAACGGACGGCAGCGGCGAGCCTCCCACGCTCATAGTTGAAGCACATCTTCTGTGGGGAAAGCCCGGCTGCGTGTTTCTGCGCGGCGGCCGTTTGGGAGCGGAGCTTGAAAGCGGCGAAAAGATAGAAATATTCACCGACGGCGAGCCGTCCGACTACGTGCCTCAGCACGGCACGGCGCCCTGCCTTTGCCTGAAGCTTTATACGCCCGTCGCCGTTTCCACAAAACCCGCCACGGTCGAAGAAACAGAGGCTATTATAAAAAGCGCAAAGAAAAAGCTTGATGCAGAAAATGCCCGTTACGGCGACAACGCCCTTGCATATTCCGCAATGAGGAGCTGCCTCGCGTGGAACACGATTTACGAGCCTTCGCAAAACAGGATTTGTTCGCCCGTCGCAAGAGGCTGGAGCCACGGCAACGGCGGATACGTTCTTTTTGAGTGGGACACTTACTTTGCCGCGCTTATGGGCTCGGCTTTCAGCCGTGAGCTTGCTTATCTCAACGCTTATGCCGTTACGGAAGGCATAACTCCCGACGGATTTGTGCCGAACGTCAACGCGTCAAGCGGCGTCACTTTTGACAGGTCGCAGCCGCCCGTAGGGTCGCTCGTCACGCTCCGTCTTTGGGAGAAATTCGGCGACGACGGCTTTATTAGGGATTTGTTCCCGCCGCTTTATCGCTGGAACACGTGGTTTTATGAAAACAGAACTCTTCCGGGAGGAACGATGTGCTGGGGGTCCGGCACAAAGCGTGACGGCAAAGTGGTGAACGTGGGCAACCTTCAGTTTGCGAAATACGAATCCGGGCTTGACAATTCGCCGATGTACGACGACGCGGTGTTTGACGAAAAAACGGGGCTTATGCCGATAGAGGACGTAGGGCTGACCGCGCTGTTCGCGGAGGACTGCCGATGCCTCGCAAAGCTCGCTGAGATAGCCGAAAACGAAGAGGCGAAAGAAATTCTCGAAAAGCGGGTGGAAAACGCGGAGGCCGCTCTTGAGAGCCTCTGGAACGAAGAAACGGGAATATATGAAAATCGCGACGCACTCACCGGCACGTTTATGCACAGGATATCGCCCACAAATCTGTATTCGCTGTTTTCACAAAAAGTGAGCGGCGAGCGCAAAAAACGCATAAGCGAAAAATACATTCTTAACCCCGATGAGCTCGGCGGCGAATTTATGATGCCGTCAATATCGCGCTCGGACAAGGCTTACCCCGAGCAGTCTTACTGGCGCGGCAGCATATGGGCGCCGCTGAACTGCCTTGTGTATGAGGCGCTGACTCAAGCGGGCATGAAGCGTGAGGCTCGGCTTTTGGCGCAGTCATCCCGTAAGGTTCTGCTCGGCGAATGGCTCGAAAAGGGGCACGTTCACGAAAACTACAGCGGAATAGACGGCACCGGCTGCCACGAAAGAAGCAGCAGCTTCTATCACTGGGGCGGTCTGCTCGGCTATATCGCGATTACGGAATCGCAAACGTAAACGGCAAATAGCGGCTTTTATATGAAATTTAAACGCTCCCTCACTGCCTGCGAAGGCGGCGGGGGAGCGTTTTTTGCTCTGAATGTTGATTTTTGCTTAAAACTTAACCGGTGATTTTGATTGATACGGCGTCAGCGCGCGGATTTTCCAGCGCCCGAGGGGCCGATAACGGAAATGACGTATCCGCCGCGTATGGCAGCGTTCACGCCCTGCAGGGGCGCGGCGTTTTCTCAAGACGGATAAGCTCAATCATCGGTGCGCACACCCTTGAGGATATGCGCGCGCGACCGATTGCGAGGATCCATGCGCATCAAAATCTTGTTTACAAAGAAGGTCAAAATCGCCGCAAGCACGAAGTAGATGATTGCCACGGCAACCAGCGGGAAAAACGCCTCATAGGTACGGCTGCGCACGATGTCTCCGATTTTTGTCAGGTCCTGCACCGCAATATAACCCACAACGGCAGTCGCCTTTATCAGCGCGACTATTTCGCCTTTATACGAGGGCATGAAAAGCGGCAGCGCCTGCGGCAGCACGATGCGGAAAAAGGCTTTGCGATCCGTATAGCCTAAAGAATATGCCGCCTCGACCTGACCGATATCCACGGCAGAAACGCCGGATTTTATCATCGAGTAAACCGCCGCGCCGAATACCAGAGTAAATCCGATAACCGCCACCGCCGTGCCGGAGATCGCGACCTTTCCGAAAATGATGTAATAGAGTATCATCAGCAGCACGACCACCGGCATGCCCTGCACCAGCCACACGCAAAAGCGAGTGATTGTGTTGGCAACGGGGTTGCCTTTGCGGCAGAGCATAAACGTCAAAAAGCCGAGCAACGTGCCGAAAACGATGGAGAGCACGGTTATCAGCAGCGTTGTGAGAATGCCCTGTATGAAGAGCTTCCAGCGGCTCTCACGCAGAAACGTCTTTTCAAAACTGCTTTTCACGCCGCCGAAGAACGAACCGCTTGTTTTTGCCGCGCTGCCCGGCGCCACGACGACCACGCTCTCGGCGTCGGATGCCGCAAGATCCGATGAGCGCACTGCCAAAACGATGCCGCCGTGACTTGTCGGGTCGGAGAAAAGCACCTGCTCCCGACGCTCCGGCGTCACGTTCATATCGGTGGAAAAATCATATTTGCCTGACTGAATTGCAGGAATGCGCCCGGCAAAATCCACGTCGCCCAGCTTCAGCGCATAGCCTCTGCTGCGGCAAAACCGCACAACAAGATCAATGTCATAGCCGACGTTGCCGCCGTCTTTGATATAGGAAAAGGGCATATCCGTGGATGTAGTAACGACCCGTATCGTGCCGTTTTCGCCGGTCAGATCGGACATATCCACAACCTTTCTGCTCTCGTCCGCGCCGAACCAGATATCGTCAAGCTCCTGCATGGTGCCGTTTGCGTAGCTTTCGGCAAGAAACTCATTCAGCTCATTGCAAAGGGCGGCGCTGTCCGGGTCGTCCTTGCGAAAGGCGAAGCTGTAGTTGTTTTCGGTGATGTTGTCGTGAATATAGTCAATCTCCGGCTGCTCCGCATGGATGGACTTCATTCCCGGTTCGTCGCCGAGAAAAGCGTCGATTTTTCCGGCGAGCAGGGCGGCAATGCAGTCCGGGTAACTGTTAAAGAGCGCGTATTCGCTGTCGGGAAAATATTCTTTTGCCGCGTCCTCCATCAGCGGTCCGACAAGAACACCGATCTTTTTGCCGTTATAGTCCTGCCAGCTCACCGTTTCCGATCTCTCGGCTGCCGCGCCGAACTGCGGCAAAAACATAGAAAAAAGCAGAAGCGGCAGCAGAAAAAGCGCCGGCAATTTTTTGCCTGTCTTGCTTATATGCATGCATTCGTCCTCCTTCACGGACCCGATATCTTTGTATTGTAGCAAAACAGGCAGGCATATGCAAGACAGAATAAAAAAATCTTCCGTTCTTTACAGGCTTGTAATAGCGGCAATTTTGTGGTAAAGTATCTCCTAAATGAAAAAAATCTTTGTATCGTTCAAAACTTTTGTTTAAGAAAACGACCTTGGTGCCGAAGCCTTGTTGAGGGCATTACCCGAATACGGAAAGGGATAAAAATGAGTGAAGATTTAAAAAGAACGTTATTTTCGGAGCTGAGAACAATCTATGAAACGACTGCGGAGGATCCGCACACTTTCAGATTGTCGATTAAACTTAAAGACTTAATAGACGGAGACATCCTTCGCAACGCGGTAAACCGCACCATAAAAAGATACCCTTATTTTTCGGTGCGCATGGTCAGAAGCGGAGCGGACGTCTTTTTTGAAAACAATCCGCTTCCGTTTCCCGTTATCGAAACGAACGAAAGGATAACTCTCGGCGCATCGGAAACGAACTATCATATCCTGGCGCTGTGTTATTGGCAAAACTGGCTGCATATTGACTGCTATCATGCTCTGACGGACGGCGGCGGACTGCATCCCTTCGTTTTGACTCTTCTGCATCTTTACTTTTCCGGCTTTTACGGGATAGAGCCGGACGAAGCGAACGTGCGTTTGCCCGGCAGCCCGATACCCGAGGAAGAATGGAAAGACCCCGCGGATATTTCCCTGTCACCCGAACGGGAAGGGCTTGCCTCAAAATGGTTTTCTCCCGCGTTTCAAATCGAAAAAGAGCACGTAAATCTGCAGCCCGAAAGCATCGTTACGACCATAGGCATCTCCGAAAAAGAATTTCTCCCTTACAGCTTTTCAAACGACGGCTCGCCCGCCACCATAATCTCGCTTTTGCTCGCCCGCAGCATTGCCATGGCGCACCCGGACGCCGCCGACCCGATAGTGATAGCGCTGTGCGTAAATCAGCGAAAAGCTCTCGGCGCGCCCCTTGCGCATCAGAGCCTTGTGGGAGACGTTCGCCTTGTGTATAACGACAGAATGAAAAATCTGCCGTTTATGAGTCAGGCTACCTGCTTCAGAGGAATGGTTGCCCTGCAGTCCGACCGCGAAATGGTTATGGACGAAATAAGGGATTATCAGGCTTTAATGAAAGAACTTAAAGGGATGAATACCTTTGAGGAGCGGCACGACGCCTGCGTTCGCCGCATGGAAGAGCTTTCAAAATGCGTAACCGCGACCGTAAGCTATATCGGAAAGGTGAATATGGGCTCAATTGAGCAATATCTGCAGGAATTTGACCCGCTCCCGTCTACCGCTCTCCCGTCCATGCACACGCCGCTTACTATTGAAATGGTTTCCATGAACGGATATATCGTTCTCAATTTCATTCAATACTTCACCGAAATGGGCTATTTTTCATCTTTCGTAAAACAGCTTAGAGATAACAACGTTAACTACAACGTTTTGCGGCAGGAGAAAGCGCTTTATCCTTCTGTGGAAATGCCGTAATGTGCCTTCGGCATGAATTGCGCCTTACGGCGCATGAATTGTTCCTTCGGAACATGAATTGCCTTCGGCATGAATTGCGCCTTACGGCGCATGAATTGTTCCTTCGGAACATGAATTGCCTTCGGCATGAATTGTGCCTTACGGCGCATTAGTTGAACCTTCGGTTCATGAATTGTTTAGCGAGAAATCATGGGCGAAGCCCAAATTACGACGCGCAGCGTCAATTTATTTTTGAGGAGTAAAAATTATGGATTACAGAAAATTCGGCGATACGGTTTATATTCGTATGGACAGAGACGATGAGATAATAGGCGGCATATTGGAAATTTGCAAAAAGGAGAATATCCGCTCAGCCGTTTTCAGCGGAATCGGCGGCTGCAAAGAGGCGCAGGTGCAAACCTTTATGCCCGAAATCGGCGCGTTTGAAACGCGGACGATAAGCGGCATGCTGGAGCTTGTGTCGCTTAACGGAAACGTTATTTCCGACGAAAGCGGCGAGCTTTATTATCACACCCACGCCGCCTTTTCTTACAAAGAAGGCGAGAAGCACTGCGTTGCGGCAGGGCATATTAAGTCCATAACGGTTTTGTATACGGCTGAGATAGAGCTTCGACCCGTTGTCGGCGGCGAAATCAAACGAAAGTATAATCCCGAAACGGGCACGGGCTTTTGGAGCTTTTAACAGAAATTGACAGCTTGCGCAGACCGCTTCGGCGGTCTGTTATTTTTTGCGTTATTCCGCAAAATATGAATTTTCCCTCCGGAAAATTCAAATCACGGAGCGAAGCGAGAAATCATGGGCGAAGCCCAATTCATGACGCGCAGCGTCAAATCATGGAGCGAAGCGAGAAATCATGACGCGCAGCGTCAATTCATTATATTATGAATTGCGCCTTGCGGCGCATTAAAATGCTTGATATTATTCCGAAAAAGCTCTATAATCAAACAAAAGCATCAAATTAACGCTATTCGTTGCAAAATCAGTGCAACGAAAACGCTAATCGTTGTACAACGAATGCAACGAAAAACCTAATCGTTGCACAACGAATGCAACGAAAACACCGAATTTACGCTATTCGTTGCAATAAAAATGCAACGAAAAATTAATCGTTGCATTATCGTTGCAAATATGCTACAATTATCACACCATAAACAAACGGGAGAGATTACAATGAAAGAAAGCCGATTTTTGGAATTTAAAAAGGAAATCACCAATTCTTTCCTGAAAACCGTCAGCGCATTTGCAAATTTCGGTGACGGAACTATTTTGTTCGGTGTTGATGACCGCGGAAATCCCATCGGATTTTCTGAGGCGGACAGCTTACGCTTGGATATTGAAAATCGAATCAATGACAGTATCAAGCCCAAACCGGAATATTCAATCAGCGTTAATCCGAAAAACAACGTAATCACCTTGAGCGTTTCGGAAGGAAAATATAAGCCTTATTTCTACAAGGGCAAAGCATACAGAAGAAGCGACACCGCAACGATTGAGGTTGATCAAGCTGAGCTGAGAAGATTGACTTTAGAAGGAGAAAACCTTTATTTTGAAGAATTGCCGTGCGGAAAAAAGAATCTTTCTTTTGATTATTTTGAAGCGAAAATCATTGAAAAATTGGGAATAAAAGCCCTGAACGATGATATTTTGAGAACGTTCGGCTTTATTAACGATGATAAAAAGTTTAATAATGCCGGTGAGCTTTTTTCCGATAAAAACAGTTTCGGAGGCATTGATATAGCAAGATTCGGCAGCTCAATCAGCGAAATATTTGACAGAGAAACAATATCGGGAGTGTCAATACTCAAGCAATACGACGATGCGTTAGCCGCTTTCAGACGATATTATCAATATGAAAAAATTCAAGGCGCCGAGAGAGAAACCATCAGCCGAATACCGGAGGAAGCTTTCAGAGAGGCGGTGGCAAACGCTCTCGTTCACAGAACGTGGGACGTTAATTCGCATATCAGAGTAGCGATGTTTTCTGACAGAATTGAAATATATTCGCCGGGAGGGCTTCCGAAAGGCACAACGGAAGAAGAATATCTGAACGGCTCTATTTCCAATCTGCGCAATCCGATAATCGGAAACGTATTTTTCAGGCTTCATTATATTGAAATGTTCGGAACGGGAATCAGGCGCATTAAAGAATTATATGCGGAAGCTTTCAAAAAACCCGATTTCTCCATTACGGATAATTCAATAAGCGTTATTCTTCCGTGCTTTGACAGAATAACGGGAATTTCGGAAGACGGCAGAAAAATACTTGCGATTTTGGAAGAAGGAAGAATTCTGTCTGCCAAAGAGCTGTCGGAAAAACTCGAATGGAGTAAAGATAAGACAATCAGAATATTAAACGTGCTTTTGAAGGAAGGCTACGTTCGAAAAGACGGAGGCGGCCGCAGCACAAAATATTCAAAGCGTTGACCGGCTCTCAAAGGCAAAAATCATTTGCCGCGGCAATAGCGACGCCATACCATTTTGAAAGGATGCGGTGACGATGAAACGAACAGGAGGTTTTGCGCTCATCATGTTTTGCTGTTTAATGCTGCTCGGAGGGTGCTCAAAAGGCTCGAAAGAAACCGTTACGAATATGAAAATTTCGGTCGACGACGTAACGGAGTTTTATTACACTTATGAAAATATCAACTTCAACGCATCTTATTTGAGATATAGGTTTTACAGAGAAAGCGATAAATATACGTTCAGCTTCGAAAAGCGCGAAAAACCGGGCGAATACGGGCCGACGAATGAAGAGGACGTAACCGGCAGCGGCGCTGTCGAGCTCAAAAAAGAGGAATGGAATAAGTTTTTATCGCTAATCAAAGACGGCTCGGTCGGTAAGAGAGAAGATTCCGCCGAAGCCGGGGATTCCGGGCCGTGGACGTTTATTTATTGGAAGAAAGACAAGGGCAAATATCAGGTTTTTGATTTTTCATCATACGACAAAAGAGCGCAGTTTGAGGAATTTTGCCTGGAGTTAAGCGAGCAGAGCGACCGCATTGAAGAAACGTCTGCGTCAAGCGGAGAAGGGAAAACGGAGACCGAAATGAAAGATTTTAACCTTGTACGCGTGAGATTCAGCCCGGGCTACGGCGATATGCTCGGCGGATATCACAGCTCATCGCTCGAAAAGGACGAAAACGGAAATTGGGTTTTTATCTGCCGCGACCGTGAAGAACACAGCTCGCCTACGACGGTTTCGGTTTACGCGGTTTCGGATGAAAAAGCGGCGGAGTTTGAAGATTTTATATCGAAAAACAAGGTCACGTCATTGGAAAAGCGGCTTAAAAGCGACTTGTTCGCAACCGATTACAGCCCGTGGAGCTGGACTTTTGATTATGAAACGACGTCGTTTGGAAAAGTCAAACGAGACGATTGCCGCCTTGAAGAATACAGAAGATACTCAAAGAAAGACATGGAGCTCCTCAGTGAGCTCAGAGAAAAGTTTAACGGATTGCGCGGCGATAAAATTTCGGAAACCGTTGAGGAAGATTGAATTGCGCCTGACGGAGCGTGATTTTCCCCGCGGCGTGCCGTCAATTCATTCTCTTCGTTCTCAACCGTCGGTAGAGCCGCTGAAAATCAACCTGCGGTTCGTGTAAAAGCGCGGCAAAATCGGCTATGATCAAGCTGCGAAAGGAGGCGTCCGATATGGATCAAATCAAAATCGGCAAATTCATTTCATCCTGCCGGAAGGAGCAGGGCATGACTCAGGCGGCGCTTGCCGAGAAGCTCGAAATCAGCGACCGGGCAGTGTCAAAATGGGAGACGGGAAAATCAATGCCGGATTCCGGAATAATGCTTGAGTTATGTGAAATATTAAAAATCAACGTAAACGAGCTCCTGTCGGGCGAAAGAATCATGGCAGAATCATACGATAAACGGGCAGAAGAAAATTTGCTGGAAATGAAAAAGCAGGTGGAAGAAAAGAACCGTCAAATGCTCAAAACGGAGTATTGGCTCGTGTTCCCGCCGGTCGTCGCGGGGCTCGTAATGGTGTTTTTGGCATCGTTTGTCAATATGCCGGAGTGGCTGAGAGCGGCGCTTTGCGTTTTTTCGCTTGTCTTGATTTTCACGGTGTGCTTTATTGCCGTGGGCATTGAGCAAAAAGCGGGATATTACGAATGTCAAAATTGTTTTCACCGCTACGTGCCGACCTACCGGCAAGTAAATCTTGCAATGCATATGGGCAGAACGAGATATATGAAATGCCCGAATTGCGGCAAACGCAGCTGGCAGAAAAAAGTGCTTACAAAAGAAGAATAACGAAACGAGACTCCCCGCAGCCGAAGCAATCATCGGAGGCGGGGAGCTTTTTGCGCGAATGACCGCTCGAGCACTAAAATAGCGCTAAGATATTTAAATAAAAATAAGAACTTTGCCGCTTTTTATTGATTTTCGGCTTATTTATTGTTAAAATAAAAAATCAGATGATTTTGAGGCATTCGGGGAGGAATATTGTGAAACTGAAAAAGCTTAATGCGGCTTTGGGGCTTTTGACGATACTGTGTCTGCTGCTCCACATGGGCTACAGCGTTTATACTTACGTTACGTTTTACTATAATCCGACGCTTTCAAAGGCGTTTCAGCTGCCGGTGATTATTGCTGCGTGCCTGCACGGAGTTACGGGTATGCTCACGGTGTTTTTACAGAATGACGGCGGCAGCGCGGCGCTTTATCCGAGGCATAACCGCCGCGTGATTTTACAGAAAGTTTCGGCGGCGCTGATATTCCCTCTTCTTATTTTGCATCTGAACACCTTTTCGCTGATGAAGCAGAGCGCGGAGAACGGAGAAAAAGGGGTCGTTATTGCGCTGATTGCGGCTGAGCTGCTCTTTTTTGCCGCTGCAATTACTCACGCAGCCGTGTCGCTTACAAACGGCTTTATAACGCTCGGCATTTTATCATCGAGGAATACGCAAAAGAAAATCGACACGGTTGTTTACGTTATATGCGCGCTCGGATTTATTGCCGCCGTTTACTCGGTCGTTAAGGGCCAGGCAGCCATGTTTCTGAGTTAGGCGGAGAGATAAAATGAAAAATGCAATTATTATCGGAAGCGGAATTTCCGGCATGACCTGCGCCGTAAAGCTTGCCGAGGCGGGAGTTCGCTCGCTGATCGTGTCGCCGTTTCCCGCTGAAAGGTCACAGTCCGTTATGGCGGCGGGCGGCATAAACGCAGTGCTTTCAAATCCCGAAGAGGGCGACTCGGTCGCCTGCCATGTTGACGATACGCTCAAAGGCGGCAACTTTCTTGCGGGCAAAAATGCCGTTAAGGGCTTGTGCGAGGGCGCGCAGGATATAATCCGCTATCTTGAAAAAATAGGCACGGTATTTACCGTTGACGAAAACGGCGCTCCGGCAAGGCACTCTTTCGGCGGGCAGTCGCACAAGAGAACGTGCTATTGCGGCGCCGCCACGGGCAAGCAGATAGTTTCGGCGCTTGTGATGGAAGTGAGGCGCTGTGAAGCCGCGGGAATGATAAGCCGCAGGCTTTGGAGCTGCTTTCATTCGGCGCTCATTAAAGACGGCGTTTGTTACGGAGCTCTCTTTTTTGATGAGTCACAGGGCAGGCTTGTTGCGGAATACGCCGACGCTGTCGTAATCGCAACGGGCGGTCAGAATGCGCTATTCGGCAAAACGACGGGCTCAACTCAGTGTGACGGCTATACCGCAGGCAAACTGTTTATGCAGGGCGCCGAGCTTAAAAATCCTGAATTTATTCAATATCACCCCACAACGTTTGAAACCGCTCAAAAAAGAATGCTCGTGTCGGAAACGGCGCGCGGCGAGGGCGGCAGGCTCTTCTATATTGAAAACGGAAAACGGGTTTACTTTATGGAAGAAAAATACGGGCCTAAAGGCAATCTTATGACCCGTGACGTTGTGAGCCGTGAGATTTACGCAGCGAACAGGGAAGTGTTTCTTGACGTTTCCTTTCTCGGCAAAGATGAAATAGACCGCAAGCTGCCCGAGGTGCGCGATCTTTGCAAAAAATACCGCAATATCGACATAGCGAAAGAGCCCATACCCGTGGCACCGTCCGTTCATTTCTTTATGGGCGGGCTTGCAGTGCGGAACAATCACGAAACCAATATCAAAAATCTTTTTGCCGTGGGCGAATGCGCGTCAATTTATCACGGAGCAAACCGCCTCGGAGGCAATTCTCTGCTTGCGGCTCTCTATTCAGGCTCTGTTGCGGCTAAAGAAATTTCGGAGAGACCGAGCCCGGAGAGCAAATGTGATTTTGCCGATTATTGCAAGGCAGAGGGCTTAAAGCTCGAAAAAATGAAGGAGTCAAAGAGTCAGTTCCCGGTTATGTACATTAGGGATCTTGCCGCGCAGACCGTGAACCGCAATTTGGGCATAGTTCGCGACGCTTCTTCGCTGCAAAAGGGCATAGAAGACCTTGATTACTATCTCTCCGTTGCGGGCCGCATAAACTACGACAGCAGCGTCATGATGTATTTTAACTACTCTCTGACAGGTATTTTGACTCTTGCGAGAGCGACGATGACGAGCGCTCTCGAGCGGAAAGAGAGCAGGGGAGCGCATTACAGAAGCGATTATCCCGACGCGGACGATTCTTTTGCCGCTTCCTCGATAATCTCTTACGACGGCGGAGCTTACCGCGTGAGGCTCGATAAGGAGCGGGAATATGAAAGTTAAGATATTGAGGCAGAAAAATCCTTTTTCCGAAAGCTATTGGGAAGCGTTCGATGCGGACGTTACGGAAGGAATGTCCATAGCGGGGCTGCTTGACAGCATTAACTATAACGACGACATCGTTAATGATAAAGGCGAAAAGACCGCCCGCATAGGCTGGGAGTGCTCGTGCCTTCAGGGCATTTGCGGCGCGTGCGCCATGGTGATAAACGGCACTCCCGCGCTCGCGTGCGAAACGTTTGCGGGCAATTTGAAGGGGGACGAAATAACGATTCGGCCCTTGAGTAAATTCCCGGTTATTCACGACCTTTTGGTCGACCGCTCGATTATTCAGGAAAATCTGCGCAAAACCGACGTTTACATAGAGGAATATAAGCCCGACAGCTCAAAGAGCAAATCAAAAAAAGAAAAGGAATATCTTCACCAATATTCCGCGGCAAAGTGCCTTAAATGCGGGCTCTGCCTCGAGGTTTGCCCTAATTACGCAGGCGGCGAAAATTTTTACGGCGCGCTTTTTGCAAACGACTGTTATCTTGTCGCCTCTCGCAATAAAGAAAAAGCGGGAGAGATAGGCAAAATGTATAAAGAGCATTTCGGCAGAGGGTGCTCAAAAGCGCTCTCGTGCATGGACGTTTGCCCGATGAAAATAGAAACGACAGCGTCAATGGCGAAAATGAACAGACAGCCCTAACGCCGCGTTGAAGCAAAATCCGGATTTACGGCAAGATTTAATTTGAGGTAACCGCAATGAGCATAAAAATCGAAACGGTAAAGACAGAGTCTTTTGAAATGGAATATTTTAAATTCGGGCGTGGAAAAGAGCCTCTCGTTATTCTGCCCGGGCTCAGCGTTCAGAGCGTGATGCCTGCCGCAGATATCGTCGCAGAGGCTTATGATGTTTTGGCGGATGACTTCACCGTTTATCTGTTTGACCGCAGAAAAGATTTGCCCTCGTCATATTCCGTTGCCGATATTGCGCGCGACACTTTCGAAGCGCTCTCGGCGCTCGGTTTGGCAAAGGTTTGCCTTTTCGGCGTGTCTCAGGGCGGCATGGCGGCTCAGCTTATTGCCGCGGAACACCCGGAGCTTGTTAAAAAGCTTGCGGTCGGCTCTTCGCCGGCATACGAAACCCGGGAGCTGCGAGCTTTGCTCAAAAGCCTTATCGAAACTGCGAAAGCGGGCGACGCCGAAAAATTATATTTATCCTTCGGAGAGGCGATTTATCCGAAAGCAGCGTTTGAAAACGCGCGTGAAATGCTGATTGACGCCGCAAAGAGCGTTACTGAAGCTGAGCTTTGCCGCTTCGTTATTCTCGCGGAAGGAATTGAAAATTTTGACGCGAGAGAAAAGCTCAAAAATATTGCCTGCCCCACGCTTGCGATATTTTCCTCCGACGATAACGTTATCGGCGCCGGCGCCTCGGCGGATTTTGAAATATGCTTTGCCGGGCGTTCCGATTTTGAAACGTGTTTTTATGACGGATACGGTCATGCGGCTTATGACCTTGCGCCCGACTATAAAGAACGCTTAAAGCGTTTTTTCACCGACGGGGGACTGTCATGAAAACGGTAAGAGTTGCGGCGGCGGTCATATGCGATTCGCTCGAAAAGAAAGAAAAGATATTCGCGACGGCGAGAGGCTACGGCGATTTCAAAGGCAGATGGGAATTTCCCGGCGGCAAAATCGAAGCGGGCGAAACGCCCCGTCAGGCTCTCGCGAGAGAAATAAAAGAAGAGCTTGACGCCGAAATCACCGTCGGCGAGCTTATCTGCAAAGCCGAATACGATTATCCCGCGTTTCATCTGTCAATGGACTGCTTCTGGTGCGAGGCAGGCGGCGAATTAAAGCTGCTTGAGGCGCAGGAGGGTAGGTGGCTCTCAAAAGGCGAGCTTTACTGCGTTGACTGGCTCCCCGCGGATAAAACGGTTATCGAAACCATAGAAAAACAAATGGGCGCGTAATGCAACGCCTATCGCAAAATCCGAAAAGTAAAAAGTTGACATTATTTTTCGGCTGTATATAATTAAGATAAATTAAAGCAAATTATGCCGCCTGCCGCAAAATGAAGATGACGGCTCAAGCGGATCGGTATAAGGCATTTCATAAAAGGAGAAAACAAAATGGAACTCATACAGAGCTTTTCGGTTGACCACACACGCATAGTGCCCGGTATTTTTACAAGCAGGGTCGACACTCTCGGCGAATATTCCGTCACCACTTACGACGTAAGGCTTAAAAAGCCAAACAAGGAGCCCGTTGTTGACGTTGCGGCAATGCACACCCTTGAGCATATAATCGCAACTTATCTGCGCAACGACCCCGATTGGAAAGACGAGGTCGTTTACTGGGGCCCCATGGGCTGCCTTACCGGTTTTTATCTCATATTGAAGGGCAGCCGCGCGCCTAAAGAAATTTACGGCTTGCTGCTCGGCGCGTTTAAATACGTTGAAGGCGCCGAAGAGGTTCCGGGCGCATCTCCCGTTAACTGCGGCAACTATCTTATGCACAATCTTGAAATGGCGAAGTGGTACGCGAGAGAATTCGCCGATTATCTTGCAGCGAACGCCGATAACGACGCGATTTTTGAATACCCCAAAACGGAACGCCTCGTCACAAACGAAGGTCAGAATTTCTTCGATTCTTAATTAAGCTTAAGAGCCGCAAAAAGCGTCTTTTAAAAAGGAGACCGGCTATATGAATAATGAAATGCAGCAGTCAATCATTTACATTGGGCTCAACGATAAGGATACGGGAGTTCAAAAATTTGACACCGAAAAATACGTTTCAATTCTTAACAACGTGTGCAAAAACTATAAGGTCGCTTTTTCGACCCATTGTATAAACGGCGGCTATTTCCATGAAGACGGCAGATACACGCAGGAAACCACTCTGGCGCTCACGCTGCTCGGCTTGGATGAATCCGTCGTTATGGAAATAGCAACGGACCTGTGCGCATTTTTTCATCAGGAAAGCGTTATGGTGGCGTCTTCGCCGTGCAAGGTCCACTTTGTAAAAGAAAGTCTTGATGATAATTTTTGAACGGCGCTTTTGAGCTTTGAGTAAAAAAAGAGGATGAAAATCCAAAGTTTCGGCGGTGAGATTAAAAGTTGAAAAAGAGTTTTAAAGATATATTGATAATTGCGGTTTCTTTATCGCTTGTCCTGTGCACCCTCGCCGCGTGCGGCGTTAGCTCGGGGCGTGAAATAAGCTCCATTGAGCAGCTTAACGACAGCTCTTACGTTATAGGTGTTCCGCTTGATACCAATGACAGTAAGCTGATTGCCGAGGAGTTTCCGAACGCTCAGATAAAACATTTTCCGAGCGACCTGAACGGTTACACCGCCCTCGGCGAAGGCAAAATTGACGCATTCGCGGGCGACAAGCTCGCCATGCAGATAGCTCTTAAAAACGGGCTTAAAGGAATTCGTCTGCTTGACGGCTCTCTCGGCAGCGTCCACGTTTGCGCGCCTGCCGTTTCTCCCGTCTCAAAAGTGCCCGATTTGCTCAACAAAATAAACGCTTTTCTTGACGAAATAGAGAGCTCGGGCGTTAAGGACGAAATGATTGAGCGCCTGCTGATAAACGGCGAAGAGAAAATGGCGGACATTTCCCTGCCCGAGTCATCGGATATTCACCTTAGGGTGGGCACGACAGGCTGCATAACGCCCTACACCTATTACGTGGGCACGGAGCTTTGCGGCTACGATATTGAGCTCGCTAACCGCTTTGCCGCATGGCTCGGCGCAACGATTGAATTTAAAGTTTATGATTATGACGGCATCGTTCCCGCGGCTCTCAGCGGAGACGTTGACTGCGTTTTTGCCAATCTTTACGTAACCCCCGAGAGGGAAGAAATAATTGAGTTTTCCAACCCGACATATATCGGCGAGATAGGCGTTGCCGTGCAGGATAAAACCGCTGCGTCCGGAAATAAAAGCAATGAAAACGCGGGCAAAGGCGAAACTCCCAATGCGTATGATTTTAATAATTCCCGCATAGCGATTCTCACGGGCACGAATTTTTTAGATATTGTATCGAATGAATTGCCCGACGCTCAGCAGATTATTTTTAACACCGTTCCCGATATGGTGGAAGCGCTTGAATCGGGTAAGGTTGACGCAATAGCGCTCGATGAGCCCGTAGCGCGCAATATCGTAGCGGAGCGTGACGGCGTAAGGATTGCCGAGGGAACTTTGGACGATTTTTCGCTGGCTTATATCTTCAACAAAAGCGAAAAATATCAGGCGCTTTGTGATGAGCTTTCGGAATATTTGCGCTCCATTAAAGAGGACGGAACTATCCAAAACCTGCAAAGCAAGTGGTTTGACTCCGTTACCGACAGGTCGATGATGTCGGTCGACATAAAATCTTTGCCGGACACGAACGGCACCCTTAAAATTGTGACGATAAGTTATCCTCCGTTTTCCATGTTTGAAGAGGGCGATTTCTTTGGCTATGATATCGAGATTTTAGCGCTTTTTTGCAAGGAAAAAGGGTATAAACCCGAAATTACCGAAATAAACCAGGACGCAGTCATTTCTGCCATCCAAGCCGAAAAATTCGATCTCGGAGCCTGCTCGGCGGCAATAACCGAAGAAAGACAGGAACTGATAAATTTTTCGGAGCCCGGTTGTGACGCCGGCGTTGTGCTGCTTATTGCCGGCGAAAAGAATACCGAAGGAATATCGTTCATTGAAAACGTAATATCGAGCTTTGAAAAAACGTTCATACGCGAAAACAGATATAAGCTGTTTTTGCAGGGAATATTGATGACGATTATCATCGCCTCTCTTTCCGCCCTTTTCGGCACTCTGCTCGGCTTTGTGATTTTTATGCTCTGCAGGCACGGAAACCGCGCTGCAAACGGCGTTGCGAAGGTGTTCGGCAGGCTTATGGAGGGTCTTCCCGTAGTCGTGCTTTTGATGATCCTTTATTACATCGTGTTTTCAAGAGTTGACATAAGCGGAGTGGCGGTGTCGGTCATTGCGTTCACAATGACTTTCGGCGCGGAGGTTTACGCCATGATTAACTCCGCCGTTGCTACCGTTGACATAGGTCAGACGGAAGCGGCTTATTCTCTCGGCTACACCGACAGAAAGGCGTTTTTCAGATTTATTCTGCCTCAGGCTCTGCCGCATTTTCTGCCCGCTTATCGCAGCAGCCTCGTAAGCCTTATCAAGGCGACAGCCGTTGTGGGCTACATCGCCGTTCAGGACCTTACGAAAATGGCGGATATAGTGAGAAGCAGAACTTACGATGCGTTTTTCCCGCTCATCGCTGTGGCGATAATCTACTATATAATCGCTCGCCTTATGGTTTTCGCCGTTAACAAAATAACTCTCGGCATTGACCCCGAAAGGCGTAAAAAAGAGGACGTGCTGAAAGGAGTGGACACTCATGATTGAGCTTATTCATCTTCGCAAAGAATACGAAAACGCAACTCCGCTTAAAGACGTTAACACCGTCATAAACGACGGTGACGTTATCTCGATAATCGGGCCCTCCGGCACCGGCAAATCGACCCTCATAAGATGCATTGAAATGCTTGAAAAACCCACGAGCGGCAAGATTTTGCTGAACGGCGAAGACATAACGGACCCGAAATACGACATCACCAAGGCGAGAAAGCGCATGGGCATGGTGTTTCAGTCCTTCAACCTTTTCGGCCACCTCACCGTTATTGAAAACATAATGACTCCGCAAATAGACATTCTCGGCAAAAGCAGGCAGGAGGCTTACGACAAAGGTGTTGAGCTGCTCAAGAGGGTAGGGCTGTCGGGCAGAGAGCTTCAATATCCCTCTCAGCTTTCGGGCGGTCAGAAGCAGAGGGTCGCGATAGCGAGAGCCCTCGCCATGGACCCCGAGGTCATTCTCTTTGACGAGCCGACGAGCGCTCTCGACCCCACTATGGTGGGCGAGGTTCAGTCCGTAATAAAAGACCTTGCCGCAAGCGGCAAAACCATGATGATAGTCACTCACGAAATGAATTTCGCGAGAAAAGTCAGCAGCCGCGTTTTTTATATGGACGACGGCGGCATATACGAAGACGGCGCCCCCGAGCAGATTTTTGAAAATCCGCAAAAGGAGCTCACGAAAAGATTTATTCAAAGGCTCAAGATACTTGAATTCAAAATCGAAAGCCGTGATTTCGACTTCCTCAGCGCGGAAAGCGAAATCGAAAGATACTGCCTTGAAAATGACGTTCCTTCGCGCGTTAAATACCGCATAAGCCTTGTGTTTGAAGAATTGCTTCAGCAGCTTTTGATGCCCGTAATCGGCAAGACACAGGCGAACGTCAAGATAGAATACGCCCCCGCCAAAGAGGAAGCGGCGGTAACGGTGAGCTACGGCGGCGAAAAATTTGACCCTGCCGACGGCGACAACGAGCTTTCATACAGGGTGCTTAAAGCGACCACCGACGAGGTAAGCTTCGCTTACGACCCCGAAGCGGAATTTGCAAACACCGTTAAGGTGCTCATATCCGAGAGTAAATAAAAGTTTGATTTTGAGAGAGGCTTATGAAAACCGCACCTAAAATAATACTTTGCGCCGTTATTGCGCTCGCGCTCTTTGCAGGCGTGTTCGCGGTCGTTCGTCATCACTCGGGCAATAAAACGCCCGAAGAAGCTAAAATGACCGAAGCTGCGGCAGAAGAAGCGAAAGCGACCGAAACGGCTGCAGAAGAAAGCAGCGAAACGCCTCGGACAAACGGAAATCGGGAGAGTGAGAGAATGCTCGAAGTAAATAACGTTCGCCTTTCCGTTAAGGAAGCGGGGAGCGGCAGGGATATGATACTCATTCACGGAAGAACTCTTTCAAAAGAGAGCATGGACCCTCTGTTTGACCGATACAAAAGCAGTTATCACGTGGTGAGCTATGACGTGAGAGGGCACGGCAAAACCGAGTCAAGCGGAGAATTTTCGCTCGACGATCTTGCCGACGATCTCAACGCGCTTATGGCGGCTTACGGCATGGAAAAGCCCGTTGTAATAGGTTTTTCCATGGGCTCATACATTGCCCTGAGAGCTGCCGAAAAATACCCCGGTTCTTTCTCCAAAGTGGTGCTCATAGGCACGCGCGGCGCAAGAACGTTTTCCTCGTGGACAACGAATGACGAGGTCGGCAGGGCGCTCGAAAGCTTTGACAATATGACCGACGCTTATAAAGTGACGGAGCCCGTTTTGGTCCTTACCGGTGAACGTGATGTGATAAATCCCCCCGCGGAGGGAGAAAAGGTCGCAAACGCTCTGCCGAACGCGGTTTATAAAATCGTGCCGCGCGCGGAGCATGAGGCTTATTCTTCAAATCCGACTTTCGTATTTAACGAACTCGATAACTTTCTTAACGATAATTAAAGCCCGGAAGGCTTTTTGACACGGGGTGAGGCTATGATAGAGGGCTTTTCCGCCCGGGAGCTGGTCGAGGAAGAAATAAAGCAGAGAAGGCAGGAAGGCTGCGCCGTTTCGGATTATGATTTGACGGGGCTTTCCGACGAAGAGCTTGAAAAAATATATCTTGAGCTCTCGGCGCTTAAAGTCAAAGCTGATTTTCCTTTTTACGAGCCGAACGACCTTGACGAAATACTGAAAAATTCCGACGGGAGCTCATACAAAAAAGAGCCCGACAAAAAGGATTTGCACGATAAATTTTACGGCGCGTGGCTCGGCAGAATTATCGGCTGCATTATGGGCAAGCCCGTAGAGCGAAGCCCCTACGGAGGCGGCGACGAAAATTTTGCCGGCTGGGAATACGTTAAGCTTTGGCAGCAGGGCGCGTCGGATCCTTTTCCGCCCGACAACTACATATCCGGCAAATCGTCGGCGTCGGAAAAATATTCGCTTAAAGTCAACTGCCCCGACAGCCTCAAAGAAAACATACGCTTTGCCGAGAGCGACGACGATATAAGATACCTCGTGCTCGGCCTTCTGATAAACGAAAAATACGGCAATGATTTCACGCCGAGTGACGTTGCGGGCATGTGGCAGAAATATCTGCCCCTCTCAATGTGCTTTACGGCGGAGAGGGCGGCGCTTATAAACAGCGTGACCTGCCCCGAAACCGACCCCGCAAAGCAGGTGGAATTTTGCCACGGCAACAGAAATCCTTACCGCGAGTGGATAGGCGCTCAGATAAGAGCGGACCACTACGGATACTATAACGCGGGCGACCCTCTCGCCGCCGCGAAATCGGCTTATAACGACGCGATTTTTTCTCACGTTAAAAACGGCGTTTACGGCTCAATGTTTGTCGCCGCTCTCACCGCCGCGGCATTTACGGAAAAGGACGCGGAGAAGTGCATAGAAATCGCTTTGTCGGTCATTCCGAACACCTCAAGGCTTTACGCCGACGTTTTGTTCGCGGTGAAGGCGGCAAAGAGTTCTTCAAACGCCGAGGAGCTTTATTCTTCCCTTTGGAGCCGCTTCTCATCTCTTTCGCCCGTTCACACAAACAATAACGCAGCGGTCTGCGCCGCGGCTCTCATAAAAGGCGGCGGAGATTTTGCAAAATCCGTGGGAATTGCCGTCGGAGCGGGCTGGGATACCGACTGCAACGGCGCAACGGTCGGCTCGGTTGCCGGCATAATCAGCGGCGCCGAAGGCATACCGGATTATCTTAAAAATCCGCTTGGCGATACGCTTTATTCTTCAATACCGGATTTTCATCCCGCAAAGATTTCTCTCTGCGCCGAGAGAAGCGAGAAGCTGTATCTTTCGCGCAGTAAATAAACTTTTCACAAGCAATAATTCGCAAACGCATTTTCGGGCGATATTATCGTTCTCGTCCGAAAAACAATAATCAAAATCGGAAATGGGGTTTTGCTATGGTCATCGGCATGATCGGCGACATGTTTTCAAAAATGATAGGCACGCTGGCGGTGATACTTGTCGTTTCGGCGTTTATAGGCGGCAGCGACGTGATGTCAAAATTTACGGTGAATGAAAAGAAATGGAAAATTATCATCATCACCGGTCTGCTCGGCGGAATATTCGGAATTTACGGCAATATTTCGGGCTTTGAGCTTAACGGCGCCGTCGTTTCCGTTCGCGATATAGGCCCGATGCTCGCGGGCTTTACCGCAGGGCCGATCAGCGGCTTGATTGCGGGCGCAGTTGCGGGAATTCACAGGCTTATGATGGGCGGCATCACCGCAAAGGCGTGCGTTGTGGCGACCTGCTGCATAGGCGTTATCTGCGGCGCGATTTCCATGAAATGGCGCAAAATCGTTTCAAAACCTTTGTTCGCTTTTTTGCTCAGCGCCGCTATGGAAGCTTTTCACCTGTGCGTTGTGCTGATAATGGTGAAGCCCTTTGAAACGGCTCTCGACATAGTCAAGGCGATAGCCGTTCCGTTCATTCTGACTAACGCCGCCGGCTTCGCGATGATGATTGCGATAATAACCTACACCGAAAAGCAGCGAGCTCTCACAAGCGAAAAAAGCCGCTTGCAGTCCGAGCTTGAAACGGCGAGCGTAATTCAGCACTCCCTGCTTCCGCTTATCACTGAAAATTATCCGGGGCGCGAAGGCCTCAGCGTCGGCGCGTCAATGGAAGCGGCAAAGGAAGTCGGCGGAGATTTTTATGACTTTTTCTTCGTTGATTCAAACCGCATAGCGTTCCTCATAGGCGACGTTTCGGGCAAAGGCATACCCGCCGCGATGTTTATGGCTTCGTCAAAAATAACCCTTCAAAACTGCATAAGGGATATTCCGGAGCTTTCGGCGGCTGTCGCAACGGCAAACAACTCTCTCTGCGCGCGCAATGAAGCGGATATGTTCGTCACAATCTGGGTCGGCGTTCTCAACCTCACAAGCGGTGAGCTCAAGTTTGTGAGCGCCGGTCACAATCCTCCCGTTTTGCTCAGAAACGGCAATGCGGAGCTTATGAAATTCAAAAACGGCTTTGTGCTCGCGGGCATGCAGGGCGCGAAATACAGAGAAAACGTCATAACTCTCGAAAAGGGCGATACCCTCTGCCTTTATACCGACGGCGTGACGGAAGCGGAGGATAAAGAGCACAATCTTTTCGGCGAAGAAAGGCTCATAAAATGCTTTGAAAACGGGAGCGGCAAAACTCCCGACGAGCTTATCGAAGGAGTTAAAAATTCGATTGACGATTTTATAAAAGGCAACAGCCAGTTTGACGATATGACGATGCTTTGCTTCAAATGGGGAGACGAAGCAAAAGCCGAGTAACGCTTAAACAAGCGTATCAACAAATAAAAGGGAAATAGAAAATTGAAAAATTCAATAAAAGCAAAAAAAGCCGCAAAATCCGCGCTTTGGTTTTTTCCCGCGTATTTTGCGTTCATTGCGTTTTTCGCGCTTCCTTGCCGAAAAAGAGAATTTTTCATCAAACCATAAGGCGTATCATAATTCCCATAAGGCACCTTCTTTGATTTTTTTCACAATATTGCGGCGCTTAATCTTAATTTTTAAGGAGATGAGCGGTTTTGGGCATACTTAAAGCGTTTAAAGATTCTGTCGGCGGAGTCGCGGCAGACCAGTGGCTTGAGGTTTATTATTGCGACAGCCTGCCCGTAGGCACTTTGGCTTTAAGAGGCGTAAGGCAGGTCGGTCAAAACTCGGCAAACACAAAGGGCGACGAAAACGTTATCAGCGACGGCTCTGTAATAATCGTGAACGAAGGGCAGTGTGCCCTGGTTATTGAGCAGGGCAAAATAATCGCGGATTACAGGGAGCCCGGCGAAAACAAATTCCACAGCGACAAAACCTCGAGCGTCTTTTCAAAAGGCGGCATAAAAGGAATGGCAAAGCAAACCTTTGACCGCTTCGGCTACGGCGGAGTCGTCGCCGTTCATCAGTTTGTGATGTATTTAAATCTGAAAGAGCAGCTCGGCAACGAATTTTATCTCAGCTGCCCCGTAAGACTTGTTGACAGATACGGAAATCTCGATTTTGACGCGACCGTTTCCGTTTCGGGAATGTTCTCTTTTAAAATCACCGACCCCGTCACTTTCTATAAAAATGTTTGCCGCGCTTCCACCGGCGCCGTTTACACCGCGTCCGTTATGCCTCAGCTTATGGAGGAGTTTAAATCCGTTGCGATCAAAGGCATTTCGGAGCTTTGCGAATCGGGCGTTTCACCGACCGATATTTCAAAGAAAACGGAAGAATTAAGCGAGCTCATTAAAGCGCAGATGACCGAAAAATGGGCGGCACTCAGGGGCTTTTCGGCTCAGAGCGTTGCGATTTCTTCAATATCGGTTGCCGCCGAAGACCTCGGCGCGCTTCAGCTTGCCGAGCGCGTTAAAATGCTCACCGATCCTCAGATGGCGGCTGCGGCGCTCATATCCGCGCAGGCGGACGCAATGGTCGGCGCGGCGAATAATCCCGCCGGAGCGGCGGGCGCTTTCATAGGAGTTGCGGGCGCAGGGGCAGTAGGCGGCGCGTTCGCCGAAAGCGGCGCTTCAAATCCCAAATTGTGGGTTTGCAAATGCGGCAAATACAATACCTCCGAATACTGTGAAAACTGCGGAGCAAAAAGGCTTTAAGAACAAATCGCTTTTACGTAATACAACCCGAAGAGGAGAGGTTATATGAAAAAATTCATTTCGCTTTTAATGTGTGTTGTGATGATTTTTGCCGTAACGGTTACGGCGTTTGCGGCAAATCCCGACGACGCGCAGGCGCTTGCGGCTCTGTTTAAAGACGGCGAGGGCCCCGAGGCAAACGGCGTGTCGATAGACTACGTTTACTATGAGCCCGAGGTCGCCGAGGGCGAAAAGCTGCCTGTCGTTATTTATTTTCACGGCATGAATCAGGGCGGCAGACCCCGCGCTCAGATTGCGAGAAACAATTTTTCGCTTTGGGCAAGCCCGGAGCTGCAGTCCCGCTTTACGGGCGGCGGAGCTTATCTTATAGCTCCGAGAAGCCACGAAGAAAATAACGAATACTGGCCCGATTATTTCGTGCCCGCCGTTAAGGCTTTGATAGACGATTTCATTTCTTCTCACGCCGACACCGTTGATTTAAGCCGAATTTACGTGGGCGGATTTTCAATGGGCGGCAAAATGACTCTCAAGATGATTTCAAGCTATCCTTCCTATTTTGCCGCGGCGTTTCCGATGTGCCCCGCTTATCCGCCCTCCGAGGAGCAGATAGCCGCCTTTGCCGATATGCCGGTGTGGCTGATGGTCAGCAGATTTGACATTATCGCGGGCTACTATACGTTTTCAAAGGATTTTTGGGAGACCCTCTGTGAAGTAACGACCGTGCCGACCGAATGCCGCCTCTCGCTTTTCGGCGTCGCCTGTTATCCGGACGGCAGAAAGGCAATGAGCAATCACCACGTCTGGTTTGCCGCTTCAAACGACCTTTTCACCTATGACGAGGGCAAATATCCCAATATGGTAACGACAAACGCTTTAAACGAAGAGATAACGCTCGAAAGCCCGAACGGACTCATTTCCTGGCTCTGCGAGCATACCTCAGATTATGCCGGCGAAGAAATTGAAAGCACCGGGCTTCTCGAGAAATATCCCGAGCAAAACGGCTATTTTGTCGACAGCATAAAGAACGCGATCTTCCCCCTCGTTCTTGACGGAACGCTCTCGCTCTTTACCGAGGTCATACCTTCGTTTTTCTTCATCGCGGTAAGCACCGTGCGCAGCCTTTTCAAATAATAAGTATAAAATTACAGGGCGCGGATTTTGATTTCCGCGCCCTGCGTTTATTTTAAAATGTCGATATTCTATTTTTGCCTGACCTTCTTATTTTTGCCGTAGAATTTATTAACGTCCAGCAGATTTTCGCTTTTGGCGACTATGAGCGAGCCGACCATATCGCCGGCAACGTTTGAAGCGGTTGAAAACATATTGATTATCGGCAAAATTCCGAGCACGATTCCGAGAGCCTCAATCGGTATGCCGAGCTGGCTGAGCACAACGCCCAGGGCGATCGATACGGCGCCCGGCGCTTCGGGCGAGCAGAACGAAATGAGCACTATCGTAAAGATGAAAGAAACCAAAACGGAAGGCGGCATTTCCAATCCGTAAAGCCTTGCGAGAAACAGGCCGGAAACAGTCAGCACCAGGCAGTCGCCGTCCATATTGACAGTTGAGCCGAGAGGAATGGCGAAATTGCTGATTTTAGGCGAAATGCCGAGCTTCTGATTGCAGATTTTTATGTTGTTCGTCATCGTAGCCGTGCTGGATGAAAGCAAAAACGAGGATATTATTCCTTCCGAAACGTTTTTGAAAAATCTGAGAGGATTGAGATGCGCTGCGATGAGAATAAGCAATGAGTAAACGAGCATAAGCGCAAGCAGAGAAGTCAAAAACGTCAATGCGTAAGCTGCCAGGGAGCTCAGCAGTTCTCTTTCGCTTGTGTAAACCAAAATTGCGCTCGAGCAGAAAGCGGCGAGGGGAATAAAGCGGGTAACGTAAGTGGCAACTGTGAGAAACAGCTTGTTGCACGCTTCAAAGAATTCGGACAAGAGCTTTGTGTATTTGCCTATCGCGCCCACCGCTATGCCGCAGAGAGCGGCGATAAAGATTATCTGCGCCGAGTTAGATTCGATTAAAGGCGTAATGAAATTTGAGGGCACGATGTCTATAATCGTTTGAAGTATCGAAGCCTGCCCCGCGGTGCCGGCGATTATCTCTCCGCCCGCCGTTTTGGGGAGCGCATAACCGAAGTAGCCGGGCTTAAAAACACCCGCCGTTACGCCCAGAGACACCGCTATTATGGTAGTCGCGGCATAAAAGCACATGACCTTTACGGCAACCTTGCCGAGCTCCGCCAGTTCTTTAAGCTGCGAAACGCACGAAACGACTGAGAAGAAAACGACCGGAGCGATGATAATTTCAAGGGCGTTCATAAACATCGTTCTAATAGGGCTGAGCGCATAGCGGCTTATTCCGCTCGCAAGGGAAACGGGAAATACATTTCTCATCAGCGCTCCGAGAATAATGCCGAGAATGAGGGCGGCGACGCTGAAATATAGCATCGTTTTGCTTGCCTGCCCCACGAGTATGCGCGCGTAGTTTGAGTCGCCCTTATGGTTGAAGGTCAGCTTGTCTTCCTGAGATTTGAGCAGCAGGGAGCGTATTGCCTGCTGAGCTTCCTCATCCTCCATATCTGCCATGGCGGAAACGCCGCCTTCATAATCCATCGTCGGGTCAAATTCCGCGCCGTGAGCCGAAACGTTAATGCTCGTGTCGCCCGTAAAACGTTTTATCTGAATTTTAAGGTTGCTGCCTTCGCTTGCGTTTTTTATTATCAGATATATTATTTCTTCCGCCAGCATCTCGGTTCGGCGCATAAGCTTTCTGTTAACGCCGTGCGCGGTCAGTGAATTTTCAATGAAATCAAGAGCCTCGGTCAGCGCGTCGGGCGACGAGCAGCTGATGCTCGTTTTTTCATTTATGAAATACTTTTTTCCCATCCTGTTTCCTTCTTTTCGCAGGTTCTTAAAGACTCGGCGCCTTTCTGTTTTTTGTGATTATATCAAAACAAAATTCAAAAATCAATTATTTCGGCTTTTTTTACCTTTTCAGTTTAAAAAAATTGACTATATTGTCACTTTTTTATATTGAAAAAATCAGACTTTTAAGATAGGATATAACTGGATAAATAAATGGAAAAAGAAAAAGCGCCGCATGATAAGAAACACCTTGCTCGTGCTGCTGCCCTGCATAGCGGCAATAGCGGCGATTTGCGTTTCAAACTATCTTGCCCGCTGAAGCATGATTTGAATTGTCAATAAATATATTCAATTAAGATATCGAGAGCGCGGGCCCGCAAAAATCGCGCAGAGGCTGATATGACTTTAAACGAACTTAAAATCGGAGAAAAAGGAATAGTCAAAACCGTTGGCGGCGACGGCTCATTGAGGCAGCATTTCCTCGATATGGGCATGATACCGGGCGCGTTTGTCACGGTTGTCAAATACGCTCCCATGGGCGACCCCATTGAGCTGCTTATTCACGGCTACAAGCTCACTCTTCGCGTTTCGGAGGCTGAAAAAATCGAGATAGAGCCCGTTTCTTCCGACGCCGAGGAAGAAGAGTATGAAAAGCAGAGCCGCAGCACTCCTCACCCCGGTCTCGGCGAGGGAGGAAAGTTTCACCCGAAGGGCAGCGGCGACCCTCTGCCCGACGGCACCGTTTTGACCTTCGCTCTTGTGGGCAATCAAAACTGCGGCAAAACCACTCTTTTCAATCAGCTCACCGGCTCAAATCAGCACGTCGGCAATTTCCCCGGCGTTACCGTTGACAGAAAAGACGGTCAGATAAAGGGTTACCCCGAAACTTCCGTTACCGACCTTCCGGGCATTTACTCAATGTCGCCCTACAGCAGCGAGGAGCTCGTTTCAAGAAATTTCGTGCTCGGCGACAAGCCCAAGGGCATTATAAATATAGTTGACGCAACGAATATCGAGCGCAATCTTTATCTCACCATGCAGCTTCTCGAGATGAACGTACCAATGGTTATAGCGCTCAACATGATGGATGAGGTTACGGCGGACGGCGGCTCCGTTGACGTTAACGAAATGGAATCCATGCTCGGCGTGCCCGTCGTGCCGATTTCAGCCGCAAAGAACGAGGGCGTAAGAGAGCTTATCGACCACGCCGTGCACGTTGCGAAATACAGAGAGAAGCCTTTAAGGCAGGATTTTTGCGACGAAAACGATAACGGCGGCGCGGTTCACCGCTGCCTGCACGCGATAAGCCACCTCATAGAAGACCATGCGGAAGCGGTCGGTCTGCCCGTGAGATTTGCGGCAAGCAAGCTCGTTGAGGGCGACGCTCAAATCGAGAAACAGCTTGAGCTCGACAGCAACGAAAAAGATATGATTGAGCACATCGTGCTTCAGATGGAAAAGGAAAGAGGGCTTGACCGCAGCGCCGCGATAGCGGATATGCGCTATGCGTTCATAAAGAAGGTCAGCGCAAAATCGGTCAAGAAGCCTCGGGAAAGCCGCGAGCGCGCGAGAAGCGAAAAGATAGATAAAATATTCACGGGCAAATATACGGCAATTCCTTCTTTCATAGTGATTATGGGCCTCGTTTTCTGGCTTACGTTCAGCGTTATCGGCGCTGGGCTTCAAAATCTGCTTGAAACGGGCATAGATAAAGTAACCGCCGTAACCGACGCGGCGCTGACTGCGGCAAACGTTAACGCGACCCTGCATGGCCTGATTATCGACGGCATTTTTGAGGGCGTAGGCAGCGTGCTCAGCTTTTTGCCGATAATCGTTACCCTGTTTTTCTTCCTTTCTCTGCTTGAAGACAGCGGATATATGGCGAGAATAGCTTTCGTTATGGATAAGCTGCTCAGAAGGATAGGCCTTTCGGGGCGAAGCATAGTGCCGATGCTCATCGGTTTCGGCTGCACCGTGCCTGCCGTTATGTCCACAAGGACTCTGCCGAGCGAAAGAGACAGAAAAATGACTATTTTGCTCACGCCGTTCATGAGCTGCACGGCGAAGCTGCCGATTTACGCCTTTTTCGTTGACGCGTTTTTCTCAAAATACAAAGCGCTCATTATGATAGGCATTTATCTTCTGGGCATAATTATAGGCATACTCATCGCCCTTCTCTTTAAAGGAACTTTATTTAAGGGCGAGGCCGCTCCTTTCATCATGGAGCTGCCGAATTACCGCATGCCGGGGGCGAAAAACGTTGCGATGCTTCTGTGGGAAAAGGCGAAGGATTTTCTTCAAAGAGCGTTCAGCATAATTCTCATAGCTTCAATCGTTGTATGGATGCTTCAGAGCTTTGACTTCCACTTTAATTCGGTTGCGGATTCAAAGGATTCCGCGCTTGCCGTGATAGCAGGTCTGCTCGTTCCCGTTCTTCGCCCGATAGGCCTCGGCGACTGGCGGATAGGCACGTCGCTCATAACGGGATTTATGGCAAAGGAAAGCGTCGTTTCAACCCTCGAAGTGCTTTTCGGCGCGGCGGAGCTCAGCGCAGCGCTTTCTCCGCTTTCCGCGGCGTCGCTCCTCGTATTTTCACTGCTTTACACTCCCTGCGTTGCTGCGATTGCTTCAATCAAGAGGGAGCTCGGCGGAAAATACGCTTTCGGAGTCGTTATCTGGCAATGCGTTATTGCCTGGGCTGCGGCGTTTATCGTGAGAATGATAGGTTTGCTGATAGGAGCCTGAAAAATGAACGGATGGGACATACTTATCATCGTTTTGCTCGCTTTGGCGGTCACGGCGGCGATAATTTTCAGAATTAAAAAAAGGAGAAAGGGCGAGGGCTGCTGCGGCGACTGTTCGTCCTGCTGCTCCGATTGCCTGAGCAAAGGGCAAAGCAAAAAAGGTTCTTAATATGTAGGCAGGGCGCGAATTTTGAAACTCGCGCCTTGCTTTTTTACGCTCCGAATATAGTTGTTTAATTTTTTGTTAACGAAATGTAAAATGTGGCAAAAGGGCTTGACAAAAGTAAGAACCTACGATATAATGCGTAAGAACCTACCAATAACAGCCGATGAAAAATATCCCGAAAAAAATAAACAGCGCTTTGCGCGGGGAGGAAAATATGACTATTGATAAGGTTGCAATTCTGATAAAAAAGGCTGCTCTGCAGGCTGAAAAGCTGCAAACTCCCATTCTCGCAAGCTACGATCTTTCGGTGGCTCAGTATAAGTTTTTAAAATATCTTTACAATTCGCCGAAAGACACCGTGCGCGTGGTCGATTTGGAAATGCGTTATTCAATGACCCATCCGGCTGTTATTGACATCCTTAAGCTGCTTGAGAAAAAGGGCTACACGGAGAGAAAAGTCAATCCCGAAGACGCGAGAAGCAAAATAGTTTCTTTAACGGAAAAAGCGTATTCTCAGCAAAAGGAGCTCGAGGATTTAGGCGATAAAATGGAAGAAAAGGTTACTGCCAACCTTAACGAAGAAGAAAAGGCCGAGCTTATCGCTCTTTTGCATAAGCTCACGGCAGATTGACAGGAGGTAAGATTATGTCTCTTTCCGACAAACAAAAGGACGATACAAGATTTGAGCTTAAAGAGAATTTAATAAAAAGCGGCGTTGATATTCCCACAATAGCCGCAGACCTCGGCACGAGCGAGGATTATATCGAGCAGCTTCTTCGCCTCGAGTCCAAACGCCTTGAAGACACCTGGATTCTCAAAAACTACCTTATCGCAAAGGTTAAGGAGGCGGGCAAACAGCCCACGCCGTTCACGGCTCTCGGCGGAGATTATCACGTGATTTGGTTTCTTAACGCCGGATATATAGACGGAAAAATAATAAAAGAAAAATAAGTATAATAAAAATAACAGCGGAGGGCTGCAAAATGCAAAACGCCGGTTTTAAAGTTGACACAGAAAAATGCACGGGCTGCGGGCTCTGCCTCGACGTTTGCCCGGGAAATATGGTCGGCGGGAAGGTGCTGCGCCTTGAAGGCGGTCACCCCGTTATGGTCGATCAGACAAAATTCGGCTGGCAGGGCTGCTGGAGATGCCAGCACTGTCTCGCGATATGCCCCGTCGGAGCGGTTTCAGTTTTGGGAGAAAGCGCCGAAAGCGTGTCTCCGGCTCCGGATAAATCCATAAGCGAGGAGCTGCCGAAGCTCGTGAAATACCGCCGCACGTGCAGAGATTTCAAAAAAGAAGACGTTGACGGCAAAACGATAAATGCAATTCTCGACGCAGTTGCGGCAGTGCCCACCGGAGGCAACAATCAGCGGTTGGAGTTTACCGCCGTTTGCTCAAGGGACGCAATGCGCAAAATTTATGAAGCGGAGTTCGGCAAGTCAAGGCAAATGAGCCTTTTTGACGATTCGAGCGACGATTTGAGCGCGCTTCGGCTCTATGACGCCCCTCATCTTTTCATCGCTCACAAGGCGGTGGGCGACCGCTTTAAAGACGGCGATCTGGTTGAAATAAATATGGCTACGGCTTATTTTGAGCTTTTGGCGAATTCTTTCGGGCTCGGCACGGTCGTTTCAACTTATTCAGCCGAGCTGCTTTCAAAAAACAAAGAGGTAATGGAGCTTCTTCACATCCCCGAAGACCACAGGTTTATGACCGTTGTCGGCTTCGGCCATCCCGAGTATAAATACGCTCGCGGAATTTCAAAGAAGAGAAAAACTTACAAAATTTATTGATAAAACAGGGGGCATTGCAGTGAAAATAATAACTCTCGAAGAGCATTACGCGGACCGCGCGATAATGAACGCAAACAACGCCTTTAACGCCGAGCGCCCGCCCATGCCGCCCGAGCAGGAAAAAGCGATGCAGTTCCTAATGTCGCGAGCATTTCCCGGCGAAGAGCTGCTCGATTTTGACAAAAGGCTTGAGTTTATGGATGAAAACGGAATAGACGCGCAGGTGCTTTCTCTGACCTCTCCCGTTTCCGACCTCGTGCCCGCGGATGAAGCGGTGAAAATCTGCAAACAGGCGAACGATACAACGAAGAAACACATGGAAGAGCATCCCGGCAGGTTCGAGGGCTTTGCCACTCTGCCTATGGCGGACCCGCAGGCGGCGGCGAAGGAGCTTGAAAGATGCGTTAAAGAGCTCGGCTTTTGCGGCGCGCTGCTCGCCGGCAGATACAAGGGCAGGTTTTATAACGAAAAAGAATTTTTGCCCATATTTGAAAAAGCGGCGGAGCTTGACGTTCCCGTTTATTTCCACCCCGCTTTCATCCCCATGCAGGTGCAGGACGCTTACTATAAATCGGACGCTTATTCTTACGTAGTCGCTTCCGAATTTGCTTCCGCAGGCTACGGCTGGCACTCCGAGGTCGGCATTCAGGTGGTGCGCCTCATTCTTTCGGGCATTTTTGATAAGCTGCCCAATCTTAAATTCATATCGGGCCACTGGGGAGAAACTATTCCCGCTTTCCTTGAGCGAATGGACAGCATTCTCGATAAAGGCATAACGGGGCTCAAAAAGAACGTTTCGGAATACTATAAAGAAAACGTTTATATCACCCCGAGCGGCATTTTGTCAAAGGATCAGCTTGAATATACGGTTAAGGTAATGGGCGCCGACCATGTGCTTTACGCGCTCGACTACCCTTACGTTGAAGTAAGCGACCCCAAAGGCTTTATCGAAAACAGCTCTCTAACAGAAGAAGATAAAGAGCTCATCGCTCACGGCAACGCCGAAAGGCTGCTTCATTTAAGCTGAAAAAAGGAGAAAAACAGATGAAAAACGTAATTATAACCGGAGGCAATTCGGGCCTCGGATTTGAAACGGCAAAGAAAATCGCCGCGAATAAAGATTATAAAATAATCCTTGCCTGCAGAAACGCCGAAAAAGGCGAGAGCGCAAAGCAAAAAATCATTGCCGAAACGGGCAACGAAAACGTTGAAAGCGTGAGCCTTGACGTTTCCTCGCTCGACTCCGTGCGCGCGTTCGCCGGGGAATTCGCCGGCAGAGGCGAAAAAATCTACGCTCTCGTAAACAACGCGGGCATTTCCTCAATGGGTAATTCCGGCGTTACGAAGGACGGCTTTGACCTCGTTATTGAAACGAATTATCTCGGCCATTTCCTTTTAACTCAGCTGCTTCTGCCTTATATCGAAGACGGCGGCAGGATTTACAGCGTTTCGTCCGATATGCACAATCCCCCGAGAGGCGAGCTTGTCTGGACGGGCGCCGAAAACATTCTGCGCACGGGAGGGGAAAGCAGGCAGAATTATTCTTTCTCAAAGCTTTTCCTCATTTACATGACTCACGTGCTTTCGCAAAAGCTTAAGGAAAGCGGCAAAAACATAACCGCAAATGCCTTTAACCCCGGTTTTATGGGCGACACAAACTTTATGAAAGCGGGCAAAATCAGCGGCGCTTTCGTAAAGCACGCAATGGCAGACAGATACGGAGACCTTGACAAATCCTCGAGCGCTCTCGCTCAGCTCGTAACGGGCGAAGAGTTTGCCGAAATCAGCGGCGAATATTTTGACCGCAGCGTAAACACCGCAAAGTCATCTCCGCTTTCATATAACGACGGCAACGCAAAAGAGCTTTGGGAAACGAGCTTAAAATGCGTAAATCTTGAAGAGCCGTCAATCTGATTTAAAATCATCAACCGCCTTTTGAGGCAGAAAGGACATCGAAATGAAAAGACTTATATGCCTGTTTTCAATGATCCTCATGATCATAAACCTTTTGGCATGTTCATTCCGACCCGGCTCGGGCGGAGAAAATCCGAGCGTTCCTTATACGGACTATTCGGATACCGGCTCATCCGCAACAACTCAGCCTTATTCTTATGACGAAACGGAGCCCTCTTCGGGCGAACCTCAGACGGGCGACAGCAGCGAAACCTCTTCGGTCGGCGGCTATCCTCAGGCGACCCCGGGCGTTGTGACAAGGGCTTTGAGCGTTTATACCGACTCTTACGGCAAAAAAGCCTACATACCCGCAAACTTCAAGGTTTCTTCAAAGCGCGGCGAGCAGACGATTAAAACCGGGCTTGTCGTTATCGGGCCGGACGAGAGCGAATACGTCTGGATTCCCACCGACGAAACCGAGCTCAAAACGAGAGATTTCGGCAGCTATTTTTACTCGGGCGGCTCTCTTTCGGGCTACAGCGACGAAACCAATCTCAAAGAGTATAAAGACATGGCGGCGAGCGTTGCGCGCTACGGCGGATTTTATATCGGCAGGTATGAAGCTTCAAAGGGCAGCAACGGTCTGCCTCTGAGCAAACGCGTTTCAAAAACGGAATCCGGCAATATCTGGGTGCGCTTCTCTCCGCAGGACACCGTTACCGTTTGCCAAAATCTTTACCCCGGCAACAACACCGTTCAGGGCTTCTTCCCCTGGGGAGCAAACTGGGATACTATGCTCCAGTGGCTTATAGACACCGGCTGCAAAACGGCAAATCAGGTTTCTTCAGACAGCAGCTCGTGGGGCAACTATTCAAACGACACGTTTTCGCCCAATGCCGGCGGCAATTACACCGGTATCTGGGAAGAGGCTAATTCAAACAATATTTACGACCTCGCGGGCAACAACTGGGAGTGGACTCAGGAGCGGTACGGCACAAACTACGTTATGCGCGGCGGCGGATATAATCTCATGGGCGGCTCGTGCCCGGGCAACACTTATCCCGCGGCAATCAGAGACCCTCTGCCCGGCAACGATCATCATCCGAACGTTACGTTCCGCGCGGCGCTTTACGTCAAATAATTTATAATCCGATTCGCTTTTTAAGGCGGGTCGTTATCACAGGGCGCGGGTAAAAATCCGTGCCCTGTGAAAGCATAGCAAAAGAAATCGGGAGATAGATAAAAAATGCTGAAACTTATCAAAAGATTTAATTATCGGGATCTCATTTACGCTTTGGCCTGCGTTGTGTTTATCGTTGCGCAGGTTTGGCTCGAAATGACGATGCCCCAATACATGAATAAAATCACGGTGCTTATCGAAACACCGGGCAGCGAAATGGCGGACGTGTGGAAAGCGGGCGCGATGATGCTGCTCTGCTCTCTCGGCAGCGTTACGGCGTCGGTAATTACGGCGGTGATTTCCGCGCGTCTGGGCAGCAATCTCGGCTTTCAGCTGCGCGGCAGCCTCTTTACGAAGGTGCAGAGCTTTTCAATGGAGGAAATCGGCAACTTCTCAACCGCGAGCCTCATTACCCGCACCACTAACGATATTCAGCAGGTGCTGATGTTTCTTATTCTCGGCCTGCAGATGCTCATAAGAGCGCCCATAACGGCAGTGTGGGCGATATGCAAAATTTCGGGCCAGGAGTGGCAGTGGTCGCTCGCAACGGCGCTCAGTGTGCTGCTCATAGTCAGCGTGGTTTCCGTTTGCATCGCTCTTACGCTGCCTAAAGCGAAGAGAATGCAAAAGCTCACCGACGACCTTAACCGCGTGACCCGTGAAAATCTTAACGGCCTTAAAGTTGTGAGAGCGTATAACGCCGAAAAGTATCAGGAAGGCAAGTTTGAGCAGGCAAACGAAGCTTTGAAGAGAACGATGCTTTTCCAGCAGAGAACCATGGCGTTTATGATGCCCTCCATGATGCTCGTGCAAAGCGGCCTCATGCTTTCCGTTTACTGGATAGGCGCGGCGCTGCTCGGCGGAGTGAATTCTCCCGAAGGCAGAATTGCTCTTTTCGGCAACATGATGGTTTTCAGCCAATACGGTCTTATGATAGTTATGTCGTTTATGATGCTCGTTATGCCTCTTATTATGCTGCCGAGAGCCTCGGTAGCGGCAAAGCGTATTAACGACGTGCTTGACACCGTGCCTTCAATCCGCGACGGAAAGAGCTCCGAAGGCAAAGAAGGCGTTGTCGGAGAAATAGAATTCAAAAACGTTTCGTTCCGCTACCCCGACGCGGAGGAGGATGTGCTTCACGACATCTCATTCACAGCTAAAAAGGGCGAAACGGTTGCGTTCATCGGCTCCACGGGGTGCGGCAAGAGCACGGTCATAAACCTTGTGCCGCGTTTCTATGACGCCACCGAGGGCGACGTGCTCGTTGACGGCGTTAACGTTAAAGATTACGACCGGCGCTCGCTGAGGAATAAAATCGCTTACGTTTCTCAAAACGCGATTCTGTTTTCGGGTACGGTCAAATCAAACATCGCTTACGGCGACAACGGCAGGGAAGCTCCTTCGGACGAAGACGTAGCCGACGCCGCCGAAACCGCTCAGGCAACGGAATTTATAGAGAGCCTGCCCGAAAAATACGACGATTACGTTGCGCAGGGCGGCGCCAATTTCTCGGGCGGTCAGAAGCAGAGAATTTCCATTGCGCGCGCGATTGCGAGAAAAGCAGAGATTTTGATTTTTGACGATTCTTTCTCGGCGCTCGACTACAAGACCGACCGCATTCTCAGAAAAACTCTCGATGAAAAATGCGGCGACACGACGAGGCTTATCGTCGCTCAGCGTATCGGCACCATCCGCAATGCGGACAGAATTATCGTTTTGGACGAAGGCCGCATAGCGGGCGACGGCACGCACGACGAATTGATGAAAAACTGCGAGGTCTATCAGCAGATAGCGCTCTCACAGCTTTCACAGGAGGAGCTGGCATAATGGAAAGAAAAGAATATGAATTCGGTCAGGCTCAGCGCAGACCGGCTCACAGAGGGCCCGGAGGCCCCGGCGGAAGAATGGCAATGAGAGGCGAAAAGCCCAAAGACCTTATCGGCACCTGGAAAAAGCTGATTGCCTACTGCCGCAAATATATCTCTTTAATCATCATCGCGATCATATGCGCGGTCGGCGGAACGGTGCTGACCCTTCTCGGCCCCGACAAGCTCTCAGACCTCACAAAATATATTCAGGACGGTTTGTTTACCGGCTTCGTTGACCTTGACGGCGTGTTTAAGATAGGCATAACTCTCGTTTGCTTTTACGCCGCAAGCTGGATTCTTTCGGCGGTTCAGGGCTGGCTGATGGCTACGGTCACTCAAAAGGTTTCAAAAACCATGAGAAGCGAAATTTCGCAAAAAATCAACCGCCTTCCCATGTCGTATTATAATCGCACTTCAACGGGCGACGTGCTGTCAAGAGTTACAAACGACGTTGATACGATAGGCCAGTCAATGAACCAGGGCATCGGCATGCTGATAACTCAGATAGTGCTGTTTGTCGGCAGCCTTGTGATGATGATCATCACAAACAGAATTCTTGCTTTAACGGCTGTTGCCTCAACGATAATCGGCTTTATCATCATGCTTGCGATAATGAGCCGTTCGCAGAAATATTTTGCTCAGCAGCAAAAAAATCTCGGCGCGCTAAACGGCCACGTTGAAGAAATTTACGCAGGTCACACCGTTGTGAAAGCGTATAACGGCGAAGACAGAGCGATAGAAGAATTTGACCGCCTCAACACAAACCTTCGCGACAGCGGCTTTAAAGCCATGGCGCTCTCGGGGCTTATGATGCCTCTTATGACCTTTATCGGCAACCTCGCTTACGTTGCCGTCTGCATAGTCGGCGGCACTCTTGCCGTGAGCGGCAGAATAGGCATGGAGGTCATAGTGGCGTTCATGCTTTACGTGCGCTATTTCACTCAGCCTCTTTCGCAGATTTCGCAGGCGTTTCAGCAGCTTCAGTCCGCGGCGGCTGCGGGCGAGCGTGTGTTTGAGTTCCTTGAAGCCGATGAAATGGAAGACGAGAGCGAAAAGACTGCCCGTCTTGAAAACGTTAAGGGCTCCGTTGAATTCAGCCACGTAAAATTCGGCTATGAAGGCACCGACGAAATTGTTATTCACGATTTCTCAGCCGAGGCGAAGCCCGGGCAGAAGATAGCGATAGTAGGGCCTACGGGCGCGGGCAAAACGACCATGGTCAACCTGCTCATGCGCTTCCACGAGATTCAGGGCGGCGAAATTCGCATAGACGGCGTTTCCACAAAGGACGTAACGCGCGAAAACGTTCACGATCAGTTCTGCATGGTGCTGCAGGATACATGGCTGTTTGAAGGCACAATTCGCGAAAATCTTGCGTATTCAACGCCCGACGTTTCCGACGAAAAAATCAAAGAAGCGTGCAAGGCGGTCGGCCTTCATCACTTCATAAAAACTCTACCCGACGGCTACGACACCGTGCTTACGGATCAGGTCAGCATGTCGCAGGGTCAGAAACAGCAGTTTACCATTGCCCGCGCGATGATTGCCAACAAGCCCATGCTCATTCTCGACGAGGCGACAAGCTCCGTTGACACGAGAACCGAGCTTAAAATTCAAGACGCCATGGATCAGCTCATGCACGGGCGCACCTCGTTCGTCATAGCTCACAGGCTCTCGACCATCAAAAACGCCGACCTTATTCTCGTTATGCGAGACGGCGACATCGTTGAAAGCGGCAATCACGAAGAGCTGCTTGCGAAGGGCGGTTTCTACGCGGAGCTTTATAACAGCCAGTTTGAGCAGGCTTCGTAAAGCTTTCAACGGGAGGATTTTAAAATGGAAAAGCTTATCACCGTTGAAGAGCATTACAGCTCGAGCGCAGTTAACGAAGAAAAAGAAAAAATCGCGCACGGCAAAGCCGAAAAGCTGCTGCGCATAAGTTAAAAAAGGAGAAACTATAATGAGCAGATTACACGATTTTATTGACGAAGCGGGAATTTTCTTTCTCGCAACGGAAGACGGAAATCAGCCGAAGATAAGGCCCCTCGGCGCTCACGTTGAAATGGGCGGCAAAGAGTATTTCACCGTCGGCGATTTTAAGCCCGTTTACCGCCAGATGGCGGAAAATCCGCTTGTGGAAATAGCCGCGTTCACATCGAGCGACAGAAAATGGCTCAGATACACCGGCAGAGCCGTGTTTGAAGACAACGACGAGGTGAGAGAAAAGATATTTGAAGCTCTGCCTCATCTGAGAGCGGCTTACAGCCCCGAAAGCGGCAGAAAGATGATGATTTTTACCCTCGAGGATTCCGTTGCGCGCATTATAGATATGGCAGGGAACGAAGAAATCATCTGAACCGCTTGTGAGATAATTCATATTGCAAACAACGTATTAAAGCCTCGCCCGTCGGCGGGGCTTTTTGCTTGCTTATTTATTCGCAAAGCGGAATTTTTTTGAGAAATTTCAAAATGATTATTGACACTTAATATCCATAGATATATAATATCCGCAAATAAGAAAGACGAAATGAGAAAGGCGGTGAAACGGCAGTGGTGGTAAACAGATGCGTGGAGCAGGGTATTTACGTCGTTCTTCTTCTTTCGCTTGAAAAAGACCACAATCCTTTAAGAAGCACTGAGATCAGCGCCATTCTTTCCGTTTCCGATTCTTATCTCAAAAAGATTTTGCGCAAGCTCGTCGTTTCCGGCATTATAGCTTCAAATCCGGGCAAAGACGGCGGATTTCAGCTTGCGCGCTCCATAGAGGAAATCACCGTTTATGACGTTTATTCGGCGCTCGAGGGCAAACAATGCGAGTTTAAAACAACCGGCATAGGCGGCAGAATTTTCGTTCACGGCAAAGATTTCTCTAAGGGTGAGGAGAGAGTCGCTTCTCTTTTTGAGAGCGCAAACGACGCTTTTTGCGACAAGCTTCGCACTCTCACCATTTCCGAGCTCGCAACGAGAGAGCTTTTTCTTCACGGCACGGTCGATTTCAGAGCTCACATCAAGTAATTGCCGATAAATCGGAAATATTGCAATGGAGCATTTCCGCGCAGCCTGCAAGCCGTGATTCAGAATGACCCGTTTGTTAAATAGCTCGGCGTAAAGTATCGGGTCATTCGCTGAAATTCTGAATTTGGGGAATTTACATAAATTAAAAAGATTAAAAACGGAGGAGAAACTATGAAAACATTTGTTAAGGTTCTTTCGGTCATAATGGGCATTTTTATGATCGTATGCGGCATTTATTGCATTTGTCAGCCAAGCACCACGGCGCTTATGATGGGCTATGTGGTAGGTCTGTCAATGATATTTGACGCAGTTGCCGGCTTTGCCTTTTGGGCTCAGGAGAAAAAGGCAGGCCGCCCCGACGGCTGGCTGCTCACAAGCGCCGTAATCTCGGCTGTGCTCGGCTTCTTCCTTGTGAACAGCTCTGCTCTTCAGCTTGCCGTTGACGCATTTATCATTTATTACATTGCGGCATGGCTTCTGTGCCAAGGCATTCTCGCCGTTGTCAGAGCCTTAAAAATTCGCAGGCTCCACAAAAATCTGAATACCGTAAAGTTAGGCGCTCACTGGTACGTCCTGCTTTGCCTCGGAATCGTTGTCTGCGCATTCGGCATACTTTGCTTCTTTAAGCCCATTATTATCGCTTCGACCATCGGCGTGTTCATCGGCATCGGCGTTATCAGCGCGGGAGCCGACATAATCACCATCGCCACAATCAAAGAGGTTTGATTTAAACGGGCGTTTTAAAACGCTTAACGTTAAAAAGAGCGGGCTTTCATAAACCAAAATGCGGCTTATGAATCCCGCTTTTTGCCTTTAATGAGCCTTGCCCGCAGGGGCAAATTGCCGCTTTCTATTGATATTAACGCCGATTTGTGCGATAATGATAAACAGGAAATCTTTAAACGGAGTTTTAAGCCGAAACGCCGCGAAACAGAAAGGATTGTGTGATGACTAAATCAAACGAATTTTTAAAAAAGCATGCGCTTCTCTGCAGGGAGAATGACAGCATCGGCAAGCCTCTTTTTAACGAATACGGTGTTAAAAAAGGGCTTCGCGATGAAAAGGGAGAAGGAGTCCTCACCGGGCTCACAAACATCTCTTCCATTAAGGCGTTTGAGTTTGAGGAAGGCGAAAAAATACCGTGCGACGGCGAACTTTTATACAGAGGCTACGACGTTAAGGATATGATAAAGGCATCCGCCGGCAACCGTTTCGTTTTTGAAGAAGCGGCTTACCTGCTTTTGTTCGGCGCTCTGCCGACCGCGGATGAGCTTATGGATTTTAAAGAGGCTCTAAACGAGCTTATGCGTCTGCCGTCAAACTTCACGAGGGACGTTATAATGAAAGCGGCAAGCGGTGACGTAATGAACTCCATGACGAGGAGCATTCTTACTCTCGCTTCTTATGACAGCTCCAAGGACGATTTGTCGATTGAAAACGTTTTAAGGCAGAGCATGGGCCTTATCAGCGTGTTTCCCATGCTTGCGGTTTACGCCTATCACGCTTACAATCACTATGAGCGCGACGACAGCATGTATATTCACAGGCCCGACCCCGCTCTTTCGACCTCCGAGAATTTCCTTCGTATGCTGAGGCCCGATATGAAATACAGCGAGCTCGAGGCCGAGGTGCTTGACATCTGCCTGCTGCTTCACATGGAGCACGGCGGCGGCAACAATTCCACCTTCACAACGAGGGTGGTCACCTCCGCGGGCACCGACACTTACTCTGCCATTGCGGCGGCGATGTCTTCGCTTAAGGGCAAAAAGCACGGCGGCGCAAACCTGCAGGTCATAAATATGATGGACGATGTAAAGGCGCACGTGACCGATTATCACGATGAGGAAGAAATAAGCGCTTACCTTCGCAAGATACTCAGAAAAGAAGCTTATGACGGAAAAGGGCTCATTTACGGAATGGGTCACGCCGTTTATTCTCTTTCCGACCCGAGAGAAAGAGTGCTCAAGGGCTTCGTTGAAATGCTCGCCGACGAAAAGGGAAGAGGCGACGATATGGCGCTTTATAACAACATCGAAAAGGCAGCTCCCGTGCTGATAGCAGAGGAGCGCCACATTTACAAGGGCGTCAGCCCCAACGTTGATTTTTACAGCGGATTTATTTACGATATGCTCGATATACCCGGAGAGCTCTTTACGCCTCTTTTTGCCATTGCGAGAATAGTCGGCTGGAGCGCTCACAGGCTCGAGGAGCTTGTAACGACGGATAAGATTATCCGCCCCGCCTACAAATCTCTCGTCAGCAAAAACGAATATATTCCCATGGATGCGAGAAAATAACGGTATTTGAAAACGCAGGGGATTCCTTCTTAAACCGAATTGACATGGGCAGAATTTTCGAAGCCATAGAGCGTTCCGATTATCTGCTTCTCTGTAACGTGCAGAAATGCATGGAAGAAAGCGGCGGCGACAGAGCTTATCTCACCGAGATAGCAGAGCGCATGCGGCTTACCGTCGTTGAAACGTCCGGGGCGGTAAAAATCCTTGAAGACAAGGGCTGCGTTTCCCGGAAAATGGATGAAAACAAAGAGCGCACCTACGTGATGCTCACCGGCAAAGCGAAAAATTCCATGGATGCTCAAAACCGTAAAATGGAAAACGCTTATCGCAAAATAACCCGGGAAATATCCGACGAAGACCTTCGCCTCACCGTCGGCACGCTCAAAAAGATACGCGAAATAATAAAAGAAACCGAAACCGACTGATAAAAGCCCTTTCGGTAAGATGAAGTTTTCGGACTTCGGAGGGATAATTATGTGGTTTATATTGGCGCTCGGTTCGGCGGTATTCGCCGCTCTCACCTCAATACTCGCAAAGGTGGGTATCGAAGGCGTAGGCTCAAACCTTGCCACAGCCATACGCACTATGGTGGTGCTCGTTATGGCGTGGGGCATGGTGTTTATTACCAATCAGCAAAGCGGAATTAAAGGCATAAGCAAGGAAAGCTGGATTTTTCTTATCCTTTCCGGGCTCGCTACGGGCGCGTCCTGGCTTTGCTACTATAAGGCGCTGCAGATAGGCGACGTTTCAAAGGTCGTGCCCATTGATAAGCTGTCCGTCGTGATAACGCTCGTTTTGGCGTTCGCTTTTCTTCACGAAAAATTCACGGCAAAATCGCTTATCGGATGCGCTCTGATAGGCGCGGGCACGGTGCTTATGGTGCTGTAAAATTAACCGGTCGTTCTTTTGGAGGCAGCCGGTCTCATTCTGAGTATATTAAAATCAAATCGGAAACGGGAGGAGTAATAATGAAGAAACATTTAAAAAGAGCGCTGACTCTGGCGCTCTGCGCGCTTATGCTCGCGCCGTTTTCTTTCACGGCTTTTGCGGCAGAGGCGAAAAGGACGAGCTGTTCCGACGACTGTGAATTTTACCCGACCATTATCGTGCCGGGTCTCGGTCAGTCAAGCGTTTGCGTAACCGATGACGACGGAAACTTTGTGCTCGATAAAGACGGAAACAAAATCTCCGCCTTCCCCGCCTACATTCAGATTGACAAAATCGTAAAGAGAATTCTTCCCTCTGCTCTCGCAACTCTCGCTCTTCAAAAGGACGTGGGCTTTTCGGATGCGTTTGCCGACGTTATTGACGACTGCTTCGGCATAAACTCAAGCGACCTTGAGGCTCAGAATACGGGCAACGTAATCACCGAAAAGTTCCCTTATTCCTACGAGGAATGCAGCGAATACGAGAGAAGCATAATCAACAGCCACATTCCCTTTGATATTTACCCCACCGACCTTCCGAAGGACCACTTATATTATTTCTCATACAATTCCTTCGGCAATCACATCGACCTCGTGGACGAGCTTTATGATTACGTTCAGCTTGTAAAGGCGCAGACGGGCCATGACAAAATCAACATCGTGCCCATCAGCCAGGGCGGCGGCATTTTTGCTGGACTTTTGGAATATCATCCCGACGTTGCAAATGATTTTCACAAGGTGATTTGCATCGTTCCCGCGCTCAACGGCTCAAGAATAATAGGCGACGTTTTTAACGGCCGCATAAAATTCCTTGACGCCGATTATCTCTATAACGGCTTCCTCGAGGAGCTCCGCCTGCTCGACGAATACACGGCAAGGCTTATTGAGATACTCGTGCGCATTCTGCCCGATGAGGTTATCATGGCTTCGCTTGAAAAGGGCGTTGACCACCTCGTTGAAAACGTGATGATAAGAAGCACGAGCATGTGGTCGCTTTGCCCTGCTGAGGATTATCCGGGCGCTGCCGAAAAATATCTTTCTTCGCCCGAAATGGCGGATATAAAAGCTCAGACCGACAAATACTATCACGCTCAGCTTAACGCGCGCGACAACGTGCAGAAGCTTGTTGATATGGGCGTGCAGGTGTTTAACGTTGCGGAATACAACTTCCCGATAATCAACGTCGGCGATAACTGGAACACCGAAAACGGAGATTATATCATACAGCTTGACTCCACCTCAATGGGCGCTTATTCCGCAAACTGCGGCGAAACTCTGCCCGACGATTACGTTCAGAAGAACACCCACTGCTCCAATCCCGGGCACAACCACATTTCTCCCGACAGAGTCGTTGACGCTTCCGCAGGCCTTCTGCCCGATACTACCTTCTATTTTGAGGGTCAGAGGCACGACCTTACTCAGCATAACGACGTCATATTGAAAATCGCAATGCGGCTTATCGCTGACGATGACATCAAGGACGTTTATTCTTCACCCGAATTCCCGCAGTTCCTTTCCGGCAGAAACGTTAAAAATCTGCTTGAGCTTATCGACACAGCCGAAAGCCTTGACGGAGCGTTCATTCTGCCCGCAAGGCGCAGAGCAATTGACGACGCCGTTAAAAACGCAAAAGAGATTATGAACGACAATCTCGCGACCGGTGATCGGATGAAAGAGAGCGAGCAGGCTCTCGCGAAAGCTCTCGCCGCGGTAGGCAAAGCGGAAGTTGAAAAAGAAAAAAATCCCGCCCTTCTCAGAAGAATCAGCGAGTATCTTTATGATAATTTCGGCACGAACGGTTACTCCGAAATGCCGGCTGTTATTCTTAAGAAAATAGGCGGAAATATAACGGATTTCTTCAAATCAATTTTCGCGTAAAACTCAATAAAAACGGGGCTGTCATCGGCGCTTTTCGGCGTTTGTGACAGCCCCTGTTTTTTACTTTTAATTTTATGCCTTGTCAAACACTTCGGAGCACTGCTTTAAGTATTCCGTTACCTCGAGGTGCTGAGGGCAGGCGTTTTCGCACTGACCGCAGCCGATGCAGTCGCACGCTCTCGAAGAAGCGGTGACGGCGGCTTCATAGTCGGCGGCGCCCTCTTCCGTTTTGCCGAAAATGAGCTGTTTGTTCCTCGCGGCAAACACGGCGGGGATGGGTATCTGCTTTGGGCAGCCCTTCGCGCAGTATCCGCAGGCGGTGCAGGGGATTGATTTCACTGCGTTAAAAGCCTGCCTTGCTTTGAGAATTGTTTCTTCTTCGCTTTTTGAAAGGCCTTTAAAATCCTTCATAACGTTAAGGTTATCCTGCATCTGCTCAATGTTTGACATGCCCGAAAGCACGGAGCGAACGCCGTCAAGCGAAGCGGCAAAGCGCAGCGCCCACGAGGCGTAAGAAGCGTCGGGCTCGGCGGCTTTTAAAATGTCTTTGACCTCCTGCGGCGGGTCGGCAAGGCTGCCGCCCTTGACAGGCTCCATTATCACTATTTCTTTGCCGTGCTTTCTCGCGACCTCGTAATTTTCTCTTGACCTTACTTTTTCGCTCTCCCAGTCGCAGTAGTTAATCTGAAGCTGAACGAAATCAACGTCGGGATGCTCCGTTAAGAGCTTATCGAGCAATTCGGGGCCTCCGTGAAATGAAAAACCGTAGTTTTTGATTTTACCCTTTTTCTGCTCTTCTTTAACGAATTCCCAAAGGTCAAATTTATCATATCTGCCGTAATTTTTTTCCATAAGGCTGTGCAGCAGATAATAATCAAAATATTCCGCTTTTGTCTTTTTAAGGCTCGTGTCAAGCTGAGAACGCGCCATTTTTTCGGTAAGAGCTATGGATGCGTTCAGCTTTGTCGCGAGGGTATAGGTCTCTCTTTTGTGCCTTGAGCAGAGCGCCTTGCACGCGGCGTCTTCCGAGCCGGGGTAGATGTAAGCGGTGTCAAAATAAGTGCCGCCCGCCTCGATAAACATATCCGCCATTTTGCTCGTTTGCTCAATATCGATTGAAAGCGCCTTTTTCGGCAGACGCATGAGCCCGAATCCAAGCTTCATATTTATCACCTCAGGGCCTGTTGATCAGAATTTTTCTCGCAAAGCTTACGCAGTAATCCGCCATTTTTTCGGGCGGCTCCGCCATGCCGTTTTTGCACCACTCGATTATAACTTTTTTGAGCGCTATTTCAACGGCTACAACGTCGTAATAATCATAAGCGCCGTAAGTGTTGATTTTTTTGTCAACGTAAGTTTTGCCGCACAAAATCTCGTAGCTTATCAGCTTTGAATTTAAAAGAACGTCGCAATACTTTTTGTTTTCTTTGAGAAAAGTGAACAAATCAAACAGCGAAGCTCTGCTTTTGTCTTCGTCCGCTTTATCGTCAAAAAATTCATCGACCAATTTAACGATGAGATTGTCGAGCTCTTTTACAACGTCCGTTTTGCTCTTGAAATTTCTGTAAAAAGCGGTGCGGGAAACTCCGGCTCTGTCAACGATTTCGGTAACCGTGATTTTTTCAAAAGGCTTTTCGGCGGCAAGAAGCACCAAAGCGCCGAGAATGCTGTTGCGGGTGATCTGCCTTGACTTTTCATTTGACAGCTTAAGCAGCTCGTCTTTGCTGAGCTTCCTTAACTTTTCGTCCATCGGTATCATCCTCTTAAAAGATATGCCTTGTTACGGGCATAAGGTGTCGGAGATTTGTATAAACTGACTTACAAGAGCGCGAGCGCAAGTATGCCGAGCATTGAGAGCAAAACGGATATGATTTCTTTTTTGCCGGGCTTTTTTTGAGTGAAAAAGCTGTAAACCGTTGAAAGAATCATAACTCCGCCCGTAGCGAACGGATACTGCGCCGAGGCGGGCAAAACCCTGAGAGAAATGAGCAAAAGCAGATTGCCCACGGCGCACATTACACCGTAACCGCCCATATAAACGAGCCCCTTGCCTTTGACAATGCCGATTTTCTCTTTCGGAAAAATCATCAGAACGAGGCACAGTATCACTATGAACGCTTCAATCAGCACGGAATATCCCGCGTCGCTCGTTTTGTTAAAATCGGCGGCGCTGAAAAACTTGTTGATAACGCCGTAAAGACCGTTTGTTATGAAAACTCCCGCATAGTAGCCGGCGGCGCCCTTTTTGCTGCCCTTTTCAATAGTGAAAACGAGCGAAACGGCAACAAGCGCAAGGCAGATGATTTTGCCCGCGGTCAGCTCTTCGTCAAAAAAGATAATTCCCGCGGCAAACGGCATGACCATGCCGCCGAGCATGCTGAAAACGGAATACTTTGAAAGATTCGTTTTGTCGAGAGCGCGCAGCGAAAAGACGTTGAAGAATATCACGTCAACCGCCGCGACGAAAGCGACAACGGCTGTGAAAGCCGTTATTTCAAAGTGAAATTTGTTTATTATGAGCAGCGCCGCGAATCCCGCGAAATGCGAGCCTGCGGCAAATTTCAAAACAGCGTCCGTGCCCGAGCCGTACTTTTCGCGGTATTTGTCGCTGAAAACGAACACCAGGCTGAAAAGCAGGGCGGAAATGCTTATAACTCCGTAATACATAATGGCTTTAAGTTATTTTGCGGGGTCAAATGAAGGAATGACCTGCAGCTTGAAGAGATTGTTCTTATGCAGAGTGTCAATTCTTTCTTTGGTCTTTTCGTCGTCGATTTCACCCGTGCGGATGTATCTGTCAAGCACGGCGTATGTAAAGCCGAGGTTATCCTCGTCCGTTTTGCCGCTCAGACCGTCCGAGGGAGTTTTGTCTATGAGAGAGGCGGGCAGACCGAGAAGCCTGCCGATTTCTTTCACTTCATGCACGGTAAGATTCGCGAGCGGGCTGAAATCACCTGCGCTGTCGCCGTATCTCGTTGAGTAGCCGACCCAGTCTTCCGACATATTGCAGGTGTTTGCCACTCTGCCGTTATTGCTCTGAGACACAGCGTAAAGCACCGACATTCTTATTCTCGGCGGCAGATTTATTCTGCTCTGTTCGCTCAGCTCAAACGGAATTGCGTTTTTAACGCCGTTTACAGCCTCGGCGATGTTTACGACGCAGTGCTTTATGCCGAGTGTGTCAACGAGCAGGTGAGCGCAGTCAATGTCGCTTTGCTCGCCGTTAGGCATAAGAACGCCTATCACTCTGTCTTTGCCGAGCGCCTCAACGCAGAGAGCGGCGGTAACGGAGCTGTCTTTGCCGCCGGAAATGCCCACAACGGCGTTACAGCCCTTTCCGTTTTCTTCAAAGAAGTTTCTTATCCATTCAACGCAGGCGTCCTTAACGTTTTTTGCATCAAACATTTTATTTCACCTTGATTATGACGTCGCCGCAGGTGGGCTTTAATCCGTCAATGAATTTTTGCACGGCGGCTGCGGAGGGCATTGCCTCGGAGCAGCTGTGTGCCGATACGAGCATGGAAGCGGAAGCGGTTGCGAATTCAAGAGCCTCGGCTACTTCCTTGCCCTGAAGAAGAGAATAAATGAACGCGCTCGCGTATCCGTCGCCGCCGCCGAAGCCCTTGAGGAGCTTCACGGGGAACGTGTTCACTTTGTAAGCGCTGCCGTCGTCAAGATAGGCGTAGGAGCCTTCCTTGCCGTGCTTTATGATAACGATTTTGTTGCCGTAGGAGAACCAGCGGGCGGCGGATTCCTCGTCGTTCGCGCAGGCGCCGTCGATTTTTTCGGTGAGGTCAAATTCTTCTCTCGAGCCGATAACGATGTCGCTGTTTTTGGCGGCGATTGAATAATAAATCGAAATCTCGTCAAAATTCTTCCAGGTATAGCTTCTGTAATCTATGTCGAAGATGACCTTCACTCCGTTTTTCTTCGCAAGGAAAAGAGTTTTGAGAGCCGCTTCTCTCGAAGGAGAGGCGCAAAGAGCCGTGCCGGAAATAACTACGGCTTTGGCGCTCTTTACGTATTCCTCGTCAACGTCGTCAACGTTTACCATAAGGTCGGCAACGCCGTCGCGATACATGAGAATGCTGCTCTGAGTGGGGGAAAGTATCTCGGTGAAGGTAAGGCCGAGGTTTTCTCCGTTTTCACATCTGAAAATGTGAGAAGTGTCTATGCCTTCTTTTTTGAAATAGTCAGTTACGTAATCGCCGAACTGATCGTCCGAAACTCTCGCTATAAAGCCGCATTTCGCGCCTAGTCTCGCGAGGCCGACGGCTATGTTAGCGGGGGAGCCGCCCACGTATTTGTTGAAGTTGCTGCTTTCGCTCAGCGGCATATTCATATCCGTGGGATTAAAGTCGATGGCGACTCTGCCAATGGGGATAATGTCCAGAGGTTTGCTTTGGTCAAATTCGATATAGCTCATTTTTGTCACCTTTCTTTAAGTTTCTTATGCTTTTCCGGCGCAGCCGAATATTTCTATATGCTTCATCGCGTTTTTATACGCTCCGTCCACCTCTGCCTGCTGCAAATCGTAATATCCGTTTATCGCAGAGGCGGAGTAGGCGTTTCTGACAGACGCTTCAACGCTGTCAAAGGTCGCCGTGGCGATATTTATTTTGTGAATGCCCAGAGAAATGCACTTTCTGAAGTCGTCGGGCAAAATTCCCGTGCCGCCGTGAAGCACGAGCGGAGCGTCAACGAGCTTTGCCGTTTGCTCGAGAATGTCAAATCTCAGCTTCGGAGCCTGTTTGTAGTTGCCGTGAGCGTTGCCTATAGCGACCGCGAGAGCGTCAACGCCCGTTATTTCGGCAAATTCCTTTGCCTGAGTGGGTGAAGTGCAGTTGATCGCTATGTTTTCGCTGCCGTCTTCGCTGCCGCCGACGCAACCGATTTCTCCTTCGCAGTCGGCGCCGAAGCTCTTTGCGAGAGCGTTGATTTTTGAAGTGGTTTCGGCGTTTTCTTCAAACGGCAGATGCGAGCCGTCAAACATAACGCTTGTGAAACCGAGCTCGAGAGCGAGCTTGATTTTTTCTTCCGTTTTGCCGTGGTCAAAGTGAACCGCGACGGGCACGGAGCAGTTTTTCGCGGCTGCTGCCATGAGAGGCCCGATAACCTCAAGAGGGGACTGCTTGAGTCTTACCTCGGCTATCTGCAAAATAGCGGGGCTCTTCGTTTCTTCCGCCGCCTTGAGCACGCCGAGCACCATTTCCATATTGGCCACGCTGAAGGAGCCTACGGCATATCCTTCCGCCTGAGCTTTTTTGAGCAGAGGGCTCATTTTAGTCAGCGCCATTTGACTTCACCTCATTTTTATCGCTGTAATATATTGCTGTGCATATAAGGCTCGTGAGCGGCAGGGTGAGCAGCATGCCCAAGCTGCCGGCGAGAGCCTGAAGAAGCTCAAAAACTATGATTTCTCTGTTGATTACCTGCTGAAGATTCGCGTTGTAGGATATGAGCAAAAGCACGCACGTGAGGTTGCTGCCGATATAGGCGAGCACAAGCGTGTTTGCCATGGTGCCCATCATATCTCCGCCTATTCTGAGGCCCGAGCGCATAAGCTCCGGCTTTGTAATATGCGGCGATTTTTCTTTTACCTCCCAAAGAGATGAAGAGATGCTCATCGCAACGTCCATCACCGCACCGAGAGCGCCGACGATTATCATCGCAAACATAATGCCCTTCATATCTATCGGGTCGTTCGGATAAAGCCTGTAAAGATAAATGGATTCTTCCTCGAGCAGGCCCGTGAGATTTAAGAATTTATCGGTTAGATAAGTTATTATTCCCGCGCACGCAACTCCGCTCAGACAACCGAGCAGGGCGCAGGCGGATTTTTTGCCGAATCCGCTCACCAAAGCGAGCGTAACGGCGGTTATGAACACACAGATGAGTATGCTCCACAAATAGATGTTTTTATTGTTAAGAATTGCGGGCACGAGCACGCAGAAAACAGCAAGGCAGGTTATTCCGAGCGAAACTATCGTTTTAAAGCCCTGCGCTTTTGAAAACAGCATAACGAGCAGGCAGAAAATCGCGCCGAGAATCGCTATCGGAGCAATTCTGAAATAATCGCCGAAATAGTAAACCGTTTCGCCTTCTTCGCTTATGCCCTCAACGAGTATGGTGTCGTTCTGCTCCACCTGACGGGGGCTGAAAGCGTAGGTTCTGTCAATTTCCTGCATAACGTCAATAGTTTTGCCGCGCAGCCTGCCCGAGAGCGCCTGAGCCTTGAAATAAACCATGCTGTATCCGGCGTCGCCCGTAACGTTTGAGCTTTCAACGTTTGTAATCCTTATCACTTTCGCCCTTATCGTTTCGCCCGAGGGGTCGCCCTTGAAAACGCCTTCGCTGCCGACCGCGGCTCGGTAGCCGACAAGGATGATGATGACAGAAAGTATTACCGTAACGATTTGACCTATCGTGTTTTTGCCGTTATTCATTTATCAGTCTCCGAACATAAGCAGCAGGAAGCCGGCGGCGATTGCGGAGCCGATAACTCCGGCAACGTTCGGGCCCATTGCGTGCATAAGAAGGAAGTTTGAAGAATTGTATTTTCTGCCCTCTGTTTGAGAAACTCTCGCTGCCATAGGCACGGCGGAAACGCCCGCGGAGCCAATGAGGGGGTTTACTTTTCCGCCCGTCACAAGGTAGAGCAGCTTGCCCAGAAGCAATCCGCCCGCGGTTGAAAAAGCAAACGCCACAAGGCCGAGAGCCACTATCGCGAGGGTTGTCGGCTGAAGGAACTTATCGCCCGCGGCGGTAGCTCCGACGGTGGTGCCGAGCATAATGGTGACGATGTTGCAAAGTGAATTCTGAGCCGTGTCGCTCAGCCTGTCGGTAACTCCGCATTCTTTAAACAGATTGCCGAGCATCAAAAATCCTATGAGCGGAGCGGCGTCGGGCAGAAGAAGCGAAACTATGACGAAAACGGCGATGGGGAAAATGATTTTTTCCGTTTTTGTCACTTCTCGGAGCTGCTTCATTTCGACCTTGCGCTCTTTTTCGGTGGTCAGCGCCTTCATAATCGGGGGCTGAATGAGCGGAATGAGAGCCATGTAAGAATAAGCGGCGAGAGCTATGGGGCCGAGCAAATCCGGCGCAAGCTTTGAGGCGACAAGTATTGCCGTCGGGCCGTCCGCGCCGCCGATTATCGCTATCGAAGCGGCGTCACTGGGAGTAAAGCCTATCCAGGGGATTTTGCCCAGAGCTATAGCTATAACGAAAGCAACGTAAATGCCGAGCTGAGCCGCGGCGCCGAGCAAAAGGCTGATGGGGTTTGCGAGCAGAGGCCCGAAATCGGTCATGGCGCCTATGCCCATAAATATAAGACACGGGAAAATTGAGCTCTTGACTCCGGCGTAAATGAGCATGAGCACGCCGTCATTGTACCAGTGAGCTCCCTCAACGGCCTGTTCGGGATAAATGAGCCCGGCGGGGTCAGCCATAAGCCCCGTTTCGGGCATATTGGCAAGCAGCATTCCGAACGCTATGGGCACGAGCAAAAGGGGCTCGAATTTTTTTGCTATCGCAAGATAGAGGAACACAAAGGAAACGAGTATCATCACCGCGTTTTGCCACGACAGAGAGGCAAAGCCGGACGACACCAATATTCCCTTTAAAACGTCAATTATCATTGAAAATTCCTCCTCAGCTTATAACGGCGAGGAGCGCGCCTGAATCGACAGTATCGCCCTTTTTAACGAGAATCTGTCTCACGGTGCCGCCGCAGGGAGCGGGTATCTCGTTTTCCATTTTCATCGCTTCAAGGATTATAAGCACGTCGCCTGCCGATACCGCGTCGCCTTCCTTAACGCAAACGTCAAGGACTGTGCCGGGCATGGGAGCGGGCACTCTTGAGCCCTGCGCCGCGGCGGGAGCCGGAGCGGGGGCTGCGGGAGCGGCGGCAGGAGCCGGAGCCGGAGCGGCGGGCGCTGCCGGAGCTTGGGGGGTATCATAAGTAGAGGTTATGACAGCCTCGGTTTCATCAACTTCAACTTCGTAGTTTTTTCCGTTTAAAGTAACAACGTATTTCATTTCTGTTTCTCCTGCATCAGCCTGATAGATTTGAAGCTCAGCCTGTTGAGCGGTATTCCGCTCTCGTTGCTCACTATTGCCATTATTACCGCCGCCGTGGGCTCGTCAACGTTTTCAAGCTCGAGAGAGCCCTCGCTCCTGCCGTCGGGCAGGGGAACTCCCGCGGGCTTTGCGGCGGGCGCGGCGCTCTGAACGGGAGGGATGAAAAACTCCTCTTCGGGCTGATTTTTCTTTCTGCCCGTAAATAATCTAACCGCTTTTGACAAAAGCTGAATTACGAGAGTGAGCAGAGCAAGCTCAAGCAAAACGACCGCAATACCGGTCACTGCGACAAGCAGCGCCTGCGGCACGGACATCGGCGCCGTAGGGTCGATAATATAAAGAAGTCTCATACCAAATTACCTCAGTCAATTTTTGAAATGCGATAAGAGAACGTGTTTTTCTTTCTCTCTTCGCGCTTTTTGAAAAATTCGGTCGCCTGAGTCGGGAAAGCAATATAGGAAAGAACGTCTTCGTCGCTTGAAGCGATGCCTTCAAGCTCTTTGCGCGCCTTTTCAACGCCCGGCTCGAGAGTGTCGGCAAATCTGCAGGTGTAAGGCTCGTCGTCGCCGAGAATGAGCTTTTTGATATCCGGATTTATTTCACCGGGCGCTCTGCCGTATTCGCCTCTCACATAGTTCTTAATTTCGCTCGATATGTTTTTGTATCTTTCGCCGGCGAGCACGTTTGAAGCCGCCTGAACGCCCACCATCTGGCTCAGAGGAGTAACGAGGGGAGGATAGCCCATATCCTTGTGAACCCTCTCCGTTTCTTTAAGCACGTCGTCGAGCTTATCGAGAGCGTTCTGCGCCTCGAGCTGAGCCATGAGGTTTGAAAGCATACCGCCGGGAATCTGATAGTTTATAATGTCCGCCTGAACGCTGAGAACGAGCGGATTGAGAGTGCCGTCTTCCAAAACTTCTTTTCTGTATTTTTTGAAGTGGTCGTTTATTTTTTTGCAGGCGGCGCGGTCAACGCCCGTTTCATAGCCGAACTGCTCGAGAGTGTAAATCATCGTTTCGGTCGCGGGCTGCGAAGTGCCTCCCGCAAAGGAGGAAACGGCGGTGTCGATTATGTCCGCTCCCGCTTCGACGCACTTCAAAAGAGTCATAAAGCCGAGGCCGGCGGTGGAATGAGTGTGAACGGCGACGGGGATTTTAACGCTTTCCTTTATCGCCTTGACAAGCTCATAGCCCTCTTTGGGGCTCATTATGCCCGCCATATCCTTAATGCAAAGAGTCTGAACGCCGAGGCTCTCTATCTGCTTTGCGAGCTTAACGAAGGATTCGAGATTGTGAATGGGGCTTATCGTGTAGCAAATCGTGCCGGAGGCAGTAGCTCCGCATTTGAGCGTTTCGTCAACGGCAACTTCTATGTTTCTTACATCGTTGAGAGCGTCGAAAATTCTGATTATATCTATGCCGTTTTCAACGCTTTTTCTTACGAAGAGCCTCACCACGTCGTCGGGATAATGCTTGTAGCCGAGAAGGTTTTGACCTCTCAGCAGCATCTGAAGCTTGGTGTTGGGGCATGCGGCTTTGATTTTGCGAAGCCTTTCCCACGGGTCTTCGTCAAGGTATCTGAGGCAGGAGTCAAACGTTGCTCCGCCCCAGCACTCGAGAGAATAATATCCCGCCTTGTCCATTTTGCCGAGTATCGGCTCGATTTCGGAAAAAGGCATTCTTGTGGCTATGAGGGACTGATTGGCGTCTCTCAAAACCGTTTCCGTTATGCTGATTTTAGACATTTTTACTTCCTCGATTGATTATCTGTTTATCAGAAATTGATTAAATTCGCTATGTAGCTTTCGAGCTCGCTTATCGCGATTCTTTCCTGCTGCATGGTGTCTCTGTCTCTTACGGTCACGCATCCGTCCTCGGGCGACTCAAAGTCGTAGGTGATGCAAACGGGCGTGCCGATTTCATCCTCTCTGCGGTAGCGCTTGCCGATTGAGCCGGTTTCGTCAAAGTCCACCATAAACTTCTTTTGAAGCTGCTCGTAAACCTCGAGAGCGCCGTCGCTGAGCTTCTTTGAAAGGGGAAGCACCGCGGCTTTGTAGGGAGCTATGGCGGGGTTTAAGTGAAGCACTGTTCTAACGTCGTTTTTCTCCTCGTCGATAACTTCCTCGTCGTAGGCCTCGCAGAGCAGAGCAAGCACGGTTCTGTCAAGCCCGTAGGTGGATTCTATGATGTAGGGGATGAACTTCTCGTTGGTTTCGGGGTCAAGGTATTCGAGATTTTTGCCGCTGTATTCCTGATGCCTCGTGAGGTCGAAATCGGTTCTGTTGTGAGTGCCGTTGATTTCGCCCCAGCCGAACGGGAAGAGGAACTCTATGTCGCACGCCGCTTTTGCGTAGTGCGCGAGCTTTTCGTGGTCGTGAAATCTCAGATGCTCCGCGTCAATGCCGAGGTCTTCGTAATATTTAAGACCGTACTGCTTAAAATATTCGTAAAGCTCCGAGTCGGTGCCTTCCTTGCAGAAGGTCTGAAACTCCATCTGCTCAAATTCTATCGTTCTGAAGGTGAAGTTGCCGGGAGTTATCTCGTTTCTGAACGCTTTACCTATCTGGCCTATGCTGAAAGGCAGCTTCGCGCGCATCGAGCGCTGAACGTTCTGATAGTTTACGTATTCGCCCTGAGCGTTTTCGGGGCGCAGATAAATGACGCTCTTTGAGTCGTTGGTAACGCCGCGGAAAGTCTGGAACATAAGATTGAATTCTCTTATTTCGGTGAAATTGTGCTTGCCGCAGTTGGGGCAGGGTATAGAGTGAGCCTTGATGTATTCAAACATCTCCTGCTTCGTCATGCCGTCCGCGTGAGCGTCGGGGTCAAAATCGTCAATGAGATTGTCGGCTCTGTGGCGCATTTTGCACTCTTTGCAGTCAAGCAGAGGGTCCGAAAAGCTCGCAACGTGACCGCTCGCCTCCCACACTCTCGGGTGCATGAGAATGTCGGCGTCAACCTCGTAGCTGTTTTTTCTTTCCTGAATAAATCTTTTTCTCCAGGTGTCCTTAACGTTGTTTTTGAGCCTTGAGCCGAGAGGGCCGTAATCCCATGTATTTGCAAGGCCGCCGTATATGTCGCTGCCCGCGAAAATAAAGCCTCTGTTTTTGCAAAGGGCCACGATTTTTTCCATTGATTTTTCTTCGTTGTTCATAAAAGACCAATCTCCCGCATTTTAAATTTATTTCTAAAAATTTTACATTATTAATGCGGTTTTGTCAATGGAAAAACGTCGTTAAACCGGATAATTCGGCTAATTTGTCACAAACGTAAAAATTAGGCTTGAAAAGACGCGTTTTTATGTTAATATATTAAGTGGTGTTTGTTATGAATGAATGCAGAGCTTTTATGAAAACCATCGGCTCGCTGCTCATAACCGGCTATATGGGAAGCGACGGATATACTCCGCAGACCTCGCGCGGCGAATATCTGCGCATCCTGCCTCACAGAAAGGAAAACGTAAGCTCCTTTCACGCCGGCAAAAAGAGCGGCCTGCATTATTCATACTCTCCGGAGCGTTTCCGGGAGCTTTCTTACGTTTTGCAAAAGGAGCCGGGCAGGGATTTCACCGTGCTCGACCTTGCCGACCTTCATTTTTCCGATTACGGCTACAGGGTGCTTTTTTCGCTTGAAACCGAAAGCGTCGCGAGAATGCTCGTTTCTTACGCGAAGCCCGACCTCATAATTCTCTCGGGCGATATGATATGCTCCGACTGCTCTTATTTTTCGCTCAGAAGAATTGCCGACCTTATGGATTCCTTCGGCATTCCGTGGGCTCCGTTCCCCGGCAATCACGACCGTGAGGGCAACTGCGACACGGAGTTTATCTGCGACACGCTCTCTTCTTCAAAGCTTTGCCTTCTGAGAGGCTGTGACGCCGACACGGGAGAGGTGAGCGGCAGCATATTCATAAAGGAAGGCGGCAAAACGGTGGAAGCGCTTGTTTTGCTTGACAGCTACAAGGGCAGGTTCGGCGCTTCTCAGCAGGCTCTGCTCGAAAAGATTTCACTCGAGGCGGCAAAGGACGGCGCCGAGGTTTCCGTTTGGGCGCACGAGCCCATACCTGATTTTCAATACGCTTACGACAGATCGTTTTCAGGCGGCAGGGCTTTGCCCGGCGAAGGAGCTTTCGGCGAAAAGCACGAGGAGATCTGCTGCGAAAGAGACGGCGGCGGCAGCCCCGTTGACAGGGGATTTTTTGAAAAAGCGGCGTCTCTCGGCAACGTTAAGCACTTTTTTGCCTCTCACGACCATAACAACGATTTTTCCGTTACAAGCGGAGGAATGAGAATGACTTATTGCCTCAAGGCGGGGCATTGCTCGGGCTTTTACAAAGGCTTTAACGGCGCGAGCGTAATCAAAATCGGGAGCAGCGGCATAAGAAGCATTGAGCACAGAGCCGTTCGCTTTCCCGGCACAAAAACACTTGAAATATGGTGAACCGATGATGAAAAAATTAACGGCGGTTTTCCTTGCCGCTGTGTCGCTTTTGCTGTGCCTCACATCGTGCCGCAGCGTTACGCCGAGCGTTGTGGTGGGCGAAAAGAGCACGCAAAGCGACGATTACGTGCCTTTGGGCCCGGGCGTCGGCAGGGAAATGCTTAAAGCGTCTTACTGGATAAAGGACGGATACGGCGAAGAGATTTTCACCCGCGAGCAAATTGAAGCCTTCAACGTTGACAACGGCAAGCTGATAGGCTCAAAGTCCTCGGGCAGCTTCACTCTGCAAAGCATTAAAGATACCATTGACGGCGTGACCGTCAGGGAAATATTGGACTCCATAACCTTCCCCGACGATTACGACGAGCTGTTCATAAACGGCGCAATGGTCGGCGGCGAATACCGCGAAAATCTCAAAGCGAATATCAACCGCTCCGCTGTGCCCGAAAAGGTAAACGTGAAATTTGCTTTTTCCGTTGCGAGAGACACGCTGCGCATGTTCCCGACGGCGGATTACGCCAACAATGAGATTGACGACCTTTTCTACGATTCGTTTACAATGAGCGACCTTATGCCGTTCACGCCGCTTGCTCTGCTTCACGAGAGCGCGGACGGGCTCTGGTATTTCGCGGCGTCTTACGTTTGCTGCGGCTGGGTCGCGAAAGAGCAGGTTGCCGTTTGCCCGTCAAGAAGCGACTGGCTTAAAAGGCAGTCTCCTGAGGAATTTCTCGTGGTCACGGGCGGCGAAATACGCCTGCCGACGGACCCTTACTGCCCTCAGCTTTCCGATATGATAGTGCCTATGGGCACGAAGCTGCCGATTGTGAGCGCGAAGGACGCTCCCGACAGCATTGACAGAAGATACGCTTACGGCTGCTACGTTGCGAAGCTGCCGATAAGGCTTTCGGACGGCAGCATATCCGACGCTTATTCGCTCATTCCGTGCGGATTTGACGTTAACGTCGGTTATTTGCCGGCGACGAGGGCAAACATAATCAACCAGGCGTTTAAGCTTCAGGGCAATATTTACGGCTGGGCAGGCGATTTTTATTCAAACGACTGCTCGGGCATCATAAGAGAAATTTTCCTCTGCTTCGGCATGCAGTTTCCGAGAGTCGGCAGCCAGCAGATGAACGTTTACGATTTGCCCAAAAAAGATATTTCGTCCTATAAAGACAAGCAGAAGCTTGATTACATAACGTCTTTGCCGGCAGGCTCCCTGCTGTATTTTTCCGGCCACGTAATGATTTATCTCGGCACCGACGCCGAGGGCGAGCCCTACGCTTTGAGCAGCGTGGGCAGCATTTCCACCGTTGACAGCGAGCCGGACGCCGTTATGCAGGTTAACACGGTGCTCGTGTCGAGCATTCTGAGAACGGCGAGAAAAACGGGAGCGTCATGGCTTGAAAGCATTTCGTCGGCGCTCGAAATGAAGCCGGAAAAATGAAAGAAGAAAGGAAAAAACACATGAAAAAAGAAATTGTTCTTAAGCCGCATTTCGTAAGAAAAAGCACTCATTACGCTTTGGAGGACTCAAACGTGCCGAAGGAGCTTTATTCGGTCATAAACGAAAAGCCGGAGCTTGAAGATTTTCCGGCGCCTCTGCCGTCAAAAAAATCCGACTACACCTGCAGCGTAAAGGTCGGAAACGTTCTTTGGCTCGGAGCCGAAACGGGGCTCACGAGATATGACCCCGACGCGGAGTATTCGTTTGACAAGGTGCTTTATTTTTCAGCCGACAGAGATTTGAAGGATAACAAGGTGTCGGCAATTCTGCCCGACGGCGACGGCGTGTGGGTCAAAACCGAAACCGCAGTCACGCACATCGAGCTTCCCGTTTATTCGGCAAAAGAGGTGAGCGACATTCTGCTTGCCGAAACGCTCAAATACGTGCAAAGGCACAGCATGGTCAGCCACAAATATCTCGCGAGGCCCGGCGAGCACGATTCAATTCTGCCCTACGGCTCCTGCGACAATGACGGCGGCTTTACCTCGCAGTTCTGCCTTGCCGAAATTTACAGATATTCCGTGCTTAAAAAGGAAAAGGGCGCCGACGACCCCGAAACTCTCGAGGCGCTTAAGGTTGCGAAAAGAGCGCTTGACGCCAGCGTGCTGCTCATGTACATTCACGGTAGAGGCAACGGCTTCGTTTCGAGAACCTATTCGACCGCCGACGAGCCTCTTCCCGATGACGGATTGTTTTTCAGAAGGCAGGGCAACAAAGCCGTAGCCCTTGACACGTCGGAATCGAGAGAGCGCGGCATAGTGGGCCTTGAGGTTGACTGCTCCGCCCCCGTGCCCGACAGGCTCAAATATCTTTATGAAGAAGACGGCTACACGCTCGACGATATTTATTTTAAGTGCGACACGTCGAGCGACGAAATAACCCTTCAAGTTTTAAATCTCCTTTTTGCTCACAAGGAGCTCGGCTGCGACGACCCGGAGCTTGACGAGTTCATAAAAGTTACGACCGAAAACATAGTTTCTCACATAATCGACAACGGCTTCACTCTCGTTGATTATTCCGGCGAGCCCACAACGTGGGCAAGGTGGGACGAGCCTTATTTCAACAGCGAGGACGGCTGGGTTGACGCCGCGCTCAATTCCGCGGAGCTGCTGTTTTACCTAAAAGCCGTTATGGAGATAACGGGCGAAACGGGCAGGTGGAAAGAAACCTACGACCGCCTCGTTTACGAGAGAGGATACGCCGACCTGCCTCTTGAGCACGACAACAGGCTTTATCAGATAAGCCTTCACGACGGCATGGACCCCGCCGAAGAAATAATGTACGGCGACCACTGGCTCGCGACCGCTTCTCTTTTCGGGCTTTGCTACCTTGAAAAGGACGAGGAGCTGCTCGGCAAATACCGCAGGGCATTCGGCACGTGGAGAGGCTCTATTGAGAGAGAGCACGACGCCGCGCTCGATTTCCTTTATCTCGTTGCCTGCCCCGGCGAAGAGGTTGACGAAGAAAGAGTTAAAGAATGGTTTATGCGCGCCAATATCAGCCGCCTTGCCGCGGGCGTTTCGCTCATAGGCCGCCACGATATTCCCGTGAAAACTCTTCGCTGCGGCTACAAAGAAACCTCCACCCTTTTGCCGCAGGACGAAAAATTCATTTCAAAATACGACCGCAATCCTTTGCAATATAAAAACGTTGACTCCGGCGGACTTATGTGCGTTGAAAGCTGCTACGTTTACACGCTTTCTTATTGGATGGGCAGATATTTCGGATTTATCAGGGAAGGAGAATACGAATAATGAAAAACAATATTCATCTTATCGGCAACGCTCATCTTGACCCTACCTGGCTCTGGAGATGGCAGGAGGGCTGCGGAGAAGTGCTCCAGACCTTCCGCTCCGCGGTTGACAGACTTAAAGAATACGACGATTTTGTATTCACCTGCTCGTCCGCCTGCTATTACAAGTGGGTCGAAGATATTGACCCCGAGCTTTTTGCCGAAATTACCGAGCTCGTAAAGAGCGGCAGGTGGGTGCCCGTAAACGGCTGGTGGGTTCAGCCGGACTGCAATATGCCCTCTGCCGAGAGCTTCGCAAGGCAGGCGCTCTACAGCCAGCTCTATTATAAGGAAAAATTCGGCAGGATATGCGAAACGGGCTACAACGTGGATTCATTCGGCCACAATGCAATGATGCCCAAATTCCTTGTAAACTCCGGCATGCGCTGCTACGTTATGATGAGGCCGGACGCGGGTGAAAATCCCGATATGCCCGAAGGCCTGTTCTGGTGGGAATCCGCCGACGACTCAAAAGTGCTTACTTACAGAATCCCCACAGGCTACGGCGAGAGCGGCAAAAACGCTATAGGAAACGCTTATAAAAAGCTCAACAATATGGCTGAGGAAAGCGGCCACGGCATGATGCTCTTTTACGGCGTGGGCAACCACGGCGGCGGCCCCACCAAGGGAGATATAGAGTATCTCGCCTCGCTTAAAGCGGAAGGCTATGACAATATCAAATTTTCATCGCCCGACGAATTTTTCAAAGAGCAGTTTTCCATGCCGCTTGTAATTCCCGTTTGGAAAACCGAGCTTCAGCACCATGCGAGCGGATGCTATTCGGCAACCTCGTTTATCAAAAAGCAAAACAGAAAAACCGAAAACGAGCTTGCGAACGCCGAAAAATGGGCTTCTCTTTCGGCTGCGCTTTTCGGCTCCGACAGCGGCAGGGAAGATTTCAAAAAAGCCTGGCTCAAGCTCTGCTACAATCAGTTTCACGACATCCTTTGCGGCTGCTCGATAATGGAATCTTATGAAGACTCCGCCGCTCAGCTCGGCTACGCTCAGACCATTGCTCAGGATAAGCAAAACGAAGCTCTGCTCAGAATTGCGGGCAAGGTCGACACCTGGCTTGACGGCGTTTCCGACGCGGTTTCATGCAATGAGCGCCACCATTGCCGCAACCTTAAATATCCGAGACCCGTTATCGTTTTCAATCCGCTTTCAAAAGAGGTTGAAACCACGGTCAGAACTTATCATCCGAGCTCGAGAGTGACAGATTTTGAGGGTAATGACGTTCTTTTCGGCAACGTTCGTTCTTCACGCTCAAACGACAGCCACGCCGACACCGTGTTTAAGGTTAAGCTGCCTGCGTTCGGCTACGCTCTCTATTGGCTTTGGCACGAGGATTCAAACGCAGCGCCCGAAAATAATCGCAGCCCCGTTAAAGCGGGCGAAGACACGCTCGAAAACGACAAGCTCATTGCTAAATTTGATTTGACCACCGGCGCTCTCGTTTCGCTCGTTACAAAGAGCGACGGCAAAGAGCATATCGCCTCTCCCTCGCTCGTGCCTCTGCTTATCGACAATTCAAAGCCCGACACCTGGGCTCACGGCATTTTTAAATTTCACGACGTTTTGGGCGAAATGAAGCTCGATGAAATAAAGCTCGCCGAGAAAAACGACGTTCGCGCCGTGATGAGAGTGAGATATTCCTACGGCAAGTCCTATATTTCCGAGGATTACGTGCTTGACGCAGGCTCGGAAGTGATAAGAAGCAAGGTCAGAGCGCTCTGGCAGGAGCCTCTTACTATGGTCAAAATTCCCGTGACCGTTACGGGTGAAAATCCCGAAGCGACTTATGAGATCCCCGGCGGCTTCATTAAGAGAAAGTGCGAAGGTTACGAAGACCCGGCTCTCACCTGGGGCGACGTTACCGCAGGCGGGCTCGGCGTTTCGCTCATAAGCGACGCTAAATACAGCTACGACTGCATCGGCAGCACGCTGAGGCTCACGGTCATAAGAAATTCCATTTTTGCCGACCATTTTTCAGACAGACCCGAGGCGGATTTCTCCTATTGCGACGAAGGGCTTCAAAGGTTTGAATATGAGGTTTATCCTCATGCGGGCAAAGCGGAGAAGAGCGGCGTTCAAAAATACGCCGATATGCTGAATAACAAGCCGGTCGCAGTGCCCGCAGGCTATCACAAGGGCTCTCTTCCCGCCGTTAAGAGCTACGTTTCCGTTGAGAGAGAAAACGTGAGCCTTCTTTCCTTTAAAACCTGCGAAGACGGTAGCGGAGATTATATTATCAGGCTGCAGGAAACCGCGGGAACGGAGAGCAAAACGGCGGTTGTATTCAATCTCATTAACGCGGGCTTTTACGCCGACTTTGAGCCGCTTGAAATAAAGACGTTCAGAATAGACAGCGAAGGCGTCGTTACCGAAACCGATTTCCTCGAAGGAGTTAACTGAACACAGCTTTCGGATTTTGAAGCAAAAAGATTTTGATAAAAGCGGGGCGCGAGTTAAATTCACGCCCTGCTTTTTGCCTCGTTTAAAATTCAGCTCAATAAATATCGGATAAACTTAAATTTTAGATTGACCTTTTCAAATCTTTGTGGTAAAATCCTATATCGTACGGAGGCGTAGCTCAGCTGGTCAGAGTGCCTGCTTCACACGCAGGAGGTCCACGGTTCGAGCCCGTGCGTCTCCACCACACCGCTCCGCTGCAGAACGGAGCGGTTTTTCCTTGCGGGGTGAAATCGTTTTGCCCTATCGCAAAAGATTTCATTCGTTTGCGGCTTTAAGCAGGGAGTAATTTTACACTGCGCAAAACGCAGTATTATTCTGTCCGAGAGGGGATTATCATTATGTTTGCAAGTATTACCGCTATGTTTGACCGCGCGGTGGCTTTTATTTTGTCGCTGCTCGTTTTTATCTTTCCTATTAAGCCCGTTAACGAGCCGTTAAACGGCAAGGGCAACATCACCGTTACCGCTCATTCCGGCTGCATGGGTCTTCCCGACAATTCCATAGAGGCTATGGAAAAGGGCATTGAAGCAGGCGCTCAGATAGTTGAATTTGACCTTAACTACACCGCCGACGGCGAGCCCGTGCTCAATCACGACACCCCCGAAAATCCCGACGGTTACGTCACTCTCGCTCAGGCGTTTGAGTTCCTCAGCGAGCACAAGGATATAAGAGCCAACGTTGACGTTAAGAGCACCGCTTATCTTGAAAAGCTTGAGCCGCTTGCCGAGGAATACGGCGTAACGGAGCAGCTCTTCTTTACGGGCCTTAACGAAGATGATATCCCCGTTGCAAAAGAGAAGGCGCCCAACGTTCCTTATTATCTTAATACGGGAGTAGAAATGGATACCGACCTTGAAGCGCTCGCAAAAAAGGCGGCGGAGCTCGGCGCGATAGGCCTTAACTTAAACTGGAAAGACTGCACGATCAAGCTCGTTAAGGTTTGCCACAGCCTTGGCCTCGAGGTTTCTGTTTGGACTGTTAACGAAGAGAGAGGCGCTAAAGAAATGGCGCTTATCGGCGTTGACAACATCACCTCCCGCAATCCCGATATGGTTTGCGAGGCCATAGCAGGCTTAAAATAAAATGCCGTAACAAATCAAGCGGAGCGCGAAAATCAAATTCGCGCTCTGTTTTTTTGCTTTTGCGCAAGAAAAATTACGGCGTTTTATTGCATTATATGAATAAACTATGGTATGATTTTATAAAAAATTCCTGCTTTGTTTAGGGGAGGTATTGCCGTGAACGAAAAATATCCGAATCTCTTGTCACCGTCCAAAATAGGCAATGTTGAGCTTCGCAACAAAACCGTTATGGCGGCTATGGGAATGAGCCAGAGCGACAACGGCTTTGTAAACCGCGCCGTATTAAACCATTATTCCGAAAGAGCCAAAGGCGGAGTGGGCGCAGTCATAGTTGAGGTGACCTGCGTTGACACCCCTCTCGGGCTTAACACCGACGGAATGCTCATTATCGACGACGACAAATATATCCCCGGCATGACTGAGCTCGCCTCTGTCATTCACGAGGGCGGAGCAAAAGCGTTTTTGCAGATTTCACACACCGGCAGAGGCGCAAGAAGGTCTATTATAGGGGATCAGCCTGTCGGGCCGAGCGCAGTAGCGATGCCTTATTCCTACATGATGGGCCTTGCAAACGAAACGCCGCGCGCGCTGACCGTGCCCGAAATAAAAGAGATTGAAGAAAAATATGCTCAGGCGGCGCTCAGAGCCAAAAAAGCGGGCTTTGACGGCGTTGAAATCCACTCTGTGGGTTACTATCTCGGCGAGCAGTTTCTTTCAAAAACGGCAAATATAAGAACGGATGAATACGGCGGAAGCAGAAAAAACCGCATCCGCTTTCATCTTAATATAATAAAAAGAATACGCGAGCTTTGCGGCGAGGATTTCGCCGTCATAGTGAAGCTCCCCGTTATTGAGCTTGGCAAAGACGGCGGCATTTCTCTCATTGACGGCGTTTATTACTGCAAAAAGCTGCAGGATGCGGGAGCCGACGCTCTCGAAATTTTAGCCGGCATTTGGTCGAGCGAGGCGGGCAAAAATCAAAAGCCCGAATCCGCTTATGCCGACTGTATGGCGGTCGCTTTAAGTCAGCTCATGAAGATAGGCCTCAAGTTAACGGGAGGCAAAAAAGCCGTTCTCATCGGCGGCGGCAGAGCTCAAAATCCCGTTGCCGCGGAAAAGGCGCTCTCGTCCGGCAAATGCGACCTCATTTTCATCGGTCACGGCCTGCTCGTTCAGCCCGACCTTGTAAACCTTATTGACGAGGGCAGAGAAGACGAAATTCGCCCCTGCATCGGCTGCGGCCACTGCATAGACCACCAGCTGCAGCACGGAGGCAGAGCGATTTGCTCGGGCAACGCCGTGCTTGCGAGAGGCGATAACGATTACACCGTAAAGCCTGCCGAAAGCAAAAAGCACGTTGTTGTTATCGGCGCGGGCGTTGCGGGAGTTGAAGCGGCGAGAATAGCGGCTATGAGAGGCCATAACGTTGACCTTTATGAAAAATCAAACGAGGTGGGCGGCCAGATGAATCTTGCCTGCAAGCCTCCGTTTAAACAGCATCTCGGGCTTATGAAGCCTTATCTTGAAAGGCAGCTCGAGCTTAAGGGAGTAAACGTTCACCTCGGCTCGGAGCTTACGAAAAAGGATATTCTCGATATGAACCCCGACGCCGTCGTGTGCGCAACGGGCAGTCAGCCGGCAATGCTTAAAATAGAAGGCTCCGAGAGAGCCGTCAGCGCGAGAGACATTCTTTCGGGCGCTCAGAGCGGCAAAAACGTTGTCGTTATAGGCGGCGGCTCAACGGGCTGTGAAACCGCGGAGTTCCTCGCGAAGCAGGGCAAAAAAGTCAGCATAATCGAGATGACACCCAATCTTGCCGCAAACACCGGCCAGACCGCAAAGACCATTCTCATGGGCCACCTTAAAGGCCTCGGCGTGAAAATGCTCACCGAATGCGCCGTGGGCAAGATAACGGAGAGCGAAGTCGTTTACAAAACGAAGAGCGGCGAAACGCAAAGTGTTAAGGCGGACACCGTGGTGCTTGCCGTCGGCGACAGACCGGACAGAAGCCTTTACGATGCTCTTAAAGACGAGGTTAAAGAAATTTACAACGTGGGCGACTCAAACGGAGGCGGAATAATTCCCAACGCCGTTTACGAGGGCTACGTTGCAGGCAATCTTATCTGATTTTATTCAGAGGTGCTTTTATGAAAAAGAAGATTTTGAAATCCGTTTCCATAGCGCTCGTTATTTCTTTGCTCATGAGCGTTTCGGCTTTTGCCACAAGCGGCAGAGTTGACCCCGGCATAATTTCGGAAACGGGAAAAACAGCCGAAAAAATCGAAAGCGAAGGAATCGTTCTTTTAAAGAACGAAGACGATTTTCTTCCGCTCGAAAACAAAAAGGTCAATATTTTCGGCGCGGGCTCCGTTTGCCCGTTTTTCGGCGGCGCGGGCTCCGGCGCGATCACCACCGACGACCCCGTAACGCTTTACGAGGCGTTTGAGGAAAGCGGCATTGAATATAACGCCGAGCTCAGAGCTCTCTATGAGAAGCACTGCCTTTCAAACGAGCTGCCCAAAACCGACAACACCGTAATAAACAATCTTCTCAACGTGATGCTCGCGAAGAACACGCTCGAGGAGATGAAGCCGAAATATTTAACGAACGAAGTGATTAAAAACGCCGTCGATTTTTCCGACACGGCAATTATCGTGATCAGCCGCACGAGCGCGGAGGGCTCCGACCATTCCGCCAAAACCCTGAGCCTTTCGGACGATGAAAAAACGATGGTCGAAAAGGTCGCCTCGGCTTTTGAAAACGTCGTTGTGCTTTTCAATATCGGCAATATAATGGAAATGGGCTGGCTCGACGAGTATGACAGCATCAAGGCGGCGGCGATTATCTGGATTCCGGGCGAATTCGGTATGTCCGCCGTGCCCGAGGTGATAACGGGCAAAGTCAATCCCTCCGGCAGGCTCACCGATACCGTTGCATACAGCGTTTATGACCATCCCTCGAGCGAATGCTTCGGCAGCCACGAATACGCAGGCGGCAAAAATTTCGTTGAATATTACGAGGGCATTTACGTAGGCTACAGATATTTTGAAACCTTTGCGAAAGATAAGGTTCAATATCCTTTCGGTTACGGGCTTTCATACACGGAATTTTCAAAAGAAGTGACAGCGACCGATTTCAATTCCGAGAATATTTCCGTTTCCGTAAGAGTTAAAAACGTCGGAAACAGAGCGGGCAAAGAAACCGTTCAGCTCTATTACGGCGCGCCTTACACCGACGGCGGCATTGAAAAAAGCGCGATTTGCCTCGGCTCCTTTGCCAAAACGAAGCTGCTTGAGCCGGGCGAAAGCGAAACGCTGAAGATTTCGTTTAAAACGGACGATATGGCGTCTTACGATTACAAAACGAACGAGGCGTGGGTGCTCGAAAAGGGCGTTTATAAAATTTACGCCGCCGACAACGTGAGAGAGCACTTTGCCGAATACGAATATACCGTGCCTCAGACCAAAATAATCAAAAACGACCCCGTCACCGGAGCCGAAATCAAAAATCTTTTTGAAGACGTTTACAGCGGATATACGATTTTGTCAAGGGAAGACCCCGAAGGCACATATCCCTCTTTGCGTTCGCTTAATAAAGACGACTATCTTATTGACGTTGACAAGCTCCCCGAGCCCGTGAAGGAAGGGGAGAAGCCGAAAATCGGCGTTAAATACGACAAAACGATCACTCTTCAAGACGTTGCGCAGGACGAATCGCTTTGGGACGCTTTTCTCGACCAGCTCACGCTCGACGAAATGACGATGCTCGTTATTGACGGCGGCTATGAAACTCACGGCGTTGAGCGGCTCGGCATTCCGCACACGATGGATAACGACGGCCCGTCAAGCGTAAAGGGCAGAAACGGGCTCGTCTATAAAGACAGCGGCACCGCTTACCCCTGCGCCACCGCGATCGCCTGCACATGGAACACCTCGCTCGCTTATGAAATGGGAGAGGGAGCGGGCAAAGAAGCGGCGGATATGGGCACGGATATCTGGTACGCCCCGGGAGCCAACATTCACCGAAACCCCATGGGCGGCAGAAACTTTGAGTATTTTTCCGAAGACCCCGTTATATCGGGAATTATGGCGAGTGAAATAATAAAGGGAGCAAGCTCCGAGGGGCTCGTCACCACCATGAAGCATTTTGCTTTAAACGACCAGGAGTCACACAGAAACGGGCTTTTCACCTGGTGCGACGAGCAGGCGATGCGCGAAATTTATTTAAAAGCGTTTGAAATTCCCGTAAAGCAGGCAAATCCCAAGGGGATAATGTCCGCTTACAATCGCCTGGGCATAAAGTGGTGCGGCTCAAGCTCCGCCCTGCTTAAAGACCTTCTCAGAAAGGAATGGGGCTTTGAAGGCTTCGTCGTTTCGGATTATTCCTCGAATTTCACCGGCAGCGGATATATGAGCCCCGTGCTTGCGGTTTATAACGGCAACGACACCATTCTCACCGGCGTTTGGTCGCTCCAGGCTCTGCAGCATAAAGCGGCGGTTAAGTCCGCTTACGCGAGAGACCCGATAGGATTCGGCAGCGCTCTGCGCGAGGCGTGCAAAAATCTCTGCATTGCGAAAATGTCAACAAAGGCGTTCACAATGCCCGAGAAAACTTACGATTCCTCTCTCATCGGCTCGCTCGAAACCTTTGACGAATGGAATTTTGAATTTCCCTATTCATTCTCATTCCTGAGATTTGCGCTCAATAACTTCACAAACGTGATTATTTACGCTTTCAGATTTATTCTTTAATGAATTTCCCCGCGGGGAAATTCAATTCACGGAGCGAAGCGAGAAATCATGGCGACAGCCAATTCATGACGGCATCGCCGTCAATTCATTCCGAATTAAATCAGTTTAGTACCAGCAAGGGCTTTCGTATTAAGATGAAGACGCCATTTTCTCCGTCCGTAGACAGTGCTGTTGCACGGCAAGGACGGAAAAATGGCGAAAAGCAAAAAAATATAAATTAGTGAGCATATAGATTTCGGAGAACAGAAAAGCAAGGTGCGAGGTATAATTTTCGCACCTTGCTGTTTTTATCAATAAAATTTTTTGCTTTGCTCTTCGCTTAATACGGAAGTCCCAATTACGCCTCACTCACTGTATCTGTGATGTATGGGATCATATTCTCCGTCTTCATTTATTTCAAATAACGTATATCCCTGCAGCCAGTCTTTTTCCGGATAGCCGAATTTGCTCTCGGTCGTATAAGCGCCGTAGCCCGAGCTTTGAAGATAGCTGAGGTAAATTCCTTCATATTCGAGGGCGAAATCGTTGACGTGGTCGTGCCCGAAAAACACCTTGTCCGTTGAGCCTTTTTCGATTATCGCGTCAAACATACCGGAGTCAAAGCCCGACGCGCAAACGTTTTCGAGCTTAACGCCGTAAAGGAATTCTTCGCTTTCTGCCGCCGTTTTCATCTGCGGCAGGGGAATATGCATAATTACCGTTGAAGGCTTTTTGCCGTATTCGCCGCCGATTTTGTCGATAACGCTTCGATACCATTCAACCTGCGAGGTTTTCACGCCGTCGTAAGGCGTTTCGTTCGGGTCTATGCCGTATTCGGCTTTAAGCTCTTCGCTCATATCCGAGCCCGTGTCCATCATAACAAACGTGTGGCGCAGGGAGTCGTCCGCGTTAAGCACGTTCACATAGTAGTTGCCGTTGCCCCATACGCCCTCGGCGCCTTTTTTCATAAGGCAGTGCGGGTAGGAGGAAAAGATTTCGGTCATTTCCTCTCTCGATACGGAGCCGGTCGTGTCGCCCTCGTGATTGCCGAGCACGGGAGCCCAGTAAACTCCGAGCTGCTCAAAAATTTCAGCTAACTGACGGGTGCGCTTTTTGTTGAATATTGACGTAACGTTGTCGCCGCCGAGTATCACAAGGTCGGGCTTTTTATCTATTATCGCGTTTGTAAAATTGCCGAGAGTCACGTTTGAGGTTTTGTTTTTGCCGTTAAGGTGCATATCCGTGAAAGAGATCACCTTAAAGTCGCGGCTTGAGGCGAGCTTCAGAGTTACTCCGTCTTCCTCTTCGGCGACAAGCTCGATTTCGCTGCCGATTTCCGGCAGGCTCTTTATGTTGTAGCTGAGAGGATGCGGCAGGAGCGCCGCCGTTACGCAGCCGCCGATTATGATAACGGAAAGAAGAACGCAGAGAATGATTTTCACTGATTTTTTCATATTTTAACCTCCCGCTGACAATTCGTTTATTTCGTTTATATACGGCTTTGCGCTCTCAAGGCATGGGATGAGCTTATCGGATTCGGCGCCCTCGAGGCGAAAAACGGGAATTGAGCCGAGCGGAACCTTTAAGGTTACGATTTCGCGCGGGCCTTCAATTTTTTCGCCCGTGAATATCTGAATCCAGCGCCCTTTGGGCAGATAAACGCTCCTGTGATTTTTTCTTTTAATAACGGGAGCGACGAGCAGACCGCAGCCGAGCATATATTCGTCGTGCGTTCTCATGCAGCGCCTGTCTTCGCAGTCATAAAGGAACAGATGGCGCATGAGCGGCATGCCCGTTTCGCACGCAACCTTTGCCTGCTCGGTGAGATAGGGACGAAGACTTTCGTGAAGAAGAGAATAGGCGCGGTAGAGCGCTTTCGTTTTGTCGTCAAAATCATAAGGGCGCTTAACTCTGCCGTGAGTCTGAATTGTCGGCGAAAAGGCGGTGAATTCAAGGCCTCTTATAAAAACTTTGTCTTCATGCCGCCTGTCGTAAGCGCTGAAGGACGGCTGATAGCCCGCCATATCCCACGTGACGAACGGCACGCCCGAGAGACCGAGCGAGAGAGCGCCGTTTATGACCGGGCGGAAGAAAAAGAATTCTCTTCTCTGATCGCCTTCCCATACAAACGGGTATCTCTGCGCTCCTATGCCGCCTCCGCGCGAAAGATTGAGCCCGCCGTCCGGGCGTTCGCTGAAGTGCTTTAGCTGCATGACATTATAAAGAGTAGGGTACCAGTGATGAGCCGCCATCGGGTCTCTTCCGTCGGCAAACTTTAAGTCGGGCCTGTCGGGAAACTGCTCGCAAAAGTCTATCTTCGCGCCGTCAACGCCTAAGTTTCTCACAAGCTCGTCCCAGAATTCATACCATTTTTCGCGGCTGCGTTCGCTCGTAACGTCAACGCAGCGCATCTTTTTGCGGCTGCTGTTGTCAAGCTTGTTGTAAGACATAGTTTCGCCGAGATACGTTCCCTCGGAGGACGAAACGGCGTATGAATCGTCAAGCCCGAAAAGCTCCTCGCTGTTTGCGGGGAACCTGCCGCAGGGCTCGTAAACCATCACGTGCTTGCCCATTGAGTGCATTTTTTCGCTTATCTCTTTGAGCTCGGCGCGCCTTTCCGTTTTAAATGCCCTGAAGCCCTCAAGAATGACCGCTTCAAACGGGAATCCGTTTTCGTTCATGGCGTCTGCCATTGCGAAAACTCCCTCTTTCGTTTCAAACTCCGGATGATAGCGGCAAACGAGAGTGCCGAAAGCCCATTCGGGCGGCATCGGAGCAAAGCCCGTCAGCGAAGAATAGTTTTTGAGTATTTCGCCGGGCGTGTCCGCCGAAAAGACATATAAATCGACAGGCGCGTAATATTGAGTTATCTTTATTTCGTTTTTTGAAGAGCGGCACGTGTCAAATTCCGAGCGCTCGTAGCGGTTCATAAACACGGCGCTGCAGTTTGACGAGAGCAAAAACGGTATGGGAATGTAGCTGTTGCCCTTTGTGCGGCACCAGCGGTCTATGGCGTAAATTTTAACGCTTTTGCCTCTTCGCTCAACGCTGTCAAAGCGTTCTCCCGTGCCGTAAAAATGCTCGCCGCGGTCCGCTTTAAGAGTGACTGCGGATTTGCCGCCCTCCGTTTTTACGCTCGTTATCCGCCTTTTAAGCGCGCCGTGACAGTTATAGAATGAAACGGTCTTTCCGTCGAATTCCGCGCGGCTGCCGTCGGCGGATACAGCCGAAAATCCGCTTTCGGTTTCTTCATATTTTACGGGCAGAATACCGCCCGGCTCTTCTTCGCCGAGGTCGCGGGCAAGCGTTTGAGCGGCGCCGTCGTTTTTGAGAGAATTGCCTTTAGCCGAGCGCAGGCGCCATACTCCGGGCATAACGGAATTGAGCAGCATTTCTTCGCCGCAGAAACGGAAGAAAACGTCGGCTTTATCAGCTTTCGCTTCCATTTGTCAGTTCCTCCCCGATGAGCTCGAGCTCTGCTCTTTTCTTTCTCATGTCGAGCAGCTCGGCGTAAATCTCGTCTTTTCTCTTGCCGTGGTAATTGTCAAGCAAAAACGTAAGCGCGGGCAGAAGATTGCCTATGAGGCCGCAAAGAGAAGCCGCGCGGTAAATGCCGGTGATGGTGGAGGCGCTTTGCACGGGCTTTGAGCCTTTGAGCTCGTTCGATTGGTATTTTATGAGCGAAAACAGGCCGTTATAAAGGTTCGTTTTAAGCAGAGAATTGAATTTGCCCACTATATTTTGAGTGGCGCTGAGCAGGCCGTCACTGTGAATTGGCAAGCCGTATCGCTTTTCGGAATACCACTCCATATAGTCGGTAGAATCTGCGGTGATGATGTTTCTCGCCGCTCCCTGCGCTGCGTTCGGCATGCCTGCAAGGGCGATGCAGCTGCCGATAATTATCTTTTTGCGCCTTATGGAGTCAACGCTGAAATTAACGTTAAACAGCGAAAGTATCGCATAGAAAAACGCGGTGTATGAATATCCTCCCGCCATTATCGTCCTCGCGGAGAAGGTGCGCCCGAGGAAAGGAACTGCCATAAGCCCCGCGTAAGACAGCGCTCCGCTCACGCCGCCCACGATAGTTTGCATTTCGTAGGCGTCAAGAGTGTCGTCATAAAGATAGGGCAAAAGCTTATAGGTTATCTGCCTTATGGTTTCAAAAACGGTCGCAAGCTGAAGCACGACGAACGGGCGGTTATGCAGTATCGCGGCAAGATTGCGGCGGTCAAAGCGGACCTTTTCTACGGGCTCGTCGGCTTTTTCATTCCCCTGATAAAACGCCGCTCTCTCGGCGATTGTTAAGTAAGGAGCGTACATTACCGCAACGCCGATAATGCAAAAGACGAGCGCGATAAAGAAATAAGTCCATTTTTGCCTTTCGGCGTCGTCCGTCATGCCCACAAATATCGGTATGATTCCGCCGGGCGCCATTGAGCCGAGAGTGGAGGCGATGGATTCAAAGGTAAAAAACTTCTTTCTGTCTGCCGGATTGGTAACCATCTTGAGACCGAGGGCTTTGAGCGCAATGTCATAGAAGGTGTCAACGACTGAAAATACGACGCTCAGAAACAAAGTCCATATAAAATTGTAAAGAGCGTTGCCCGTCGGCACAACAAACAGCAGCATTGACGAAATCGCAAACGGCAGGGGAGTGATTAAAAGCGCCGTTCTCAGGTGGCTGCGCTTGCCTTTGGCGGGTATGTCGTAAAGAGCGCCCGCAACAGGCGGCACGAAAAAGCCGAGCACTGTGCTGATATTGCCCTTTATGACCATCATCCTGTTGCCGATGCCCATGAAGTTGCGTTCGAATTTGTCCGAAAAAGTGTCGGTGCTGTCTTGCCCCATGGCGTTTCCGAATACACCTCCGGCATAACCGAGCTGTTCCTTTATGGAAACGGACTCGTTGTCAAGGTAGGTGCGCCTCAAGGCAACAAGCTTGTTTTTAGCTGACATTTTATCTTATCCTTTCATTTCAACGCTCCGAGGATTGCGGCTTTCGAAGCGCCGAATCAAGATATGCCGGGACAAATTAACTATATCAAAAGCGGTAAAAAATGTAAAGGTAAAAAAACAATAAAGATTTTGGTCAAAAACACCATTTTCAGCGAAAAGAAGAGCAAAAATAAAGCTTGATTTTTTTGCGGCGCTGTAATATAATGACATAGGCTTTCGGCGTATGCCGTAAGCCGGTGAATAAAATTCGGGGTGTAGCGCAGATGGTAGCGCGCTTGGTTCGGGACCAAGAGGCCGTGGGTTCAAATCCCGCCACTCCGACCAAGAAAAAACCGACACTTAATGTGTCGGCTTTTTCTTTACCCGAAATACGGATTTGACACCCACGGCCTCTGACAAATACGGGGTCCCCGAAAAGTCGCAGACTTTTTGGGGAAAGGAGGAGCAGCGGAGCGAGTGAGTTTTCGCGCGGACAAGCTTTTGATAGGCGCGGAAACGAGCGATACGAAGCTTGCGACGACCCGCCACTCCGACCAGAAAAATCCGTCCGAGAGGACGGATTTTTCAGTTATATTCGCCTGCGGCGAGTTATATTGCGCTGCAGTTATTCGGCTTTACGCCGAGTGATATTGCGCTGCGCGCAGTTTACGGCGGATATAATATCGCTTTTCGCGTCAGCGAAAAATATCGCGTTTGCCGAAAGGCAAACATATCGCATCGAGTGAAAGCGAGATATATCACTTTTTTTGCGCGTAAACGAGCGATACGAAGCTTGCGACGACGCGGTTCAAATCCCGCCACTCCGACCGGAAAAATCCGTCCTCTCGGACGGATTTTTCAGCTATATTCGCCTATGGCGAGTTATATTGCGCTGCAGTTATATTCGGCTTTACGCCGAGTGATATTGCGCTGCGCGCAGTTTACGGCGGATATAATATCGCTTTTCGCGTCAGCGGAAAATATCACGTTTGCCGCAAGGCAAACATATCACATCGAGTGAAAGCGAGATATAGGGCAACGTGTTATAAGCCGACAAGACTGATGCCGGGTAAGGATTCTTTTTCTATATCAACGGCAGTTAAAGTATATGTCTTTTGTATTCTTCTGAAGAAACGGAAACAAAGTGATAACCGCTTTCATCAACAACTTTTTTAAGCGTGTCGTCGCTGATTCTGTTATCTTTCAGAAAAGTCGCTTCTCCTCGTTTTCTTGACGCTTTGACCTTTTTGGCGTCCGGAAATGCCCTGCGTATCGCATCGCATATGTGCGCCTCGCACATACCGCACATCATTCCGTCGATTTTTACTGTGATCTTATTCATAAAAACCTCTCATTCCGTGTTTTTGAGCGCTTCGACCATGTCTATTTTTTTATTCTTCCGCGCTACCATCCAGCCGACGAGCAGCGAGCAGCGAAACGCCGAAAGTCAGCAGGATCGAAACCGAGTAGGTCAGCGGTCCGAGCATCAGCTTCATTTCGTATTCGCCCGCGAGCGCGGTAAGCATCCAATAGAGCGTCCCAAGTCCGGCAGGCAGACCGAGGATCACGCCGATCACCGTCAGCCAAACGTTCTGCAAGATCAGCAGTTGACCGATCTTTTTGCTGCGGAAGCCGAGCACCTTGAGCGTAGCAAGCTCGCGGGAGCGCTCGACGTAGCTCATCACGCCGAGGTTGTAGAGCACTACAATCGCGAGAATCACGGCGGCGACGACGAGGATGAGCACCATTGAATCCATTATCTCTACAAAGCTTGCAAAGCTGTCCATAAGCTGCCGTTTGTCCTGTTTGCCGGAGATCAGCTCCGACGACGGGATCTCGCTTGAATCCCTGTTCGTATAAACGGCGGAAACACTGTATCCGATCCCGAGCCCGTCGGCGCATTTGTCGGTCATCGTGACGCTCTCTGTCATGATCGAGCGGTTATAGCCGATGACTTTGACGCGATACGTCTCCTCGCCGCCGTATGGCGAGAACTCGATGTATTCGCCGATCTTCGCGCGATCTGCAAGACGCAGGCAGAGGTAAACGCCGTCGTCGCACAGGTCGATCTTTTTATTATCTTCATCGATGACGCTGAATCTGCCTTTTTCGTTGTGGACGATATCGAGCGTCGCGGTGTAGCCGTCGATGCTGATGCCCGAATAACTCTCCCAATCTCCGTCAAGGTCTTCGATCAACTGCTTTGCGCTCTCCCAGTCGGTATTCTCGACGATATTGACCTTCGTTGTGTAGTGTGAAACGCCGTTGTCGAGCAGGTCGAGAAAACCCGCCATCGTGTCGCGCATACCGAGCCCGCCGACCATCAGCACCATACAGCCTGCGATCCCGACGAGCGTCATGGCGAAGCGGCTCTTGTGGCGCATCAGATCGCGCAGGTTCCACTTTGTCGCAAAGCTCATTTTTCCGAAAAACGGGAGCTTTTCGAGGAGCGATTTCTTCATCTGCTTCGGCGTATAGGGACGGAGCGCGTCAGCCGCCGTGCCGCGAAGCTGTGCACGGACGGAAAGAAAACTGATCAGAGCAAGCAGCAGTACCGTGCCTGCCATGACCGGGTAACAGAATGCGGGTGTCGCCGCCGACCAATCGGGCATATCAAAATACGTGCCCATCATACCGTTTTCGCTCATGACCAGCTTGCAGACAAAATAACCGAGTACCGCGCCAAGCGCCGTGCCAACGATACCGATGAACAGTCCGTAGAACGAATAATGGAGAAGGATCGTCCGGTTTTTGAAACCAAGCGCTTTCAGCACACCGATCTGCGTTTTTTCTTTCGTGGCGATGCGGTGCATCGTCGTCACCATCGTCAGGATCGCAATGGCGAGAAAAAGCACGGGCAGAATGGAGCCCATCGCCTTGCCCTCGGTCGCCTCGCCCATCGCTTCTTTATACACGGCGTGATCGTCCTTCGATACGACCATCAGAGTTTTCCCGAGCTTTTCTTTCACAGCTTCTTCCAGTTTGGATTTTTCGAGTTCCGACCGCAGATTGATCTGCGGGAACGCACGGTCGGTCGCTTCCGTCAGCATCTCGTCCGTCAACATCGCTTCCGCCTGTTCTTTTGCCGTATCAGCCGGTAAGCCCGCCTTTTGCAGCTCGTCGGTCACGGTATTCAGCGCCTTTTCGCGGATGATCGCGCCAAGCTTCGCGGGAGATATGTATGCGTAGCCGAACATATTGAAGTCCGGCATGATCTGGTTGCTGTCGGCGAGACAGATCATATGCTCGCCGGCTTTGATGAGCCCGACGACACGGCATTCGATATCCAGTCCCTGAAATTCAAGTGTCAGCGTATCGCCGATCTCAATATGATTGAGTTTTGCAAATTTGTCGGACAGCCAGATACCGTCGCCGTTTTCATCATATCCGTCGCCGCTCATCAGCGTAAAGGTCGAAACGGTGTAATTCTCTGAAACGTCGAGCGCGAGAGCCTTTTTGCTGTCTCCCTTTATTTCAAGATTGACCGAAAGATACCGCGTCGCCGCGTCCACGCCGTCTATCGAGGCGATCTTTTCGAGATCGTCTTTTGTAAAGCCGCTTTCCGAATACAGTCGATAATCGGCGTATTTCGTTTCTTCAAAGAACTTGCCGACGTCGTATTCAATGGTCTTCCATTCCATATTGAAGCCGAGGAAGATGCCGATCCCGAGCGTCATCATAATGATCATCGAAAGGAACTGTGCTTTGTAGCTCCAAGCGGTGCGGCAGCATCACCACTCCACCTCGTCAGCGGAAAGCGGATTTTCCTGCTCGATGACCTCGCGGATCTTTCCGTTCTTGACGCGGATCACAACGTCCGCCATTTTTGCGATATTCTGATTGTGCGTCACGATGACTATGGTCTTGCCGTAGTTCTTCGCCATATCAAGCAACAGTTTGAGCACCATAACGCCGGTTTCGGAATCAAGAGCGCCCGTCGGCTCGTCGCATAACAGTATTTTCGGGTTTTTGCACAGCGCGCGGGCGATCGAAATACGCTGCTGTTCGCCGCCCGACAACTCCGACGGAAAGTTGTTCAGATGGTCAAGAAGTCCGACCTTGCCGATCATATCTTTGGCGCCGAGCGCGTTTTTTGAGATTTCGGAAACCAGCTTGACGTTCTCATAGACCGTCAGCGTCGGGATAAGGTTGTAAAACTGGAACACAAAACCGACCGTCGACGCACGGTAGTCGGCGAGTTCGTTATCGGTCAGCTTTGAAATATCCGCTCCTGCGACGGTGATAGTCCCTTCGCTCGGGCTGTCGAGTCCGCCGAGCAGATTGAGGAGCGTGCTCTTGCCCGCGCCGGACGGGCCGAGGATCACCACAAATTTTCCCTCGTCAAGCGTAAAGCTGACGTGATCCAGCGCACGCAGCTCGTGATCGCCGCTTGTATAGATCCTTGAAACGTTATCAAATTGAACGATAGACATACTGTACCTCCATTGTATTATCCAAATTGAAATATTCCTGCTTTGTGTTAGAGGTAGCTAACCGGCTATCAAAATATACGCCCACCAAAGCAGTCTATCGGATAAACCCGAATCACTTTGTGATGGGCGAAAACAGCCTGTTAGCGAAAACAGCCTGTTAGCCTTAGCTAACTATTATAGCAAATCAGAATCCTTTTTTCAAGTCCTTCGGCCAGGTATTTGGCCAAAATGCAGCTATTCTTGCGGGAAATACGGTATCTATCTACTCAGTTCTATCACTCTATGATATGCCCCGAAGATCCGTACTATACTCCGCTAAAGGATGAGCGGATATTAAACGGTATTGCAAACCGGAAAGCTGAAAAAGCTGAGTAATGAAATCGCCGATGGCTGTAAATAGTCATCGGCGATAATCTTTTCTATATCATTTGAAAGTGCTTCAGCGCTGCCTCAATGGCCTTTACTTTTTCTTCCGTACAGCCTGGCTGCCGTGAATCCGGTGATTTCGGTTTATTATAATTCTCACGCTCTAT
>CAJOLX010000007.1:0-45059 GCA_905235625.1 uncultured Clostridia bacterium
CGTTGCAGCTTGTAAGCACTCCGTGATAAAAGAGCAGCCAGCCTTCGTCCGTTTCTATGGGGGTGGGGCCTGCGCCGACCTTGGTCATCTCCCAGTTTTTAACGGGCGACATAACGAACCTGTGCTTTCCCCAATAAACCAAATCCTTGCTGCGCATTAAGAATATGTCGCCGTAAGGGGTGTGACCTCTGTCGCAGGGTCTGATGAGCATAACGTATTCGCCGTTAATTTTGCGGGGAAACAGCACGCCGTTGCGCGCGACGGGATAGCACGCTTCTTCATATTCTTTAAACGATTTAAAATCTTTTGTGGAAGCGACTCCGATAACGGTGCCGTGGGGCGTGAGCTTTACCCAGGTGAGATAATATTCGCCGTCGATTTCGCAAATTCTGGGGTCATAGCCTTCAAAAATATATTCGTTATTCAGCTCCCAGTTAACGGCGTCTTTGCTGAAGCCGGTAACGATGACCTGGTCTCTCGTTCTCGTATCAACTCGGAACACTCCCGCGAAGCCGTCGTCGAAAGGAACGACCGCGGAATTAAAAATGCTGTTTGCAAAATAAAGATTGTCGCGAGTTATTATCGGATTGCCGTCATATCTCCAAACGGGATATTCATAACCTTCGGGCTTATCCTGCCAAGGGATAGAAGGTATTGCTTTGCCTATTATTTCAGCCATATATACTCTCCGTTAAATTACTCCGAAACAGTGATTTCGTTAATTACAACGTCTTCAAGAGGCTTGTCGCCCGCGCCGCACTTGACAGCGGCAATTTTATCAACAACGTTCATTCCGTCATAAACGAAACCGAAAACGGTGTGTTTATAATCGAGCCAGGGAGTGCCGCCGAGAGCTTTATAATCCTCAACGCATTCGGGAGGGAAATATTCGGGAAGCTGCTCCATCTGAGAGATAAGAGAAGAGTCGGCGGAGTCAAGCTGAACTATAAAGAACTGGCTGCCGTTAGTGCCGGGGCCCGCGTTAGCCATTGAAAGGGCGCCTCTTATATTGTGATAATCGGGGCTGAATTCGTCTTCAAAAGGCTTGCCCCAAACGCTTTCTCCGCCCATGCCGGTGCCTGTGGGGTCGCCGCCCTGAATCATAAAATCGGGAATAACTCTGTGAAAAATTATGCCGTTATAATAGCCGTTTTTCGCAAGCGAGGTGAAATTCTCAACCGCTTTCGGAGCGGCGTCGGGGAACAGCTTAACTTTAATGTCGCCGAGAGTTGTTTTTATCACAGCGGTTTTATCGTTCTTTTCTGGTTTTGCGGTTTGTTTGCTCATTTATTTTCTGCCCTTTCATGAATATTATTCGTAAGTATGATTTCGCCGTCGTCTGTAAATGAGGCGATAATGCCGTTATAATCGAATGTCGCGTAAAACGGTATTTTCGCGTGCATTGTAAAATTCCATTTAACGTTCGGATAAACCTTGCCCTGCTCGTTTGGTATAATAGCGACGTCGGGAGTGAGGCAATCGAGAAAATACATTGACGACGAGCCGAAATAGCCGTGGTGAGCCGCCTTTAACAAATCAACGTGGCCTACGCTTTCGCCGAGCTTCTTTTCAAGGCCCGTTTTTGAAGTAATGTCCGCTGCAAGAAAAGCCGATTTATCGCCTTTAACAACTTTCGCGCCGATACTCGCGGCATTTTCTCCCTTGCCCTTTGACTCTTCATAATTAACGGTGTTGAAAAGCTCAATATCAAAGTCGCCGAGCGTTAAATTCTCGGGAATATCCTGAATGAGCTCAATATTTCTTTCGGCAAGATCTTTTATAATAGTATTGTAAATTTCAAGCAAACCCCATTCGTTAACTTCATAGTCATAATCAATATCGGGGTCGTACTCTTTAAAGTAGGCTTTATTTATGATTATGTCTTCGTCATTTATTATTTTGTCAAACGAGCCGGAATGGTCATAATGATAGTGAGTAGCTATTATGAACTCGAGATTTACTTTTCCGCTTTCGTCTGCGGCAACGTCTTTAAGATAAGAAATGACTCTTTGAGAATATCCGCGATACTGCGACTTTCTGCGGGGGTTGTTTTCGCCCTCGCCGGAGTCGATAAGCGCAAACTTGCCGTTGCTCTCGAGCAAAATACAGTCCGAATTGGCGGTGTTTAAAAAATGAATTCTGTCATCGCCGTATTCGCCGCCGAAAGTTTCCTCTTTAATGTCAAACCTTTTTGCGTAGCGATTGCCTATGGCAACCGTAATTATATCAAGAATAAAAATTGCCGCCATTAACGGAACGATAATCCACGTGGCAATTTTTTTAGCTTTGTTTTTATTCATAAAATCTCCCGCAAAGATTAAATTTCTGCATATAACTTTGATATAATAACACATCGCAAACCGATTTACCACTGTTTTTGTAAAATTTATGTTGTTTTTAGCGCCGTTTTATTGTAGAATAATTTAAAATCGCTTTAGGGAGAATCTGCGCTATGCAGTATGATTATAAACAAGGATTGCTTAATTCAATATATAAAGCCACTATGCTCTCGGCGTTTGCGGTCAGCATATCCGTTTGCTCGGGCTACGGCATGATAACCTGCGTTATCGCCGCCGCTTTTGCAGCGGTTATTTACGTGATAAAGCCCGACGCATCACTTTTGCCGCTGTTTCTCGGCTACTGCATAAACTTAACGGCAATCAGATACACAGGGCTCGGCGCCGCCATGATTTCGATGATGCTCGCCGGCGCTTTCATTCTGCTTTCGGGCAAAGTTTCATCTCTCAAAAAAGGCATTTTCGGGCCCGTATTCTTGCCCACCGTTATGCTTTCGCTCGCTCTCGTAATAACCGTTATTAACACAAACGAATATTTCGGCATAGAGGCGAGCGGCAAAAACGTTGTTGAAATGTTGACAAATTACCATTCACTCGGTTTTCATCCGAATTGGAGAGGCATTTTATACGGCACCATTGTTATGGTGGTGATGATAACCTTCCCTCGTAAATTCAAAAAGGGCTCAAAGATAATAAGCCCTTATTTTTGGGCAGTGATAATCACCTATCTTCTCAATTTCGCGCTTGTGCCTAAAGGAACGGTAGAAACGTTTGAAATGATAAAAGAGCCGGAATTCGTTATTTATTCCATTAAGAATATGACCGATATAGACAATAACGGCATATCCACTCTTCTTTACATTTTGCTTTTTGCTTTCTCTTTGGCTGTTTGCTATATTCTCGCTCTCGGAGAAGAAGAAAAGAATAACAAGGATTATCTTTACACCGGAGCCGCCGGAATACTCACCCCCGCCCTTTTCGGCTACGCTCTGCCGGGCAAGGTGTCAAGAAAAAGCGAAGATATGCTCATGGGCATAGTTTCTGCCGTTATCATTTTTGCATTCGCGTTTTTAACAAAATGCTTTACCCGCCTGCCCGTTTCGTCCTGCGCGGTCGTGATGATAGTGGGAGCATGGCAGCAGATAAAATGGGGCAAAATGAAAGACGCTTTTTCCGGAGCTGTCAATATCATAACGTTTTTCGCAATTATAATTCTTTCGCTTCTTGTTAACATAGCGGCTGGAGTGCTTGCGGGAGCGTTTATATGCTCCGTTTGCGAAAAGATAAGAGAAATGAAAAAAGAAGAAAACTGAACACGTTTAAACCGAAAAAGCGAGGAGCCTTCATTGCCAAAGCGGCAACAAAGGCTCCCGTTTTAAATTTTACCGTCAATCAACAGTAACAGTTCCGTCAGAGCTGACGGATATTGACATGCCGTCTTTCACATAGTCAAGGAATTCCTGACCGAGAGAGTCAACAGTAACTATGGGTGAATCGGTCCAAACGGCGGCAAGCACTGCGCCCGCAGCCGCAAGAGAATCAATATGCTCTGAGAAAAGCAGGCATTTCGGGGCTTTTTTAAGGTCGGCGGCGCAGTAAAGCACCATTCCGCCCGTAGTTGAGCCGATAGTCTGCGGCAGGCAAAGAGCCTTGTCGAGCATTGATTTTTTGAAAAGGTCGGGGTTATTCTGGTCGCCGCACTTCACTTCTTTATCACCGAACTGCAAAGCGTTCTGGAAGGAAGCAAGGGTATTGAGACCGCCGTGAGAAACAAGAGCCGGAGCCGTGCATTCGCCCGCGACAACGGGTCTGCCTTTAAACTGTTTCATTTTATTTTGCCTCCTTTGTGATAATATCCAAAATCTCTTCGCTTCTGTAATATCTGGAGGTGGTATAGGTTCTCAGCTTATTTGAATTTGTAATTACCGCTTTCTTTTTGCAAAGAGGATTGTTCATATACATAAGCGGGCAAATATAGCTGAGAATTACGCCGCTCTCTTTAAGAGTTTTGGCGTATTCGGTTTTGCCGAACTCTTCGCAAACGGCGGGCGCCGCTGTGAGCACGGTGGGAACGGTAACCTTTTTAAGGCCGTTCTTTTTAAGAGAAGAGGATATATTCTCCGTCCACTCAATGAGCTGAGCCATTGAAAGATGAGGGCAGCCGACAAAGCAAAGCTTCGGCGCCGCTTCAATATCTTTCCACATAATGGGGTAATTATCCTGCACTCTCTGAAGCTCGGCGTCGTCAATAACGTAAACCTTTGCGTTTTCGCGGATAAGGCTCTCGCCGCTCTCTTTGGCTTCGGGGGTAAGGCCGTCAATGTGATAAAGGCCGACGGCGCCGTTTGAAGCGGTAGCCGCGCCGAAATCTTTAAGATAAGCCTTTGCGTCGTCATTGAGCTCATTGCCTATCCACTTGTCAAGCCCCTTAACGTAAGGAACGTCTTCCATGACCTTCATGCCTATGGCGGAGCCGAGCACCTGCGCTTCGGGCTTCTTTTCGGTTTTGACTTCGATTATCCAGTCGGCTTTTCTGCCGTCGTCGGTAAGCAAGCCGAAATAAGGCACGTAGCCCACTATTGAGCCGAAAAGCTCAATAATTCCGCTGTTTCTGTTGCACCTTGCGCCGAGCACGGAGTTTGCGTAAACAACGGCGGAAGACTCAGCCCACGAAAGATATTCTCCCTTTTTGGGCGCGTTGCCAACCTCGTCCATGTAGCAGGTGCAGGTGTAGGAGCTCTCGTCGATAAGGCCGAGCTTTTTGAGCTGAGAATCATAACTGTCCTGCATGGTATACATAAACTTCTTGAAAACCAATTTTTCAAGAATACCCGCGGGAACGTTATCATCGAGGGGTTTGGGATCAACGGTAAACTGCTGCCTTGACAGCGCTCCGCCCTCTATCAGCTGATCCATCAGGTTGTAGACAGGCTTCATCACCTTCAAGCCGAAGCTCGTAACAAGGTGACCTTTGGCGCTCGTAACGGGCACCATTTTTTCCGCTCCGAAGGCTTCGCCGTAAAGCACAAGGGTTTTCATAACCTTTGCCATGGCTTCCCCTTCAGAGCCGTTGAGAATGTCAAGCTGCTCAGGGGTCAGGGTCATTTTGTAATCCATACAGACTCAATCCTTTCTATTCTGATTCGCTTTTTAAGCGTGTTTGCTCGGAATTAAATTTTTTGAAAAGAGCATAAACATCGGTATGAGCTCAAGTCTTCCCGCAAGCATATCAAAGGTCAGCACAACCTTTGAAAGATTAGAAAACGCGCTGAAATTGCCCGCGGGGCCTATTTCGGCAAAAGCCGGGCCCACGTTATTTATGCAGGTGATAACGCTCGTTATGGTCGGCAGCATTTCGTGGCCGTCAATGGCGATAATGAAAACCGAGAGGAAAATCACTCCCAAGTAAATCGCGAGAAAGTTGATAACGCCCGAAACGGTTTCTTCGTCAACCGACCTTCCGTTCATCTTAACGCCTTCAACCGTTCTCGGATTGAACGCGTGCTTAATGGTGCGTTTTGCATTCTTTAATATAATAGCAACTCTTTGAATTTTAAGTCCGCCGCCCGTTGAGCCCGCGCACGAGCCGAAAAACATCAGCATGAGCAAAATGATTTTTGCGAGGGTCGGCCAGATGTCAAAATTAACCGTTGAAAAACCGGTCGTTGAAATAATTGATGTTACCTGGAAGAAAGAGAGCCTTAAAGACTGAACGAAGGGATAATGAGTGAAGGTAAGCTCAAGGGTTATAATGAGCGTTGCGGCGATTATGGCGCCGAGATACCACCTGAGCTCCTCATCCTTGAGAGCGCTTTTAACGTGACCTTTAAGCGAAAGATAATAGAGGTTGAAATTCACGCCGAAAAGCAGCATGAATATCGCTATTACTATTTCGCAATAAGCGCTGTTATAACCCTCTATGCTCTTATTTAAAACGCTGAAGCCTCCCGTGCCCGCCGTTGCGAAAGCAGTGCAAACGGAGTCAAACAGCGGCATTTTGCCGAGGCAAAGAAGCGCTATGAGCAAAACGGTCATGCCGATATACATGGCGTAAAGAATTCTTGCAGAAGCCCTGAGGCGTGAAACGAGCTTGCCGACGCTCGGGCCCGGCACCTCGGCTCTCATTATGTGCATGGCGGAGCCTTCGGTTTTAGGCATAACGGCAATGGCAAAAACAAGAATGCCCATACCGCCTATGAAATGAGTGAATGAGCGCCAGAAAAGAATGCTTTTGGGCAGCGCTTCAATCTCGGTAAGTATAGTTGAGCCGGTGGTGGTAAAGCCCGAAACGGTTTCAAAAAACGCGTCGAAATATTTCGGAATGGCTCCGCTTAATTTAAACGGCAAAGCGCCGAACAAAGACATAAAAATCCACGTGAGCGCAACGAGCATGTATCCGTCTTTTGCGTAGAAGGACTCTTTCTCGGGCTTTTTAATTCTCATCAAAAAGCCGGTCAGAGCGAGAGCCGCCATCGTAATGAGGAACGAAAGCGTTGTTTTGAACCCTTCCCGGTATAAAACGGAAACCATTACCGGCAACACAAGCAGCACGGCTTCAATGAGCAGAATAGAGCCGAGCACGTTGTAAATTTTTCTGTAATTCAAATCAATTCACCTTGCAGCAATCAATAAAAAATATCATTCAGATTTCCGAGCGTTCTGCCGGAGGTAACGACTATAACGGTGTCGCCCGAAAGCATATAATCATCGCCGCCCGGGAATATAATTTTGCCCTTTCTGATAATGGCTACGACAAGCAAATCGGAATGTATTTTTAAATCCCTGAACGGGACGTTCTCGTATTTTATGCCCGAGGGTACGGTGAATTCAAGCGCCTCTACCCTGCCCCCGACGAGTTTATAGAGGGCGTTAATCTGAGAGCTGTCTTCGGAATTCTGGAGCGCTCTGACGTATCTTGTAACGAGAGAGGAAGCTACAATCTGCGGTGAAATAACGGTTTCAAGCCCTATGTCGGTGATAATCGAATAAGAGTGCCTGTCAACCTTGGTAATAACCTTTTTGAGGTTTTTGGAATAGGCGTACATCGAAACGATTATGTTTTCTTCGTCAATGCCGGTGAGAGCTATAAGAGCGTCCTGGTTTTCGATATTTTGCTCGTCAAGAACGTCCTGGTCGGTGCCGTCGCCGCAGATAACGGAAACGTCGTCAAGCACTTCGGAAAGATACCTGCACCTGTTTTCGTCCGTTTCAATAACGGTGATGTTTCTGCCGGTCTGAGAAAGCAGTTTTGATAAGTAAAGCCCTATTCTGCCGCCGCCGACTATCATTACGTTGTTGATTTTTTGCTTATAAACGCCTATGGCTCTGAGGAACGCGGTAATCTCCGAGCGGGTGCCGGTAAGATTTATTGAGTCGTTGGCTTTAAGCACGTAATCACCGGAAGGAATGGTGACTTCGTTGCCTCTCTGCACGGCGCAGATAAGCACCTTCTGCTTGTATTTCTTTCTGATGTCGACAACAGCCATTTCGCAAAGCGGATTATTCTCGTGAATAACTATTCTCGCGAGCTCAAGCTTGCCGCCTGCAAACGCGTCAACGTGAGCAACAGACGGGAAGCGGATAATTCTCGCGATTTCGTTTGCTACTTCGTATTCGGGATTTACGACAAGGCTTATGCCGATTTTTTCTCTGAGGAAATTAAGCTGGCTCAGATAATCGGGGTTTCTCACCCTCGCAACAGTTTGCTTTGTGCCGAGCTTTGAGGCGAACATACAGCAGAGTATGTTCATTTCGTCAGACGAGGTGCAGGCGATAATGAGGTCGGCGCGCTTTGCTCCGGCTTCTTCGAGCACTTCTATATTTACGCAGTTGCCGCAAATGCCCATAACGTCATAAGTGTCGACAACCCTCGTAACCTTTGAGCTGTTAATGTCAACGGCAACAATGTCGTGACCTTCCGATGCGAGCTGAGAGGTAAGCGTTACACCGAGCTTACCCTGCCCGACAATGATAATATTCATCTTTTAATTTTCCTTTCGACCTTCGCTTTCCACTCTCTTCCATTCTTTTATCAAAAACACGAGAGGAACGAAAACAAAAAGCGCAACGATTGCCGCGGCGATAAATATGTGCGGCGGAGGAACGTTGAGAGATTCGCCGTATTCGTTAACGTAAGTATTAACGGCAAATCTTTCCGTAACCGACGAACCGATAGCGGGGCCGATAATCATGGGCAGCATAATGCAGAATATCATTCTGACGCCCTGCAGAGCGCCCGCTTTGTCTTCGGGAGTAAAATCACGAATGGCAGCCGAAAGCATTATGCTCATAAGGCCGTAGCCCGCAAGGAATATAATTGCGAAAATCGCGAACGTAGCAAGATTTTTCGCAAACGAAACGGCGGCGACGCCGATTATGTAAAACAGCATTGAGGGCACGGAAAACGGAGCTTTGCCGTATTTATCCATAAGCGCGCCCATGAGCACGGCTCCGACCACAATGGCAACTATCGCGACAACGGCGGCGATAATGAGAATAGGAGTGATTTCGAAGCCGTCAAGGGAAATACCTATCTGATGCTGAACGTAAATGAAAAGATAAGGGAAGAAGGTCTGAACCGCGATATTAAATACGCTGAATGCCGCGAGAGAAAGATAGAGCCCTTTGTTCCCTTTTATGACGCTCGGTCTGAAGCCGTAAATAAGGTCTGACCAGAATTTTGTGTCTCTCTTTTCGCCGGACCTTGAATCGTCAACAGTGAATATGCCTATAACACCGCAAATTGAAACGAGAATACCAAGCCCTATAAAGCAAACGGGATAGCCGAACGAGCTCGCGAGCACGCCGAACGCAACGGTAACGATAACCATCGCCAAAACGGGAAGTGTGGCAAGCACGCCTTCGGTTCTCGCTCTGTTTTTGGGCGAGGTGATGTCGGTAATCCACGCATTGAACGCAGCGTCATTTGAGGTGGAGCCCATAAAGGTCATAACGCAGTCCATAATTATAACGAGCGATACGGTGGCGGAAAGAGCGGCGGTAACGTCAAGCCCGAGCACTTTGCCCACGTTTTCTCTTGAAATAAAAGCGAACGCCATAACGGTGATGCCCCAAAGGATATAGCCGCCGCAGAGGAATATCTTTCTTCTGTTAAGCTTATCGCTCAATGTGCCCATGAGCAGAGTCGCTATAACCGCAACAACTGATGAAGCGGCAACCATGTGAGCTATGTCGTTGCTTGTGCCGCCGATAACGTTAAAAAGAAACGTGTTGAAGTAGTTATTCTCAACCGCCCACGCGACCTGGCCCATGAAGCCGAAAAGAATAACGTTGAACATCAGCTTTCCGCCGAGTTTATCACTTTTTCCCATTTATTTTTCCTCCCGAAATTAAACGATAAGAGGTATATGCAAGCGCTGCTGCCGCAGCGGAAACGCCGAGAGCTCTTGCGGCAAAGTGCATCATCATGCTTTGCCTGTCGGATATTCTCTTAAATATAGGACCGAGGCTTTCGCACTTAAGACCGAATTCTTTAAAGTGCTTTAGCTCGTCGGTAAACACGGACGGGTCGTCTTCGTTAAGGCGAACGTATCTTACGCAGCTTTTGCAGCCGTCCGTATAAACTCTGAATCCCGCGGTTTTGTGCTGAGCAAGATAAATGCCGTCAACAAACCCAGAAAAATCATTGAGGTGGTCGTGGCCGAAGAACGCGGCTTTTACTCCGCCCGTCTTTTTCCAGCTTTCAAACTGGCCGTTGTTAAAGTCCGGCGCGCACGGGCCTTCGCCGACATAGCCTTTCGTGCCGCTCTTGCCGACGTATCTGTTGCCGGAAAGAGTGTTGTGCCCTTTAACGCTTACCGGCAGCTCATAGAATTTTGCCTTTCTCAAAAGCTCGTATTCCTCCGGCACGGGAATGTGCTGAAAAACGTAAGAGGGCAAAACGGAGCCCGCTTTTTCGTTTTCTTCGGCGTAAGTTTTTTCAAACCATTCTATCTGGTCGGTATGAACGTAGTCATAAGAAGTGCTGTCACAGTCAACGCCCTGGTCCGAACAGAGATTGTTGGAGTCGAGAAACCAGAGAATGGCTTTGGGCTCTTTGCCGTCGGACGAATAAACGACCTCGTGATAGTCTGCTTTGCCGGGAAAAGATTCGCTCCTCATATTGAGAAGAGGCACGGAGGAATAGGCTCTTATCAAATCCTCGTCAACGCCCGCGTCGTGCTCGTGGTTGCCCATAATCGCGTAAACGGGAATACCTCTGTCAAAAGCCGGCTTGAAAACGCCCTCGAGCGCTTTGCAAAACGCATCGTAATCGTCGCGGCAGAGAGCGGACGAGAGATTATCGCCGAGAAAAACGCATATATCGGGCTTGTATTCTTCAATCGACGCCGTCATCAGCTTTTGAAAATCCTTAAAAGCAGGCGCCGTTTCGTAATCGTATTTTTCGTGAATGTCGCCGAACAGCAGCATACCGAAACTGCCGTCAGAATTAAATTTCAGCAAACTTCTTCCCCCTTTTTCTTCTCGTATTATATCATAGCCGATAATCATATTGCAATATTATCCTTTTAAAATATTATTTAAAAAGCGTATTGTTAAATCTTTGCCGATGTGATAAAATTTACAGTAAATACAAAACGAAACGGGAGGACAGTTATGGAAAAGAAATTCAGAGTGGGCATCATAGGCTGCGGCGGAATATGCAAAGGAGCGCACACGCCCTCTTACGTTGCCGAAAACAGAGTTGAAGTTGCCGCCGTGTGCGACATAAAAAGAGAAAGAGCGGAGTTCCTTAAAAAGACGGTTTTCAAAAAAGCCGACGTTTATGAAGACTACAAGGAGCTGCTTAAGGATGAAAGCATAGATTACGTTGACATCTGCACGCCGAATTATCTTCACTCAATAATAGCCGTCGACGCTCTCAACGCCGGAAAGCACGTTCTTTGCGAAAAGCCCGACGCGATTAACGTTGAAGAAGCGCTCAAAATGAAAGAGGCAGCCGAAAGAAACGGCAAAACTCTCATGGTGATAAGAAACAACCGCTATATTGACACCTCCAAAAAAATCAAGGAAATGGCAGACGACGGATTTTTCGGCGAATTTTACGCCGGCAGATGCGGCTGGATAAGGCGCAGAGGTATCCCCGGCAAAGGCGGCTGGTTCACAACGAAGGAGCAGTCCGGCGGAGGCCCGCTTATTGACCTGGGCGTTCACATGATTGACCTTGCCATCTGGTTTATGGGCAACCCCAAGCCCGTTGCCGTTACGGGAAACACGTTTTCAAAGTTTTCCGATGCGGAGGAAATGGATTCGCCCGAGTCAAAATTCGGCGATAAAATCGAAAACGGCACCTTTGACGTTGAAGACCTCGCCATAGGCGCCATCAGATTTGATAACGGAGCGGTTTTGCAGATAGAATTTTCCTGGGCTTCAAACATCAAAAAAGAAACCCGTTTCGTTGAATTAAGAGGCGAAAAAGGCGGCCTTACCTGGGAAAGAGGCAAAGCCGAGATTTATTATGAAAAAGACGGAAAGCAAAAGAATGAGAAGATAAAGGGTAATCCCGCAAAAATCCCCCACAGAGTGAATATAGGCCACTTCATTGACGTGCTTGAAGGCAAAGCCGACCCGATATTCGTGCCCGACCAGGGAATAGATATGATAAAAATACTCTGCGCTCTTTATGAATCCGCGGAAACAGGCAAAGAGGTTTCTTTAATCTGATGCCCCGAATAATCAAATTTGAAATTAACGAAGAAAACGCCGGCATAAAAATATTCACGTTTTTAAAATATCGCCGCGGCTTTTCAACAAAGCTCATCCGCACGCTCAAAAACACGAAAAACGGCATAACGTTAAACGGCGACGCCGCGAGAACGATTGATATTCTCAAAGTCGGAGACGAGCTTTGTGTGTCGATACCGGAGGACGGAAAAGCCTCCGAGCCCAACGATACGGATATAGACGTTATCTATGAAGACGAGGATATTCTCGCCGTCAACAAATCCCCCTTCACCGCAATGCATCCGACTCACAATCACCAGGGCGACACTTTGGCAAACGCAGTTTCGGCTTATCTTGCGGGCAAGGGCAAAGCCTGCTCATTCAGAGCTGTAGGAAGGCTCGACAAAGGCACGTCGGGCATAGTTATCTGCACTTTAAATCCGCTTGCGGCAAGCAAACTGAGCGGCAAAACGGACAAAACTTATTATGCCGTTGTTAAAGGGAATATTGAAGACGAAGGCACGGTTGACGCGCCGATTTACAGGCCCGACCCCATGAAAACGCTCAGAGCCTGCTCCTATGAGCTCGGCAAAGAGAGCGCCGTAACTCACTGGCAAAAGCTCGCTCAAACGGACGAATGCTCGCTTATCCGCTTAAAGCTCGAAACGGGCAGAACTCATCAGATAAGAGTGCATATGAATTATATCGGGCATCCGCTCGCGGGCGATCAGCTTTACGGAGGGTTTATGCCCGAAATCGGCCATCAGATGCTTTTTTGCGGGGAATGCGCTTTTACCCATCCGGTAACGGATGAGAGAATTCTGCTGAAAGCAGAGCCTACGGATGAATTCAAGGCGCTCGGATTCGGCGAATTCTTTGAAAATTTCGGTATAAATTCTCATTCTTCTTGAAAATTTATCCGCAATATGTTAATATAACTTGCAAAAAATTTTTTACAGGTGAAGTTAATGAATCCCGATTTATTCTTGCAGCTTGATTTTTCAAGCTGGTATGCCAACGTACGAAACCAGTTTATAAGATGCTTCATTGAAAATGACAGATATAAGCTGCTCGTTAACGGCATAGGCGTTACCATAAAGGTTTCTCTCGTTGCGCTGCTTTTCGGCCTTATCATAGGCATGATAATCGCGATGTGCAATCTTTCAAAGAAAAAGCCGATAAGAGCGATTGGCCTCGTTTATACCGATATTATCAGAGGCACGCCGTCGGTAACGCAGCTTATGATCATTTATTTCGTTGTGTTCGCTTCAATCAACATTTCAAAGTGGTTTATCGCGGCAATAGCGTTCGGCATAAACTCGGGCGCTTACGTTTCCGAAATAATAAGAGCGGGCATTTTGTCTATTGACCACGGTCAAACGGAAGCGGGCCGCTCGCTGGGCCTCGGCTCGTTCCAGACCATGCGCAAAATAGTTTTGCCTCAGGCGCTTAAAAACATTTTCCCCGCGCTCTGCAATGAGTTTATAGTGCTCATAAAAGAAACGGCAATTGTCGGATATATTGGCCTTATGGATATTCAGAAAGCCGGCGACTTCATTAAGAGCGCAACCTACCTCCCGTTTATGCCTCTTATCGCAACGGCAATTATCTATTACGTGCTCATAAAGCTGCTTAATCTGGGGCTTAAAAAGATTGAAAACGCTCTGAGAAAATCCGACGTTCGCTCCACGAGGTAAACGCAATGATAGAAGTTAAAAATCTTAAAAAGCACTTCGGCAGCAACGAGGTGTTAAAAGGAATAAATCAGCATATTTCAAAGGGCGAGGTCGTTGCGATAATCGGCCCGTCGGGCTCGGGCAAAAGCACCTTTTTAAGATGCTTAAATCAGCTTGAAGAGACCACCGAAGGCGAAATTTACGTTGACGGCGAGCTTATAAACACGCCGAAAGCGGATATTAACAAAATTCGCCGCAAAATGGGAATGGTGTTTCAGCAGTTTAACCTCTTCCCTCACCTGTCGGTAAAAAAGAACGTCACTCTCGCGCCCGTTATGCTTAAAACGATGACTAAAGAAGAAGCGGATAAAAGAGCAATTGATCTTCTTAAAAAGGTGGGGCTTGAAGACAAAGCGGAAGCTTATCCCAACTCCCTTTCGGGCGGTCAGAAGCAAAGAGTCGCTATTGCGAGAGCTCTTGCCATGGACCCGGAAATAATGCTTTTTGACGAGCCCACCTCGGCGCTTGACCCCGAAATGGTAGGCGAAGTGCTCGACGTTATCAAAGAGCTTGCCGAAAGCGGCATGACCATGGTTATAGTTACTCACGAAATGGGCTTCGCGAGAGAAGTTGCTTCAAGAGTGCTGTTTATCGACCAAGGTGTGGTTATGGAGGAAGGCACGCCTTCCGAAATATTTGAAAACCCGAAAAACGAAAGGACAAAGCTGTTCTTAAGCAAGGTGCTTTAAAACAAGGTAACGATAACGGCGCAGAAGGCTGTCGTTATTTCATAAATTCTTTTAGGAGGTTTACTATGAAAAAAACATTAAGAGCTCTTTCTCTTATCGTCGCCGCCGCAATAATTCTTTGCTGCTTCGCGGGCTGCGGTGAAAAGAAAGAAAGCGAAAAAATCGTATTCGGAACCAACGCCGAATTCCCGCCGTTTGAGTTTATTTCTTCGGTAAACAACGGCACAATCGGAGAATTTGACGGCATAGACATCAACATCGCCAAAATAATCGGCGAAAAGATCGGCAAGACGGCTGAAATCTCAAACATTGAGTTTGACTCTTTGCTCATTGCGCTTAACAACGGTCAGATTGACGCCGCCATCGCAGGTATGACTATTACCGAAGAAAGAAAGCAGTCCGTTGATTTCTCAATCCCCTACTACACTGCCACTCAGGTAATGATAGTTAAGGAAGGCTCCGATATTCAGACAGCCGCCGACATGCAGGGCAAGAAGATCGCCGTTGTTCAGGGCTACACCGGAGAAACCTGCGTTCAAAATCTCGGCTTCGAATATGAAGCTTTCAAGAAGGGTACCGAATGCATCCTTGAGCTTGTTAACGGCAAGTGCGACGTAGTCGTTATCGACTCCGCGACCGCCGAGAAATTCATAGGCGATAATCCCGGCCTTGTAATTATTGAAGACAACACTCAATTTGAAAAAGAAGAATACGGCATTGCCGTTGCCAAGGGCAACACGGAGCTTCTTGACAGCATCAACACCGTTCTTCAGCAGATAATTGACGACGGCACTCTTGCAGACCTTGCCGTTAAATATATCGACGAAATGTAATCGTTGTTAAATTAAAAAGCGGCTTGCGTTCGGTTTTGAACGCAAGCCGTAATTTTTATATCCTGTTCAGTTTATTAAGCGATTCTTTTTCAGCGACTACTATCAGCTGCATTTTTTCGTTAAGCGGCGTTTTCGGGTCAAACTCAACTTTCACCTTTTGGTTTTCGCAAATTGCCACCACGTTTACCGAATGGCGTTTTCTTATGTCGAGGTCATGAATGCTTTTGCCGACCCACTCGGGCTTAACGTCAATCTGCATAAGAGAAATATTGTCATCCAAATCAACGAGGTCGTAAAATCCGCTGCTGAGCAGATTTTTCGCGAGCCTTACGCCGGAATCCTTTTCGGGGAAAACGATTTTGTCCGCTCCGACCTTTGACATTATCTGACCGTGCACGTCGCTTGCGCACTTTGCGATAACGGTTTTAACGCCGAGCTCTTTGCAAAGCATTATTGACATAACGCTCGCCTCAAGATTTGTTGCCATGGCGATTATAACAACGTCAATATCGGCTATTCCGAGCTGATTTAAAACCTCGTCGTCGGTAACGTCGGCGCATTTGCAAAAGGGCAGAGTTTCGCAGGCGTCGTTGACTATCGCTTCGTCTTTATCGACCGCAAGCACCTCAGCGCCGTTTGCCGTCAGCTCTTCGGCAACGGATCTGCCGTATCTGCCGAGCCCGAAAACTGCGTAAGTTTTATTTGCTGCCATATAAAACAACTCCTTTTATCCGACGGTTATTTCTTCGCTCGGATTTTTAATTGAAATTTTGTTTTCTCTCTTCTGATTAAACGCAATGGCAAGCGAAAGAGGGCCTACCCTGCCGAGATACATTGTGCAAATGACCACGACCTTTGACAAAGAGCCGAGCGATGAAGTAAAGCCTCTTGAAAGCCCTACGGTAGCGCAGGCGCTGACCGCTTCATACACAATATCGAGGGTGTTGCCGCCCGAAAAAGCGGAAAGCAAGAGAGAAGACAAAAACGCTATTGAAAGCGACGTTGAGCCTATCGCAATAGCTTTGTTTAAAGCTCTTTGCGAAATGGATCTGTTAAAAATAGTAACCTCGCTCTTTTGCTTAACGGAGGAAATTACCGACGCCGCAATAACGGCAACGGTTACGGTTTTAATGCCGCCCGCAGTGCCTACCGGAGAGCCGCCTATCATCATAAGTAAAATCGAAACGAGAGCGGAAGCTCCGGTTAAATTTTCCTGAGGCACGGTGGCAAAGCCCGCCGTTCTTGTGGTAACGCTCTGGAAAAACGAAGCCATTAATTTATCGGGCAGAGAAAGAGCGCCGATAGTGAGCGGATTGTTATATTCAAAAATGAAAAAGAGCAAGCCGCCCGAAAAAATAAGAGTTAAAGTGACGCTCAAAGCTATTTTCGTATTTACGGTTAGCAGAGAAAAAGACCTTTTGCCCATTTTTTTAACTCTGCCGAAGGCTCTCGCAAGGTCAAGCCATACGATAAAGCCTATGCCGCCGAAAATGATGAGCAGCGCAGTGGTAAAATTAACAACCGGGTTTGCAACATAAGCGCAAAGGCTCGTTTCTGAAATAATATCTATTCCCGCGTTGCAGAAAGCGGAAACGGAGTTAAAAACGGAAATCCAAATCCCTCTTGCGCCGAAATCCTTAACAAAAACCGTCATGTAAGACAAAGCGCCGAGAGCCTCTATCAAAAATGACGTGAGAAAAATCTTTTTCACAAACGCTTTAATGCCCTTAACGGAATTGAGATTAAAAGAATCCTGTATGAGCATTGAGTAGCCGATGCCGAGCTTTTTGCCCGCCGCTATCATAAATATTGAAAAGAAAGCGATAACGCCGAGGCCGCCCACCTGAATGAGAACGAGTATGACCGCCTGGCCGAAAGCGCTGAATGTCGTAACAACCGGCAAGGTAACAAGGCCCGTAACGCAAACGCTTGAAGCTGCCGTAAAGAGCGCGTCTATATAAGGAATGGATTTTCCGCCCGATGAGCTGAAGGGCAAAGAGAGCAAAAGGCTGCCGGCTAAAATAAGAATTAAGAACGAAACGAGAATGATCCCTGTTGAAGACATGTGTCTTTTTTTCTTCGTTTTATTCACTTATTTCACCGCCCTTCATTTTATTTCGGTTCACTCCGCAATGCAGCAGTCGCTCTGAACGGAAGTGATTTTAACGTTTATGAGCTCTCCGTTTTCGGCTTTTCTTCCCTTCAAAATAACGGGAATATACTGCTTTGTGTATCCTTTTACGCCGTCGTCGAATATTTCCTCGGCGATAATATCAAAAGATTTGCCTATCTGAGATTTGAGATATTCTTTTCTTATGACTTCCGTTTCGTCAGCCATAATTTCGGCTCTGCGCTGTTTCTCAATATTTTGCACCTGGTCTTCCATTTTTGCGGCGTGAGTGCCTGGCCGTCTTGAATATGGGAAAACGTGCACCTTGGCAAAGCCTATTCTCTTAACAAAATCGAGCGAAACTTCAAAGTCGCTTGAGCTTTCGCCCGGAAAACCCACCATAACGTCCGTGGTAATCGCCGCGTCGGGAAAAGCGGCTCTGATATTATGGCAGAGGTCTTCGTATTCAACGGTATTGTAATGCCTGTTCATGCGCTTAAGAGTTTTGTCGCAGCCGCTTTGAAGAGAAATATGAAACTGCGGGCAAAATTCAGGTATCGTCTTAAGCTCGTTTATTATATCGGCAGTGATATGGTCGGGCTCGAGGGAGCCGAGACGCACCCTTTTAACTCCGTCAAACGAAGCGGCTGTTTTTACCGCTTCAACGAGATTAGAGTCAATATCGGTGCCGTAAGCCGAGAGATTTATGCCGACAAGCACTATTTCCTTGTAGCCGTTTTTTTGAAGATTATCAACCTCGGCTTTGATTTCGTCCAAAGGCTTTGACCTCACTCTGCCCCTCGCGTATGGAATTATGCAATAAGAGCAAAATCGGTTGCAGCCGTCTTCGATTTTAACAAAAGCTCTCGTTCTCTCGGCATAATCGGAAACAGTGCCGCCCGAAAAAGCTTCGTTAAGCTCATGCGGAGAAATATCGACGGTTCTTTCGCGGCTGTCGATATAAGACATGATGTAAGAAAACAGGCCCGCATTATTTTTATTGCCTATGACTATATCCGCCTCGGGCAAAAAATCCGCCGTTTCGGGCGACGCCTGAGGCATACAGCCGGTTAAAACAACTATGCTCTGAGGATGATTTCTTTTGAATTTTCTGACGGCCTGCCTTGTTTTGCGGTCGCTTTCGGCAGTAACCGTGCAGGAATTTATGACGTAAACGTCCGCTTCTTCGGACGGGTCAACGAGCGTGAAGCCGTATTTTTGAAGCTCCTGCGCCATTGCGCCCGATTCATATTGATTAACTTTACAGCCGAGTGTGTAAAAAGCACATTTCATTTTATAATTATACTTTCACCTTTAGGGCATATAGGGGTTATTGTCATCGCATTCATAATCATCCGGCATTATAAGAGGTCTTATGTATTTGATGGTATAGTCAATGCCCCACTGACCTTTTTTGCCCTTCCAATAGCCCGAATGAGGCTCTATCGAGAGCATGCCGTTATAATTTTTGGTGTAAAGAACGTCCATAAGAGCGCCCCAATTTATTTGGTCAAGCCCTGCGGGAGCGTCGTCATAGCCCTCGCCGTCAATATAGAGAACGCCTTTGATGTGAACGTGATAAACTCTGTCGCCCCAGTCTCTGAGCTCTTTGAGATAATCGCCGCGTCTTGAAAGGCAGTGAGAAGCGTCATATTTGATGCCGAGCTCGGGCAGAGCGGTATGAATAACGCTCCACGCTTTGTCGTTATAAACGAAGTTTGACCAGTCGCAGTTATAAGTAGCTATCTTTACGCCGAAGTCTTTTGCGTAAGAAAGAAGCTGAGAAAGATAGTCAATGGCTATTTGGCAGTTATCGTAAAAGCTCTTGCCTTCCGTGTAGTTAACGCCTACGTTGTAAACGGGGCAGCCGATTATAGAAGCGGCTTCGATAAGGTATTTATCCGCCTGAACAGCTTCGGGGATGATGACGCCGTTATCGTCAACTCTCTGCATTCCCCACCTGCCCATTGAGCCGACGGGAATGCCGTATTTATCGCTGTAACCTTTTATTTCGGTAGCTTTATCGAGAAACTCCTTGGCGTTATAATTGTGATTAACGCAAAATTCAACCGCGTCAAGGCCTTTGCTCTTAACGTAAGCAAAATGTCCTTCTTCCCAGCCGTTTATTATTCCGAGCTTCATATTATTTCCTCACTTTCTTAAATCAAAGCAGTTCAATGCCTTTTGCTTTGCATTCTTTTATCATTTCTTCGGGCCAGAGCGAAGCCTGCACCTCGCCGATATGGGCTTTGCGCAAAAAATACATGCAAATTCTGCTCTGACCTATTCCGCCGCCAATGGAATAAGGCAGATCGCCGTCAAGAATAGCTTTGTGAAACGGAAGCTCGGCTCTTTCGGGGCAGCCTCTTTCGTTAAGCTGACGAACGAGAGCCTCCTCGTCAACTCTTATGCCCATTGAAGACAGCTCAAAAGCTATGTCGAGCACCGGGTAATAAACTACTATGTCGCCGTTAAGAGTCCAGTCGTCATAATCGGGAGCTCTGCCGTCGTGGATTTCGCCGTTTTTGAGCTTGCCGCCTATTTTCATAATGAAAACGGCTTTTTTCTCGCGGGCGATTTTGTTTTCTCTCTCTTTGGGAGTAAGCTCGGGATACATATCTTCAAGCTCTTCGGTGGTGATGAAGAAAATATCCTCGGGCAAAAAGTTTCTCTCAACAAAAGCGTAGTCGTCGGCAATATATCTCTCGGTGTGGCGAAGCGCGCCGTAAATAGCCTTTACGGTGTCTTTAAGAGTCTGCTCCGTCCTTTGGGACTTTGATATTCTTTTTTCCCAATCCCACTGGTCAACGTAAATTGAATGAAGATTGTCGGTGTCTTCATCGCGCCTTATCGCGCTCATGTCGGTGTAAAGCCCTTCGCCCTCTTCAAAGCCGTATTGCTTAAGAGCGAGCCTTTTCCACTTGGCGAGAGAATGAACTATTTCAACGTCGCCGTTATCAATGTCTTTAACACTGAATGATACGGGGCGCTCTACCCCGTTAAGATTATCGTTAAGGCCTGAATTACGCTCAACAAACAGCGGAGCGGAAACTCTCGTGAGATTAAGCTGAATAGCGAGGTCCCTCTCAAAAAAGTCCTTTACCTTTTTTATGGCGAGCTGAGTCTGCCTGGGAGTGAGCACGGACTTATAGCCCTCGGGAATAATAAGGTTGTACATTTGAAACAACTCCTTTAAAGAGAATATTGCCATATTTCTTCATTTTAGTATATCATCTGAAAATCGGCTTTTCAAGTAAAATATAGTTATTTTAAATAATATTTATAATATTGACATTGAGCGTACTCATTGTTATAATTAAGTGTCGCGTTTTTCGGCGCAAATCAATTCTTGGAGGAGAAAATATGGACAACGTGCTGCAACCTCATGACGACAAAAAATACGTAAGCAATAGCGAATTTGTACTCTACCTCATAGCGGTGTTCTTCTACACCAATATGACCGGTATGATAGGCTCCTACAGAAACGCTTACATAGTAAACGTGCTTCGTCTGTCGGATAAGAACGCATCAATTTACAACATTTTAATCAGCGTTATCCCGTTTGTGCTCAATTTCTTTATCGCAATGTATATTGACAGCAGAAAAATGGGCAAAATGGGCAAATTCAAACCCCTCGCAATTTACGCCGCAATTCCCGCAGGCATACTGCTTGTGCTCACGTTTATAACCCCTAAAGCGCTCAGCGGAACTATTTTGATGATTTACATCGTCACCATCGCCGTGCTCTGGGCAATCAGCACAAGCTTCGGCAACTCCGTAAACATGGTTGCGCTCGTTATGACCCCCAATATGAAGGAAAGAGACACGGTCATTTCCTTCAGAGGCATTTCTTCCGCAGTAGGCAACTCCGCTCCCCTCGTGATCCTTCTCGTTATCGGACTTATCTGGAAAGATAACGAAGGCCTTCAATATATCATCGGCGCAGGCGTTTGCTCGGTAGTAGGCGTTATAGCAATGCTTATCGGCATGAGCGCCGTTCACGAAAGAGTTGCTTACACGTCCGAAAGAAAGAATCCCCTGCTCGGATTCAGAGACATTCTTTCAAACAAATACGCATGGTCAATCATTATTTCCGATTTTCTTAAGTCTTTCAGAAACATATCCAACTATATGGGCCCGTTCCTTGCGGCTGCGCTTCTCGGCTCAACCTCAAAGTTCCTGCTCTTCGGCCTGCCGACCGGCATAGGCACCGCCGTTGGTATGCTCATAATCAACTTCCTGCTTAAGAAGTTTAATTCCAAAGTGCTTTACATAGCGAGCGGTATTTATTCCGTTATCATAAACACCGTTGCTTTCGTAATAGGTTACACCTATTTCAAAGGCGGAAACGGCATTATGCAGATTCTCTTTATCGTCGCTCTGTTCCTTATCGGCCTTCAGTTCGGCGCATCCAACCTGCTTCCCACAATGTTCCAGGCAGACGTGCTTGAAGACATTGAGCTCAAGAGCGGCAAGAGACTTGACGCCACCCTGCCCTTCGTTATCGGCATAGGCACGATGATAAGCGGCACAATAGCGAATGCTCTCGCTCCGAGAATTCTCTACGGCGACCATTCAATCATTCACTACATTCAGCCGACGGACCTTCTTCCCAACCCCACTCAGACGATTAACACAAAGATAAGCATGCTGTTCTTCTACACCGTGTTCCACGGCCTTATGATGTTCCTTGCCGGAGTACCGTTCTTCTTCTACAAGCTGACCGGTGAGACCAAGGATGAAATTCATAACGCAGTGCTTGAGCAGAGAAAGCTTTTTGAGGAAGAATCCGAAAGCGAAGAAACCGTAAACGAGCAGTAATTTAAAACGCAATAATTAACAGGGCGCAGAAAAATCTGCGCCCTGTTCTTTTGCTTTAACAGCGAATAAATCAGACCTTGCGGATATATCCTTCTTTTCTCGGAGCCGCTTCTTTTTTGCCCTCGGGAATGCCGTAGCCTAAAATAACGTTGCCCGCGCCGACGTAATTGTCGGGAATGCCCCATTCCTTTTTAAGCTGCCTGCCTTCTTCGGATTCAAAGGATTCCTTTGCTCTCCAGATGTAGCAGGAGTCAAGACCGACGGCGTTGGCGGCGTTAAGCAGATTGCCGAGAACGAGGTTCGCGTCCGAAACGCCGAGAGGGCTTTCCGAATCGGCAAAGACGACAACCACCGTAGGCGCGCCGTGGAAGGTGTGCGCGTCCGGATTGCCCGTAACGGCTGCGTTGAGCTTTTCAACTTTTGCGAGAACGTCGGCGGACTGAACGGCGACTATGAGAGGGCTCTGCTTGTTCATGCCCGTCGGAGCGTAAGTGCCTGCTTTGAGCACGGCGTCAAGCTCTTCGTCTTTTATCTGCTCATTTTTATATGCGCGGCAGGATCTTCTTGATAAAAGATTATTTAATGCTTCACTCATTTTAATAAATCCCCTTTCGGTTTTTTGCGGCGATTGCCTTATTAGTAATTATATACCCAAGATTTGCTAAAATCAATATTACAGCGAAGAAAATACCCAGCGGAAAAATCACGCAGGGTATTTTTGTAAATCTTATCTTGAGAAAACGGAAAAAATTTTTTTGAAGAAATCGCCGATCGACTTAAAGAAATCTCTGATATAGTCAAAAAGCGTTTTTTCTTTGGGCTCTTCGTTTTCCGCCGATTTATGAGTGAGAGCAAAGACGGAGCCGGAGTCGTTTTTGTAATAAAGGTCTCCGTTTTCGTCGGCGCAAATCGAGCTTATGCAGTAGCTTCTTTTCCCCTCGGGCGGAACGTAAAGATTTTCGAGCGACATTTTATCGCCGGAATAAGTAACGGCAATTAAGCCTCCGGGACCCTTGTTATAGGTGGAATAAATAACGGGGTCGTCAAACGCAGACGAAATGAGCAGCTCGCGCTGAGGGAACCCGGGCGTTCTGATTACGCAGCCGGCGGTAAGAGTTTGAGCGTCAAAGGCGCCGATAAAGCCGTTGCCTGTGCTCTCATCGTACATTCCGATATAAACGCTGCCGTCATAAACGGTTGGAGTCGAGGTTGAATAACCGGCTAATTTGCAGGTTGTAACGTCGCCGAAAGAACCGTTGCCGTTAACTTTCGTTTTGTAAAGATAAGCGCCCTTTGTGACAATATAAACGGAGCCCGAGTCAACGGTAATTCCGCTTCTCACGTCGCCGATAATATTGACTGTATCAATAACCGAGCCTGTTGAAATATCAACTGTTGAAACAAAGTTATCACCGTCAAAATCGGATGAGCCGTCGTCGCCCGAAATAATCAGATAATTGCCCTGCCTTGCGCATTCAGCCCAATAATAACCGCCCGCGCGGGTTATTGACCACAGGATTTCGCCGGTGGAAGCGTCAATGCTTACGAAATTCGCATCGTGAACGTCGGAATTCCAAAATCCGGTGAAAATCTTGCCGTCATAATAATAAATATCGGTCAGCGCCTGCCCTTCGAGAGGGTCGTGAGCGCTCCAAAGCTTATTGAGATTATCGGCGTCAAAGGCTTCTATAACTCCGTCGCCTATGGGGCAAAAAACCTTGCCCGCGGCAACGGTTACGGGAACGTAGGCGTAAGTCGGCCTGCCGGACATATTGCCTTCGCAAACGATTTTGCCGGTTTCTTTGCTAACCTTCAATATCTTTTTGCCGCTCATAACGTAGAGATAATTTCCGCTTAAAACGGGTATGCTCGGCGCGTTTTTATAATCTGTGCCTAAATCGAGAATCCACTTTTCCTCCGTATCGGAAGCGGAAACGGGCGGCGCGGACGATACCGTCAAGGCATATGACGGAAAAGAAAACAGGCTCATTACAAGCAAAACGATCAAAGCGGAACAAGTTGTTTTTTTAAGCATGACTTCACCAATAATTAAAATTCAAAAAACGGCTGTTAAGCAATAACCGCAAAGGGAAGAAGATTAATTGAAAGGTTGAAAAGACGGTCTGCGTTATTGCCCAGAAGGTCTGTGAAAACTATATTGATAACAAGTGTTAATCTGCCCTCGCTTGATGCGTCAAAGCTAATGTCGATATCTTTGAAGAAGAAGAAAAACGGGAAAACGAGATTTTCTTCAACAGGGTCGAGAACAGGATCATCAATCTCACTGTCGGCAAATTCATATTCAACGACCGCGTAGTTTCCGATAATGGGCACATCCTCGTCATAATCGTCTGTTATGGCGCCTTCGGTAACGATATAATAAGTGCCTTCCTCTTCAAATGCGAGCTCAATCTGACCGTCTTCAACAACGCCGAGCTCGGTGAAGTTTTCAAAATCCTGAGTGTAAAGCACCTTAACTCCGTCTGCGTGAACAGTGTGCTGGGCAATCACATCTTCGGAATATGAGCCGTACCATGAAAGGCAAACAGCCGAAACTTCCGCAAAGCAGGGAACAGCCGATGAAACGCAGTAAACGTTGGCGTCAAACACGGTGTTATAGTCTGACCAGTAACTGTCTTGAAGGGTGTAGAACATCACCTTATCGCCGTCTGAAACGGGAGCTTCGTCAATGGAAAAACCGGTATAGGAACCGTAAAGTTCATTGTATATGCCGTCGTTAGGCTGAGCATCATTAACGGTGTAGCTTATTGAGCCGGATACGCCGAAAATCTTTGAGGTGTAATGGCTCGAAAAGCCGATATAATCCTCCGTTGAGAAATCATCGCCGTAAAGGGATGCGTGCGCCGCTACGAGCACGTCAAAAACGGTGATATAGTCTATTTCGTTGCCGTTATGGTCTTCCCCGGCAACCTCAAATCCGTAATCTTCGGCAATGCCGTCATAAACTTCTACGGTTAAAGGCGCGAATTTGAATTCGCCGTCATAGAAGCTTACCTGAGCCGTTATAGTCTCGGCAGCCGAGACTTCATCTGCGAATGCGCCGACGCACGCAAAAGACACCATCATCGCGAAAGCGGTGAGAACGGCAATAATTTTTTCGCTGAGTTTTGTGTTCATTTTTTACCTCCTGAAAATAACACGCGCGCCTTCCATAAGAAAGGCGCGCCGAATAAAGCCTAAGATAACAAAGCATCCTAAACCGGCAGCACCCTTCATTCCCAAAGGCACCTTGTGGCGGCTGAGCGGCAGAGCCGACAGCCTTTAACTATTTAAATCCCGACAGGCATTCCGACTGTTACGGCAATGGATGTTGCGACGGAATTGCACCGCGCTTTCCCTCTCGAAATCAATTTCATATTAACACTTTCGCAAAAAATTGTCAAGGATTAATCTCAGATCAGAATATAGTCTTTAAAACCCTCGATTTCTTCGTCCGTCAGCTTTAATCCGTCTTTAACAAAATTATCAAAGCAGCCGTAAACATTATCAATTTCATTAAAGAACGCCTCGTAATATTCGCGGTCAACGAGAAAGACTTTTTTGACCTTTTCCGCAAGAGGCTTGTCCCTTAAGAAAATGAGAGCGAGCCTTCCGTAAAACGACGATATGCTTTTATACCTAACGTTAGTGTAGAGATAATCGTCAATAATATCTTTTTCCTGAACGCCGAGAATGCGCAGCAGCACGGCGGCAGTAACACCCGTTCTGTCTTTACCGGCAGTGCAGTGAAAGATAACGGAGCCTTCGCGGTTATTGAATATTATTCTCAGGCATTGCGCCATTTGCGACACGGTATATTCGCTCGACGCCATAAGAGGATAAACACTCTTAAGGTCGGGCACGTAATTATAAAGTTCCTGCTTGTTTTTAGAGGTTTTAAGAGCCGTCAAAACGTCGGAGCCCATGCCCGAGGTAATCGCAAGAGTAGCTTCATTATAATAAGGATTTTCATAATAACGGGCGCCTTCGGGCAAAGTGTCCGGTTTATTTTCCTTTTCATGCATAGAGCGAAGGTCAATAACCGCTTTAAGATTATACTTCTCTTTAAGCAGCTTTAAATCGGACTTTTTTAGGTTATAAAGCGAACCGGAACGGATAACGGCTCCGGGCCTTATATGTTTGCCGTTTTCGGTTGTCAATGAGCTGAAATCCCTTGCGTTTTTTAATGATTTGAATTCTAAATTTTCCATTTTATCAGAATGCGGCTTCATACATCTTCTTCCAATTTTTCACTTTTTCGGAGCTGTATTTGCGGGGAATCATTGAGCAAACGCCCATTGCCTTGGCAATTTTTGAGCCGGCTGAGGGCAGCTTTTTGAGCAGAACCGGATTTTTGCAAATAAGCTTGGCTTTATTGAAAATATCGAGAAAATCGGTGTTTAAGGAAGCTGCGCTCGTAAAATCTGCGCCTATCGTCACGTTATCTTCCGTTACCATTCCGCTTTCAATGGCGTAATCTATTTCTTCGGGAGTGAGCGTTAACAAAAATGATTTTGCGTTGGCAAGCGGCGCAAGACCTCCGCCGAGAGTCTTAAAGAAATTATACTGATAGGGCCAAAGCGTTTCGCAGTTATAGAAGCCGTTTTTATCGGCATTAACGGCGTCCGCAAGGCATTTTGACGCTTTGAGGCTGTTGGCTATGCCGGAGCCGATGAGAGGCACGGTCATAAAAGCGCTGTCGCCTATTGCCGCGTAACCGTCCGCCACAAGCTGAGAAAGAGCCTGCCTTACGGGTATCTCGACAAACTGACCGCCTCTTACGATATTTTTGCCGAGCCTCGGATTGTCTTTTCTCAAAAGCTCCGTAAAGCGCTGAGCCTCTTCTTCGTCAAGGTCGTCAAATCTGCCGATGAGAACGTCGGTGTATTCGTCTTCGGAAGCTACCCAGCTTATGCCCTGCTTTCCGTCTTTAAAGAGCGACACTTTGAATTTTGCCTCAACCTCTTCGTCGCTCGCTTTTTCGTAGAAAGCTCTGAAAATGCTTATTTTTTCGCTTCTTGCTATTTCTCTCTGAATGCCGAAAGATTCGGGCAGATTTCTTCTGACAGGCGAATTCATGCCGCAGGCGTCGATTATTAAATCGCCGTAAATATCGCCTTTGTCGGTGCTTATGCCGATTACCCTGCTGCCGAGAATTATCGGAGCGTTTACCTTGCATTCATAAACAATTTTTACTCCGCACGAAACGGCGTGATTTATAAGATGCTCGTAAATATCGCGCCTTTCCATTTTTATCTCAAGCTGATCCTGCGGCACGTGCTGCCTTAATCCTTTCCTTTCGGAAGGGCCGAAAAAGGTCATATCCTCTTTGTATGAAAACTTATCGGCGGGCGGCATCGGAATGCCTGCTGTTCCGAGCGAACCGGGCGCGAAAATATCCGTCCAGTCATAGCCGAGAGTTCCCTCTTTCTTTTGCTCGTAAACGGTAACGTCATATCCTGCGCCCGCAAGCTGAGCGGCAGCGGCAATTCCGCCGTGACCGAGCCCGGCAACTATTATCTTATTGCCCATGTCATTATCTCCTTAAAAAATGAAATCAATGATTCTTCTGAAAAATCTTAAAATCATGCGGTAAAAATCAAACAGCTTTTCAAAAAACGATTTTTCCGCGGCGGGAGTGCCTTCGTCGGGTGAAAGCGAACCGTCGGCATAATCATAAACAAGATATTGCGGATATTCAGCGAAGGTGTTTATATCCGCCTGACCGTCGTAATAGAGCAGAGCGCTCATAAAGTTTTCGAGAGAGGACGGGCTCTTCGCGTGCGTTAAATCTCTCACAAACCACGTTTGGTCGGGGAAAAGGCAGGTTGCCGCGTAAACGGTTTTATCGGCGTTAAGATATGCGGGGTCGCACTGAGAAACGAAATCATCGGCAAAAGCAGAGCCGTAATCGGCGCAAGTGCCTCCCATTGACGAAAAAGCGGTGTCAACGACGGTGTCGGTCATGAGCTTCCATTTTTCGGTAAGGGGAACGGTAGCGTAGCCGTATCTTGAAACGACGTAAACGTTTGCAGTTTCGTTTTGAGCGAGCAAAGTTTCCGTTTTAAACGGCCTTATCATTTCGTTGTAATTATCAACCTTTTCGCGAAGGCCCGAATGGTCAAGGCCGTCGTCTTTATACAGCTCATTGAAAACGTAATCAATGGACGCGTCAACGTAATCGTCGGGTATCATAGCCCAGATGCTGAGCCAGCCGGCGAACATGGGAAGAAGAATTTCTTTTTTGAGCTCATCGCCGAGATTTTCCACTATGCCGTTAAGAATGGATGACAAATCGTCGGTAACGCCGGCGTCATTCATAACGTCAAGCAGCATACCTATAAGCTCGGCTCTTTCGTTTTCGCTGAGCATTCCTCTGAGATATTCGGTAACTGCGTCGGGGTCAATATAAAGTTCGCCGCTCATAAGCTCGCCCGTGTAGGTTTCGCCGTAAATAGCCGTGGTGTTATAGCAAACGCTCTTTATTCTGTCGCCGCCGTAAAGCTGAAGATAAGTTTCGGCAACTATTCCGCCGAAGCTGTGGCACTCTATAACGACCTGCTCGCTGCCGGACGCCCGAACGACATATTCTATGTAATCATTGAGCTGAGAGGCAAGCTCTATGGGGTCAAGCCTCCAGTCATATCTGAATTTGAGATAGGAAGATTTCGTTATGGACGACGCGGGAGGATAAGCGAAATATACTCCGCTGCCGTCGGACGGCTCGCCGTTTATGTCAAGATTTGCTTTGCTCAAAAGCTCCGCAGCGGGCCCGATTATAGCGTCGCCGAGCTTCCTGTAATTTCTTGTAACGAGGAATTTAAGAAGGTCGGGCAGGCACTGTTTAACGGTGTCAAGAATATCCGAGCCCTCAGGCGGCCAAAGCACTTCGCTGTCTCTGTCATTCTTATCGGCGATTATTTCCTGCGCCATAAAGCCGTGAATATAGATATAAGGGCACGTTTCTTCCTCGGCAAAAACGTTTATGCCGGCAAAGCACGAAAGAACTATCGCGAAAGCGATAAATACGGAAACACTTTTTCTTAATAACTTAGACATAACTATCTCCCCTTTTGAAGAATTATAACATTATCGGCAAAACATTTCAATTGCTAATGAGAAGAAATAATATCGCAAATTTTATCAGCCGCTGTAAGAAAACCATCGACCGTAAGGCCCGAATAATTAACGAGCAGCCTGTGCTGAGTTTCTTTTGACGGACAGGCGACGTAATCGGAAAGAAAAGAAACCTTTATGCCCGCATTTTCGAGCCCGGTTTTTACCTTTTCATCATCCATATCGGTGTAAAGCTTAATAAAGAAATGGAGGCCTGCGTCGGATTCTTCAATCTCCGAAAGTTTTGAAATCGGATTATCTTTATATGCCGAAATCAAACTGTCGCGAAGGCATTTATAATACTTTCTGTTTCGGTTTAAATGCCGCTCAAAATAGCCCTTTGAAATAAACCCGGCTAAAGTGTATTGCTCAAAAGAAGACACGGGGCAGCCGCCCGCTGAAACGACGCTTCTGCATCTTTCGGCAAGAGAAGACGGCACGACCATGTAGCTTATCCTGATTGACGGAGCGAGAGTTTTTGAGAAGGTGTTCATATAAATTACTCTCGACTCGGGATCGGATGAATAAAGAGTGGGAATCGGCTTTCCGTTAAATCTGAGCTCGCTGTCAAAATCATCTTCAATAATATATTTTCCGTTCGCGCCGAAAAAGGCGTTTAAAATTTCTTTTCTTCTTCTCGGCCCCGTAACCGTTCCCGTGGGGAAATTGTGAGAGGGCGAAATATGAAGCACGTCCGGATTTAATTCTTTGAGCTTTTCGGTGATTATGCCGCCCTTATCTATCGGCACGGGAACACGCTCAACGCCGTTTTGAGCGTATGAGAGAGCAATTCTGCGGTAGCAAGGGTCTTCAACGGCATAAATAAGGTCATTGCCCAGCATTCTCACAATTACGGAGTAAAAATATTCGGAGCCGGAGCCTATGATAATCTGAGAGGGCAAAACGTTCATTCCCCTTTGCTCAAACAAAAACTCCGCAATGCTTTCTCTCAAATTTTCGGCGCCGTTATATGGCATGGGAAGAAGCAGCTCGTCTCTGTAATCGAGGCAGACGTTTCTCATAAGCTTTGACCATACGGAAAACGGAAACTGACCGGGAGGGACTGTATTGGAGCTTAAGTCCACCGCGTATTTTTTGCTTTCTTCTTCTTTTACCGAGGCGTGAGCCTTCCCCGCGGCGTGAGGCTTAATATCAACGCTGTCTTCAACGAAATAGCCCTTTTTAGCCAAAGAATAAACGTATCCTTCCGAAATAAGCAGTGAGTAGGCTCCTTCAACCGTGACCTTGCTCACGCCCAGATGGTCGGCAAAAGCTCTTTTTGAAGGCAGCTTTGTGCCGCCCGCCAAAACGCCCGATATAATATCGTTTCTTAAAAACTCATAAAGCTGCCGATAAAGAGGCTCTCCTTTATTCTTTTCAAAAACGTAAGTAACCATAAAATCACCGAAAAAAATTAAATCTGGCATTATAAACAAAGTGTAAAATGGGCATTGAATTAATGCCAATTCTGATTATAATCTATTTCAAACACAAAAGCAACCCGATTTGGAGGAAAATATGAAAAAGCTGACAAAACTTATATTGTCTGCGCTTTTCGCAGCCATAATCGCGGTAACCGCCATAACGATACACATTCCGCTGCCGAGCGGAAACGGTTATCTTAACGTAAGCGATACTTTCAATATATTAGCCGGAATAGTTCTCGGCCCCGCTTACGGAGCTCTCGCCGCGGCAATCGGCGGCGGACTGAGCGACATTCTGCTCGGCTTCGCGTTTTACGCTCCCGGCACTGCGATAATAAAAGCGCTCACTCCCGTTACAGCCTACTTTGTTTTTAAGGCGTTCAAATCACATAAAATAACGGGCGGCGCTGTGGCGAGCGTGTTATCCGAAATTCACGTTCCCCTGCTCTATTTCGTTTATGAATATTTCATTTTGCAATACAAGCTTTCCGCCGCAGGCAACATACCGTTTAACTTTATTCAGGCGGGAGCAAGCGCTGTATTCTCGGCGCTGATTATATCCGCGCTTGTAAAATCAAAACTGCTTGACAAAATACAAAAGATATAAAAGATTAAAGGTGATTTAAATGAGTGAAATTTATGATCAGACAAGAGCCGCGGCGCTTGAGCTAATAGAGAAATCCGGCATAAAAAGCGGAGAAATAGCCGTTATCGGCTGCTCAACGAGCGAAGTGCTCGGCGAAAAAATCGGAACGAGCGGAAGCGTTGAAACAGCAGAAGAAATTGTGAAGGCATTAAAAGACACTTTCGGAGAAAGAAATATTTTTATTGCCGCTCAGTGCTGCGAGCATCTTAACAGAGCGATTATAATCGAAAGAGAAGCCGCCGAAAAATACGGCTTTGAAGAGGTCAGCGTGGTGCCTCATCCGCATGCGGGCGGCTCATTCGCAACAACGGTTTATCACAATCTCAAAGACCCCGTCGCAGTTGAAGAAATAAAAGCGCACGCAGGGCTTGACATCGGCAACACTATGATAGGCATGCATCTTAAAAGAGTCGCCGTGCCGTTAAGGCTCGAAAACAACGTGATTGGCTCCGCAAGAGTGAACGCCGCGAGAACGAGGCCGAAATACATTGGCGGCGAAAGAGCTTTTTACGAATGATAATAAACGGTATAAAAAGAAACGCAGAAGCGGTTTTCATCGCCTCTGCGTTAATTTTTGCTTTGTGGCTATCAATACATTCCGCCCTGAGTCGCGGCAGCCATAGCTGCAGCGTTTGCGGCGTCTGCTGCGGGATCGGGCTTATCGGTAACGAGGCTCTCGGTGGTAAGAACCATAGCGGCAACGGAAGCCGCATTCTGAAGAGCAGAACGTGTCACCTTGGTAGGATCGAGAATACCTGCCTGAGCCATATCGGTGTAAGAATCGGTCGCGAAGTTGTAACCGTAGCCATCTTTGCCGGAAGACATAATCTCGTTTACGATTACGCTGCCTTCAAGACCCGCGTTGGCGGCTATCTGACGAACGGGCTCCTCAAGAGCTTTGAGCACTATTCTGATACCGGTCTTTTCGTCCGGGTCTTCCGTTGCGTCAAGCAAAGCTTTAACGGAATTTACGGTGTTGAGCAGAGCAACGCCGCCGCCTGCAACGCAGCCTTCTTCAACAGCAGCTCTCGTAGCGGCAAGAGCGTCTTCTATTCTGAGCTTCTTTTCCTTCATTTCGGTTTCGGTGGCTGCGCCGACTTTGATAACGGCAACGCCGCCTGCGAGCTTCGCAAGTCTTTCCTGGAGCTTTTCGGTATCAAACTCGGAGGTGCTGACTTCCATCGCGGACTTAATCTGGCCGATTCTTGCCTGAATTTCGTCATTGGAGCCTGCGCCGTCAACGATGATGGTGTTTTCCTTGGAAATTTTAACCTGACGGGCTCTGCCGAGCTGGCTGATTTGAGTATCTTTAAGCTCGAGGCCGAGGTCGGAGGTAATGACCTCGCCGCCGGTAAGAATGGCGATATCCTGAAGCATTTCTTTTCTTCTGTCGCCGAAACCGGGGGCTTTAACGCAAACGCAGGTGAATACGCCGCGCAGCTTGTTGACAAGAATGGTGGAGAGAGCTTCGCCCTCAACGTCTTCGGCAATTATAACGAGCTTGCCGCCCGCGTGCATAATCTGCTCAAGAAGAGGAAGAATTTCCTGAACGTTGGAAATCTTCTTATCGGTGATAAGGATGAGAGCGTCGTCAATAACAGCTTCCATCTTTTCGGTATCGGTTACCATATAGGGAGAAATGTAGCCGCGGTCAAACTGCATGCCTTCAACTACTTCCGCCTCGGTGGTGGCAATCTTGGACTCTTCAACGGTGATAACGCCGTTTGAAGTAACCTTTTCCATAGCCTCCGCTATGAATCTGCCCACTTCTTCGTCGCCGGAAGAGATAGTGCCTATTCTCGCTATATCCTTGGAGCCTTCAACGGGCTTTGAATTTGCTTTAAGGCAATCAACAACGGTATCAACCGCTTTTGCCATACCCTTTTTAACTACCATGGGGTTCGCGCCCGAGGTAACGTTTTTCATGCCTTCTCTGATGAGAGCCTGAGCAAGAAGAGTGGCGGTGGTGGTGCCGTCGCCCGCAACGTCGTTGGTCTTGGTGGAAACTTCTTTAACGAGCTGAGCGCCCATATTCTCAAACGGATCCTCAAGCTCAATTTCCTTGGCGATGGTAACGCCGTCGTTAGTGATGAGCGGAGCGCCGTATTTCTTATCAAGCACTACGTTTCTGCCCTTGGGGCCGAGTGTAATTTTAACGGTATCGGCAAGCTGATCAACGCCGCTCTGAAGAGCCTTGCGGGCTTCTTCTCCGTAAATAATCTGTTTAGCCATAATTATTTTCCTCCCTTAATTATTCTACTATAGCAAGTATGTCGCTCTGGCGAACTATGGTGTACTCTTCATTGTCGAGCTTGACCTCAGTGCCGCTGTATTTGCCGGTGATGACTTTGTCGCCGACCTTAACGTACATTTCAACCTCTTTGCCGTCAACAACTCCGCCGGGGCCTACGGCGACCACTTCGGCGATCTGGGGCTTTTCCTGAGCAGAAGCCGCAAGAATAATGCCGCTCGCTGTGGTTTCTTCAATCTCGACGGACTTTACGACAACGCGGTCAGTCAAAGGTTTAATTTTCATCTTTATAACCTCCAAATAAATTAGTTCAAAAATTCAGTTAGCACTCTTTGTCATCGAGTGCTAACGCTATTTTATCACTTTGTTACCAAAAATCAAGACTTTTTTGCAAAGTTTACAATATCGTAATATTTGTTGTAAATGTGTCAATTAGGTTGTATAATTCACTTGAATTTAAACTCGCAAAGGAGGTATAAGCTTTGGAAAACGAAAACGGCAAATTTAACAGCCGGCTTGAAAGCGTTAGGCGTTTTCTTCATTCCGATTTATACACCCTTTGTTTCGTTATATTATGCGGAGTTTTCATTTTTACCGATAAGGGAGTTTTGGGCGTTGTGCTTTTGGCTCTCGTTTGCACCGTTACCATGGTGCTCACCGACGATTTGCTGCCGGCGTTTGAAGGCATGATGCTGATATCGTGCTTTGCTATCAGGCTGAAATACAGCACCGGCGAATTTCTTAAGCTCTGGCCCTTCATTTTCCCCATTGCGATTTGCTTTTTCTCTCACTTTTTCATTTATCACAGAAAGCTCAAAAATTTCGGCATTCTCAGAGGAATGATTGCCGCTTCTTTCGCTCTCGTTTTGGGCGGAGTGGGAGTTATAAACCCACGCACGTATTTCTCCCCCACCTCGATTTTTTATATGATTTCTTTAGGCTTCGGCATGGTTATTATATGCTGCTATGTTGCCGATTCTTTTGAGAGCAAAAAAGACTATGATTTTGAAGATAAGTTTTGCAAAATGATGGTGTCAACGGTTATCGTCATAACGCTTTGCCTTATTTACGAATATCTCTCAAGGCGAAACGAGCTTGCGGACCATCTGCACGTGATACCGTTTCAGTGGAGAAATAACGGCTCAACCCTTTTAATGCTCGCAATGCCGTTTGTGTTTTATTACTCAAGGAAGCACTTTATTTTCTACATATTGGGAATACTCGTTTACGGCGAAATATTGCTGACAGGGTCGCGCGGAGGGCTTATATTCGGCGCCGCAGAGCTTGTTATCTGCATTGCGGTGATGATAATTCTTGACAAGAAGCACAGAAAAGCGGAAATAATAACGATAGTTATTTGCGTTTTCGCGCTGATTGTTTCCCGAAAATATTTCTTCGATTTAATTCAATACACGATTGACAGAATGCGAAATCCCGAAGAAGCCAACACGAGAATAGAGCTTTACAGGCGAGGAATAGCGGACTTTAAATTTAACCCGATAAACGGCAGAGGCATAGCCTACATGGGCAACAGAGACGTTCACCCGAGCGCCGAGCACACTCTTTGCTGGTATCATAACTCTATTTTGCAGGTTGCCGCTTCAATGGGCATTATCGGCATCGCCGCCTACGTTTATCTGAATATATTAAGAATAAAAGTATTTTTAAATAACGTTTCTTTCTTTTCTCTCACGATGTTTCTCTCATTCATCGGTCTTGAGATGATGTCGCTCGTAAACCCCGGCATATTCGCGCCGTTTCCTTATCTTATGCTCGTTTCGATTTATTTCATAGTGATTGAAAAGCAAAACAAAAACGGCAGAAACGTTTTAAAGAGGTCATAAAAATGAAAGTTTTATCAATAGGCAACGAACAAACGAGCAGCGCTCACTTATATCTCAACCGTCTTGCGAAAGAAGCGGGAAAAGAGCTGCTGCTTTCAAACCTTTGCTATGAAGGCGCAAGCGTTGAAGACCATTATCGCAACTACACAGACGAAGAGGAAGTTTATTTTTACGAAACCTATCTGCCTTTTGAAACCGAAATGATGAGGCCGGACGGCATAGCTCTGCACGAGGCTGTTGAAGAAGAGGACTGGGATTTTATCACCTTGCAGCAAAACGGAGAGCTCAGCGGCGACGAAGAAAGCTACAAGCCCTATCTCGGCGAGCTGTCCGCCTATTGCAGAATGATGCACCCGGGAGCTAAAATTATGCTCGTTCAGCCCTGGGCATTTGAAAATAACTGCACTCTCCACTGTTTCAGAGAATTTTACGGCAAAGACAGCGAAAATATGTTTGAGATGATAAAGCACACCTGCTCCGTAACGTCCGCAAACGAAGAAATAGACGGCATAATACCGATTGGCCACGCTTTCAGGCTTCTCGGCGCAACCTCGCTTGAAAATTTGCTCACGAAAGACGGCGTTCAGGCAAGCGAGCTCGGAGCCTTCGCGGCGGGATGCGTTCTTTACGAAGCGTTTTTCGGCGAAAGCTGCCTTGACTCCCCCTTTAAGCTCAAAGACGTTCCCGACGAAATAAACGAGCTTATCAAAATCTGCGCACATACGGCTGCGGAAGAATATAATAAGTAATATATAAACGTCGGCGCCCTCGGATAATTCCGGGGGCGCTTTACTGCTTTAATAGGTTTTATTTAGTTTTCTTTAATTTCATTTTTCTTTTTTCTGCGTTTTGCCGCTTTTTTAATTATCAGAATAACGACAACGATTATCACGGCAAAAATCAGAATATATGGCAGAGAGCTTATAAACCATACGGCAAAGTTTCTGAAGCCCATGCCGATATTATAGAGATTATCGAGAAGTCTCGATATTACCTCGGAGCCGAAGGATTTCTTCGTTTCTTTGGACGAAGCTCTCGCCACCTCGTTAACGCTCATATTGACCTTTGAATAAGCGATAAGCTCGTCATAGGTTTTGAGCTTGTTCTTATATGACTGAAGGCTCGAATTAACCCTAGACAGCCTTTCCTGCACGGTTATCAAATCCTCAACCGTATCGGCTTTGGCGAGAATCGCGAGCAGAGCGTCTCTTTCGGTTTCGAGGGCTGTTATTTCGCTCTGAGTGTCAATATAATCGCCGGTAACTTCTCTCGTTGAAAGCGATTTTGAGGTGACAGATGAAATCGAAGACATCTGCGAGAGAAAATCATCGAGCTTTTCGGCGGGCACTCTTATAACGAGCTCGCAGCGGCGATAAGAAGAATAGTTGTAGTTATTGCCGTATTCCTGCGAAGACTCAACGTATCCGCCGACAGAAGCTATCTCTTTTTCGAGAGCCGAGCTGAAATCCTCATATTTTTCCGTTTCAACGGTGACGGAAGCGTCCCTTATGATTTTTCTTGAAGAAGCGTCTTCTATCGCCTGATAATCGGCTTTAGCGGCGTTTTCGGATTTATATTCGGGTTCTTCGCCGTAAGCTTCGTCAAAGCCGTATCCGTATTCAAAAGAATTATCGGTATACGCTGCGTTTTTATCGGCAGAAGCGCCGCACGAGCAAAGAGAAACGAGGAGAACCAAAAGAGCGAGTAAAACCGCTGAAAGTTTTTTCATTTGTTTACCTCCGGAAATAAATTCAGATGTTAAGGAACTGTTTGAACGAATCGATATAAACCTGCGCGTGGGCTTTTGAGTCGCTCTCCGCAAAAATTCTTAAAAGCGGCTCGGTGCCCGAAAACCTGCAAATAACAAAATCGCCGTTTTTGAAATAGACCTTGCACCCGTCCTCATAGCTTACTTTTTCGGTTTGAACGCCGAACTCGGGAAGGAGCTTCTTAACCATCAATATTTCATTGACCCTCTCCTTTTCGCTTTCGCTGAACGTTAAATTGCATTCCGACATTTCGTGACTGCCGTATCTTTCCATAAGCTCCTGCTGAATTTCGGCGGGAGTTTTGCCCGTAACGCTTATCATCTCAGAAAACAGAGAAGCGGCGTAAATGGAATCTTTGCCGTGAATGTGACCTCTTACGGTAAGTCCGCCTGAGGATTCGCCGCCGAGAACGGCGTCAACCTCGTCGATTTTAGCGGAGATATACTTAAATCCGACGGGCACTTCATAGCATTTTTCGCCGAAGCTCTCGGCTATTTTATCGAGCATATGGGTAGTTGCGATGTTTCTTACTACCGGGCCTTTCCAGCCTTTGTATTTGAGCAGGTAGTAATAGAGCATGCAAAGAATTGAGTTTGCCTCAATATATTTGCCGGTGCAGTCAACGATGCCGAGCCTGTCGCCGTCGCCGTCAAGAGCGATGCCGAGGTCGTAATTGTCAAGCTTTACTCTGTATTTGAGCAGAGCGAGGCTTTCATCGGTGGGAGCAGGCATCTGATTGCCGAAAAATGCGTCCTTATCGAGGTTAATTGAATCAATGGTGCATCTTGCCGTGTGATAAATAACAACGAGCGGATAGCTGCCTGAGCCGTGCATAACGTCAAACAGCACGCGAAGGCCTCTGTCTCTTAAAGCCTGCATATCAATCTGAGCGATTATGTCGTCGATATAATCGTTAAAGGGATTTTTGATATATTCTATCATCCCGTCTTTAACGGCTTTGTCAAAGTCGATATAAGCGGGGTTTGAAACGCCTTCGATTATTTTTTCGAGCCTCTCCGTCACTTCAACGGGAGCGTCCCTGCCCTGCTCGACAATAAGCTTAATGCCGTTATATTCGGAAGGATTGTGGCTTGCCGTTATCTCTATGCCGTAATAAAGGCCTCTTTTAAGCACTGTGTGCATAATGAGAGGAGTGGGAGCGGAGCGGTTGAGAAAATACACTTTCACGTTGCCCGCCGCCAGCACCTCGGCTACCCATTTTGCCGCGTCAAGCGACAGAAAGCGCCTGTCGTAGCCTATTATGACGGGCTTATCGTCCTTGCCGTCCTCTTTGATCATCTCGAGCACGCCCGCAGCGACGGCTCTGATATTTTCGCACACAAAATCTTTGCCTATAACGGCTCTCCAGCCGCCTGTTCCGAATTTAATCATAACGAATACCCCGAATTATCAGTTTATTTTTTTCTCAACCTCATACATGATGGAGAAAATCTCATCATAAAGCGCGAAGGTATCTTCAACGGGCGACAAAAGCCCTATGGGAGTGCCGTGGTCGCCGTTTCTCGTTCTCATAACGTTCCATATGCCCTTTTCAAAATTTTCGGGCGAATAGCTAACGTGCGGCTCATCCTTCGGATGCATGGCGGACGTTAAATCAACGAGGCCGTCGTTGCAGTAATCGGCGAAAGGATAATTTTTGCCGGGTCTGAAATATCTGTTGTAAAGGAGAATGAGCTCGGACGTGAAGCCGAGAAACGGAAAATCAATATACCAAGGAATATGAACCTGACCCGTGAAATTGCAGGTAACGGAATTGTAAGAATACGAGAAATAATAGGTGTTTGGAGAAATCTCAATATAATTATTGAGGTCTCTCGCACCCTCGGGCGTTAAATCATATTCAACGTTATCCTTGTTTTCTTTAAATTTTTTCTTGGCTCTTCTTATGGGATAAGCGTCTTTCTGACCGGGCGTGTCGCTCAGGCCGTACTGCTCAAGGTGAAAATCAAATACGGTTCCCTCGGCGGGCGACCTGCCCATTATGCCCATGTAGTTGTAAACGATGAATTTAACGGCGGGAAGCAAGCCGAATTTTTTTGCCGCAAGGAAAGTCGTGGTGCCGTTATGAGGAGCGCAGATAGTTACTATGCTCGCTATGAGGTCTTCATGGCCGCCTCTGAAAAGCTCCGAAAGCTCGTCCTCATCCGTTACGGCTCTTTCGTCTTCATCGCCGTAAGTCAGAAGGTGGCAGAGCAGACGGATCGTGTTGCCGCCGAAGCTGTGACCCACAAGGTGGATTTTATGCTCGCTGTCCCATTTCTCAAGAAGCGGCTCGGGATAAAATCTGCCGTATCTTTTGTGATTGCATTTTTCGGAGTGAGCTTTGCCGTAATCAACCGGACCGCCGACAAGCCTTGCGTAAAGCTCGCAGGCTCTGTCCCACGCGGAAGAAGCCGGGCCGACGGAAGCCGCATATATGTCAAAGCCCTGCTCTCTGTAATGCTCTTCAATATTGCAAGTGTTGGCTCCCCAATAAGGCAGCCTTTCGTTAATTCCCTCATCATCGCCCCATCCGAACATTCCGTGAACGAGAATTACCGGATATTTGCAAACGTTTTCCAAAGAAATCATTCCTTTCAAGAATGTTTTATATATTAAGCTCGGCGACGTAAGGAAAATGGTCGCTGGCAATTATATTAAGAGGTTTGCCGCCTATAACGTCAACGTTTTCCGAAACGAGGATATAATCAATCTTGATTTCCGGGCTGTATGACGGGAAGGTGGGTTCGTTATCGGCGGAAGTGTTTTTAAGAGCCTTCAAAAGAGGCGCGGTAATTTCATTATCGGGCGTAACGTTGAAGTCGCCCATGCAGATAATATCGTTATTCTCTTCGCTTATGAGGTCGCACATCAGGTCAACGGCGTTTCTCTCTTCATTTTTCGCAACGCCGAAATGGCTCGAAAAAACGGTCAGGCATTTGCCCTCGGGCTTTATGACCGTTTTGAGTATAACCCTGCTCTCATAATGAACGCGTTCGGTTTTTCTCAACGGGTCGGGAATTGGAATAACCTCGGCAAAGAGAATGGGATATTTTGAAAAAAATGCGTTGCCGTAGGGTCTGCCGTTCGCGGTGATGGCAGGTGAAAAAAACGAATAGTTATAGCCGCATTTTGAGGCAAGATAAGAGGCGTTCATTTCGTAGGGCTTGCCGGGGAATTCCCCCGCGCCGTAAACTTCGTTGAGATTAACTATGTCTGCCCCGACGTTGCCGATAATATCCGCAATTTGGTCAAGGTTAATTTCACGGGTCTCCGAGTGCTGATCGACTCCGTGCTGAATATTATAGGTCAATACTTTAAAGTTCATGTTATCACCGGATAAGTTTTTTATTCTATGCTTTCGGCAAATCTTACGGAAGCCATGGCGTCGGGGCAGTAAGCGTCGGCGTTCATTCTTGAAGCGAGCTCATCCGTCAGCACTGCTCCGCCGACGATGACCTTGATATCGGGCCTCTTCTCTTTAATGAGCTTCACCGTATCTTCCATAGCGGGCACGGTAGTGGTCATAAGAGCGCTGAGACCCACGAGCTTCGCGCCGTTTTCTTCGGCGGCTTTCAGCACGTCCTCTTTGCTCACGTTTTTGCCGAGGTCTATAACGTTGTAACCGTAATTATCAAGCAGAAGGGCAACGATATTTTTGCCTATGTCGTGAATATCGCCGTGAACGGTGGCAAGAATAACGGTATATTTATTTTCGGCGCTTTCGGCGGAAGCTTTTGATTTAACGATTTCAAAGCAAGACTTCGCGGCGTCCGCGCTCATAAGAAGCTGGGGCAGATAGGCGGTCTTTTGCTCAAACCTTTGCCCGATAACGTCGAGCGCGGGGATAATATATTCATTAACAAGAGGCATCGCGCCGATTTCATCAAAGTATTTTTCGCAAAGCGAGCATGCATAATCGGCTCTTCCGTCAACGATAGCGGTCTTAATGCTCTCTTTATCGGGCTGAGCGTTTTCGGCGGGTTTTGAAGAGAAATCAGCGCTCGACATACGCTCAATGTAGCCGAGGCAGCTTTTATCGAGCCCCGACAGCGCGAGAAATGAAGAATAAGCGTTCATCATTTCGGCGTTCAAAGGGTTGATAATAGCGGCGGTTAATCCGCTTTGAAAAGCCATTGAGAGGAAATATGAGTTGATTATCTGCCTTGCGGGCAAGCCGAAAGAAACGTTTGAAACGCCGAGAATGACGTTGCATCCGGTGCGCTCTCTTATGAGCTTCACGCTGTCAAGAGTAACCTTTGCGGCGTTATCGTCTGCGCTGACGGTCATGCACAGCGGGTCAAAAATCAAATCCTTCTTTTTTATGCTGTATTCTGCGGCTCTTTTGATTATTCTTTCCGCAATGGCAAGCCTTTGCTCGGCAGTGTCGGGAATGCCGTTTTCGTCGAGAGTGAGCGCAACGATAAATCCGCCGTATTTTTTCGCAAGCGGAAACACGCTTTGCATGGAGCTCTCTTTGCCGTTAACGGAATTTATCATCGCCTTGCCGTTATAAATTCTCAGCGCCTTTTCCATGGCGGCGGTGTCGGCGGTATCTATCTGCAGCGGCAGAGCGCACACTGCCTGAATTTTTTCGACAGCCTCGGGCAAAACGGCGCATTCGTCTATTTCGGCAAGGCCGCAGTTAACGTCGAGCACGTTCGCGCCGCACTTTCTCTGCTCAATGCCCTCTTTTACGAGATAATCAATGTCGTTGTCTTTAAGCGCCTGCTTAATGAGCTTTTTGCCCGTTGGGTTAATCCTTTCGCCCACTATAACGGGTTTTGAGCCGAAAGAAACGGCGTGAGTTGAGCATGAAACGACCGATATATTTTTGTTTTCCGGGTATTTCTGCTCTCTGCCCGAAATCAGCTTGTTTATTTCGGCAATATATTCGGGAGTTGTGCCGCAGCATCCGCCGGCAATATTCACGCCGAAATCAAAGGATTCCGAAACCTCTTTCGCAAATTCCTCAGCGCCGATGCTGTAAACGGTTTTGCCGTCCTTTACCTCGGGCAGGCCTGCGTTGGGCTTAAAGATAACGGGCACGGAAGATACGGCGGCAATTTTCTTGATGGTGGGCATGAGTTTATCGGGGCCGTATGAGCAGTTAAGACCCACGGCGTCCGCGCCGAGGCCCTCGAGCATTGCGACCATCGCTTCGGGAGAAGCGCCGGTAAGAAGGCTGCCGTCTTCGTTATAAGCGTTGGTAACAAAAACGGGAAGGCTCGTGTTTTCTTTAACGGCAAGCAGAGCGGCTTTGGTTTCGTAGCAGTCGCTCATTGTTTCTATGCTGATAAGGTCCGCGCCGTATTTTTCGGCAAGCCTTGCCTGCTTCGCGAAAAGCTCAACGGTAAATTCAAATTCAAGCTCGCCGAGGGGCTTTAACAGCTTACCGGTAGGGCCCATATCGTAAGACACGAACTTCGGTTTGTCGGATGACGACTGCTCCGCCGCCGTTCTTACGTTTATTATCGCCTGCTTTATGATTTCTTCGAGCTCAAAATCCGAATAATGCAGGGAATTCGCTCCGAACGTGTTTGTGTTAACAACGTTGCTGCCCGCGTCAAAATACTCCTTGTGTATTTCGACCATTTCGTCGGAGTGCTCAACGCCCCATCTTTCGGGTGACTCTCCGCTTTTGAGCCCTCTTTTTTGAAGAAGGGTGCCGGTGCCGCCGTCAAGCAGTAAAATATTCGATTTTACATAGTCAAGAACGTTCATAGTCAAAACCTTATTCTTTGCCGAGAATGTCGGAAAGATTATTCATAATAGCCTGCGCAACGTGAGGATTATTCATTGAATAAACGTGAACGTGGGTAACGTTGTTGGCAAATAAATCAATTATCTGGTCGGTAGCGTAAGCGATGCCCGCCTGCATCATAGCGGCGTCGTCATACCCGAATTTATCAACGAGGCTTATAAACCTCTGAGGCACGTAACAGCCCGAAAGGCTTATCGCCCTCTCGACCTGGCTCGCTTTGGTAATCGGCATAATTCCGGGGATAATCGGAACGGTAACGCCCGCTTCCCTTATCCTGTAAAGGAAATTGTAGTAAAGATTATTGTCAAAAAACATCTGAGATGTAAAAAACTCAAAGCCCGAGTCCGCTTTCTGCTTGAGATAATAAATATCGTCCTGCTTGGATTTGCTCTCGGGATGAACCTCGGGATAGCACGCTCCGCCCACGCAAAAATCATAGCCGCTGCTTCTTATGTCGCTCATAAGGTCCATAGAGTGCTTATAATCGCCTGTTCCTTCGCCTTCGGGAGCGTCTTTCGGAATATCTCCCCTTAACGCGAGCACGTTCTCAATGCCGGCAAGGTGGATTTTTTCAATCATATCCTTAACCGTTTCTTTTGAGGAAGAAACGCAGGTAAGGTGAGCTATTGACGGCACGGAATATTTGTCCTTAATGTTTTTTGCGATATCAAGGGTGTATTTGCTCGTGCCTCCGCCCGCGCCGTAAGTGACGCTCATATAAGACGGCTTTAATGCGGCAATTTCGTTAACGGCGTGTTCAACCGATGCGAAAGCAGTGTTCGTTTTGGGCGGGAACACCTCAAATGACAAGGAGTATTTTTTGCTTGAAACTATGTCGGTAATTTTCACGATACATTCCCCCATCAAAATTTATTCAGTGAGAGAAAAGTCAGTTAAGCGAAATTCCTCTCATAAACATTCTGTTTACGTTTTTCTTCAGCAAATCGTATTCTTCGCCGATAAGCTCGGGATTGTCTTTAAGAAGCTTTTCGGCGGCAAAATGCGTTTCTCTGACGACCTCGGAATCCTTGAGCATACCGGCTATCTTCATATTGGGCAGGCCGTGCTGCCTTGAGCCGAACATATCTCCGGGGCCTCTGAGCCTTAAATCCTCGTCGGCGATTTTAAAGCCGTCGGTCGTTTCGGTGAGTATTCTGAGCCGCTCTGAATTTTCGGAATCGGCTTTGTCGCTGATGAGAATGCAGGTCGATTTATATTCGCCTCTTCCGACTCTGCCTCTGAGCTGATGAAGCTGAGAGAGCCCGAACATTTCGGCGTTTTCGATAACCATTATAACGGCGTTCGGCACGTCGACTCCAACCTCAACGACGGTGGTCGAAATGAGAACGTCAATGTCACCGCGGGCAAAACCGTCCATAACGTCACGCTTTTCCTGCGGCTTCATTTTGCCGTAAAGAAGCCCCGGCTTAAAGCCCATGAAAAAGCCTTCGGAAAGCTCTTTGTAAAGCTGCTTTGACGCCGCAACCTCTGAATCGGCGTCGTCTTCGCTGTCGATAAGCGGGCAGATAATGTAAGCCTGCCTGCCTTCGATGAGATGTTTTTTAACGTAGCCGTAAGCTCTCTCGCGTTTATCTCGGGTGATAAGATAAGTTTCAATCTTCTGCCTGCCCTTAGGCATTTCATCGAGGATGCTCAAATCGAGCTCGCCGTAAATGATGAAAGACAGGGTTCGCGGAATGGGCGTTGCGGACATAACGAGCACGTGAGGGCTTTTGCCTTTGGAATTGAGCAGCGCGCGCTGGCTCACGCCGAACCTGTGCTGTTCGTCCGTTACGGCAAGGCCGAGAGAAGCGAACTCAACGTCTTTTTGAATGAGAGCGTGAGTGCCGATAATCAAATCAATTTCGCCGTTTTTAAGACTTTCTTTAATTTTCTGCTTGTCTTTTTTTGAAACGGAGCCCGTAAGCAGGGCGGTTTTTATGCCGGTGTTTTCAAAAAACGAATTGAACGTTGCGTAATGCTGACCCGCAAGCACTTCCGTAGGCGCCATAAGCGCCGCCTGAAAGCCGTTTTTAACGCAGTTATAGATAACGGCGGCGGCAACGGCGGTTTTG
>CAJOLX010000007.1:45079-50442 GCA_905235625.1 uncultured Clostridia bacterium
GTTCATCGTGATGCCGCCCGACATATCTTCGGAGCATTCCTTAATCGCTCTTTTCTGAGCTCCGGTAAGCTCAAAGGGCAGCTTTGCGATAAATTCCTCGGTATAGTCCGTTTTTAAAACCGCGGGCGAATTCTTTCTGCTCTTTTCTTTGAGCCTGCTCAGACCCACCTGCAGGTCAAACAGCTCTTCAAACGAATATCTTCTTTTCGCTTCCGAGAGCATATCTTCGCTTTTGGGAAAATGCAGGTTTCTTATGCACTCGTCAAACGACATAAGGCAATAGGCGTTTCTGATTTCGACGGGCAAGCAGTCCTCAAGCTCGCCGCATTTATCGAGCGCCGTTTTAACGAGCTTTTCGATATAGTTTGAATTTATTGACGCGCTCTGAGGGTAAACGGGTCTTAAGCCCGGAGCCGAATCCGAAACGGCGGTCACCTGAGGCGACGCCATGGAGCGGAGGCCTCTGCCGTAAACGCTCATTTTGCCGAAAAATATATATTCGGTGTCGGTTTTAAGCGACTGCGCGAGATACTTGTTGTTAAAAAAAGTCAAATCCATTATCGACTCGCCGTCGGTAGCGTCGAGAGTGTAGGTGGTGAGCCCTTTTCTGATAGGGCGTTCTCTCGCTGCCGAGCCGACGTAAGCTCTCACGCAAACTTCAACGCCGAGAGGCGCGTCTTTAATTGAGTAAACCTTGGTAAAATCCCTGTAATCTCTCGGAAAATAGGTGAGCAAATCATAAACGGTTTCTATGCCGAGCTTTGACAATGCCTCAAATTTTTTCGGCCCCACTCCGTAAAGCTGACCTACGCTGCCGTAAATATCCATCATCTTATACTCCAGGATTCTATATCATAAAACAAATCTCGGTCACAGGGCGCAAAGTCGCCGTAAATGGCTCTCGTGTATGAAACGGCGGCGTTTCTGAAGCAAACAGGCACGAAAGGCACGTCGGAATTAAAAGTGTTGATGAAGTCCATTATTTCAATCTTGCCGTCAACGAATGAATCGTAAGCCAGATTGCTTTCGGAGCCCTCGGCGAGCCCGAAATTTGACGAGCCGGTAAACAGAGGGTAAAGGTCCATATTCTGAGTAAGTCTGCATTCGCCGATATAAATATCGTAGTTGCCGTATCTCACTTCGTTTTTGAATTCGTCGGCTTCAACGCCGTAAATTCTCGAATAAAAGCCGAGGCTTTCGAGCGTGTCGTCAAGGTAAGAAGCGAGCTCTTTTTTGAAGCCGTTATCGCTGTTATATAAAATGACTATCTCTTCGCTTTTGATGTTTACGCCCGAATTTTCAATCATTTCCGCCGCCTTTTCGCTGTTTGCGCCGAGGTCAAAAGTGTAAGCGCTCACGGCAAACCAATCGGGATTAAACGGCAGAGCCGACCCTCTCGCGTGGCTCTGGAACGCGCCCGAAACGGCGTAGTTTCTGTCAAGAGCAAGGCTGAGAGCCTGCCTTAAATCGGAATAGGCAAACAAAGAGGTCGGATTAAAGCCGAGGTAAATGAGATTGTTGAGCCCCATTTCAACGGTGTTTGCGTTAATGCGTTTATATTCGCCCGAAGACAGGTCGTTGCAGTAAATCGCCGTGTTGCCCACAACGAGGCTGCTGTCAAGATAATCGTAATCGTGAACAGCTTCAAGTGAAATAGTTTTGATTGCCGGATTAAAGGACTGATTGCCCGTATTGACGACGAGATAAAGATTGTCGCCGTCCTTCGCGAATTTATATCTGCCCGAGCCTATGGGCAAATCATCCTCGGAAACGTTCCTTTTGACTATCGGAAAATCGAGGCAGCTTAAAGCGTAGGGGTCGTTTCTCGCCATCGTAATCATAACGACGTTTTCGGACGAAACGTAAAACTCCGAGAAATTCTCAAGCCCTGCCGAATAATAATCGGATTCTTTCGCCTTATAGAACGAATACTCGGCGTCCTGCGCGGTCACTCTCGTGCCGTCGCTGAAATAAACGTTGTTGAGAATTACGGTAACGGATATGCCGTTTATCGAGGCGCTTTTTGCAACGACCGCCTGAGGCTCATAAGAAGAATCGAGCTTAAAGAAGCCGTCAAAAACAAGGCTCGAAATCTGAATATTAAGCTGAGATTTCGCGTCGTAAGGGTCAAGCGAATCGCTCTTTGTATAAGCGAGAGTAAGGTTTGAAGTATTTTCTGAATCGGCAAATGAATAGGTGGTATCCTCTTCTGTGTTATCGTCGGAACAAGAAGAAAAGCAAAGCAATATAAGAGTTAACGCCATAAAGACGGAAATGAATTTTTTCATAAAAATAACCTGCCGGATAAATTAAGGTTTCGCAATACGAAATTTCCCTTATATAATATACAACATTATAGAACGATTTGTAAAGCAAAAGTAAAAAAATTATTGTAATTTAATTTGATGTGATGTATAATTTTCAAATGTAAATTTCCGAAAGGGACTGATTTAATGAAACTCGGAATTGTCGGACTGCCGAACGTGGGCAAAAGCACGCTTTTTAACGCCATAACAAACGCGGGCGCGCAGAGCGCAAACTATCCTTTTTGCACCATAGAGCCGAACGTGGGCGTAGTAGCCGTGCCCGATGAAAGACTTGACAAGCTCGCCGAGCTGTATTCACCCGAAAAAATCACGCCTGCATTTATTGAATTCGTTGATATAGCGGGCCTTGTAAGAGGCGCTTCAAAGGGAGAAGGCCTCGGCAATAAATTCCTGTCTCATATAAGAGAGGTTGACGCTCTCATTCACGTTGTAAGGTGCTTTGAAGACAGCGACATAGTTCACGTTGACGCAACTATCGACCCCGCGAGAGATATTGAAACGATTAACCTTGAGCTCATTTTTTCCGATATTGAAATGGTTGAAAGACGCATGGAAAAAGTAGGCAAGGCAATGCGCGGCGACAAGTCCTACGCCGCCGAATACGAATTTCTCGAAAGGCTCAAAGCCGACCTTGAGAGCGGAAAGCCCGCAAGAAACACCGAATGCGACGAAAACGAAAAGCAGTGGCTCTCGGAGGTTGCTCTTTTAACGGCAAAGCCCGTTATTTACGCCTGCAACATGAGCGAGAGCGACTTTTCAAACGACATTAACAACAACGAAAACTACCGCAAGGTGTGCGAAATTGCAGCAGCCGAAGGCAGCGAGGTTTTGCCCATCTGCGCAGAGCTTGAGGCGGAAATAGCCTCTCTCGACAAGGAAGAGAAAGAGTTGTTTCTCGCAGACCTCGGCATTGAAAGCGGAGGGCTTGACAATCTCGTTAAAAAGAGCTACAGCCTTCTCGGGCTTATCTCTTATCTTACGGCAGGCAAGCCGGAGGTGAGAGCGTGGACCATCACAGACGGCACGAAAGCTCCGCAGGCAGCGGGCAAAATTCACAGCGATTTTGAGCGCGGTTTTATAAGAGCGGAGGTTATCGCTTACGAAGACCTTATCCGCCTCGGCTCTCTCGCCGCAGCCAAAGAAAAGGGGCTCGTCCGCTCTGAGGGCAAGGACTACGTGATGAAAGACGGAGACGTCGTGCTGTTCAGATTTAACGTATAATTCACTCTTATTATGAAAGAGAGGAAAAAGATATGTCAAAAACAAAATCATTCGTCGAAAAGAAAGGGTTTGCGGTATGCGCGCTGATTTTCGGTATCTGCGGTCTGCTGATTATGGCCCACCATATTTTCAGCTATGAAAATATTTTAAGGCCTTATATGGACTACCTTATCGAAAACAACATCATTACAAACAGCAAGAACGGCCCGACGTTCCTTCGTATGTTTACGAACGAATCCAACATTCTTGTTGACCTTTATCTCATACTGTACGCCATCGGAATTTTCGGCAGCGAAAAGCTCTACAAGTTCACTCATAACGAGCTGCTCAGAGGAGCGATCACGCTCAACATCGCCGTTACCGGCATCATTTATTTCACCGTTCTTCTCCCCGCAAGCTCTTCCTTCCCCGCCGAGATTAACGGCGTGAGCACCGGCGGAATGTGGTTTTCAAACGTTGTAAACACCTGGGACCACCTCGTTACTCCCGTTTTGTTCACGGCATTCTGGTTCTTCCCCGTTGTAAATAAGAAAATACCCAAGGTAAAATACAGCCTCGTTTATCTCATTTATCCCATTTGCTACTTTGTGATGTGCATTATCTGGGGTGGAATAGACGGCTTTTATCCCTATCCCTTCCTCAGCGGCAGGCAGATGTGGACGTGGATTCCCGGCCTTAAGGATCAGCCCTACAACGCTCTCATAGGCGTACTTCTCCTCGTTGCGGTCGTCATAGTGCTTTCGGCGCTGTTTTTCGGCATCGGCTGCGCGCTCAACGCGATACACAACAAGAGAGTAAAAACAGAAGAATAAAGTCAAAAAATCCCGCTGTCAACGCTAAAAGCAAAGGCAGCGGGAAATTTTTGTTTTTAGGTTTAGAATGGATCAATGCTCAATAACGGAAAGAATGTAGTCCGCGATTTTCGTGCTGTACATAATGTAACCCGTGTGGCCTGTTTTGGGGAAGATTTTGAGCTTTGCGCCGGGAATGGTTTCGGCAATATGCTTTGTGTGCTCGAGTTTGATTAAATCCCTTTCGCCCGCGGTGACAAAGGTCGGCACGGATATGCTTTTAAGCATTTCGTCGGTGATATCGGGCTCGCGCAGCATAAGAGTCATTTTATCGCTGCGGTCAATATGGCTCCGGAATTTAAAAAATTTCATCATATTGTCTTTGGTGCTGTCGGGGTTAAGGCTCGCTCCGCTGACAATGAGCCGGGAAAGCAAATCGGGGTATTTGCTCGCGAGAATAAGCCCGGATATGCCGCCGTCCGAAAAGCCGTAAAAAATCGGCTTCTCGAGCCCGAGCTCATTGATAAAGCAATAAATATCCCGAGCCATGTCGTCATAGTGCAGCGTTTTGACCTTTTCGCTCTTTCCGTGGCCTCGGGTGTCGGGGCAATAAACCGTGAAATACTTTGAAAGCTCCTTTGCCGCTCGGTCAAAAATTTTATGAGTCATGCTGTTGCAGTGACACATTATGAGAGGAGCGCCGCTGCCGTATTTTTCATAATAAATTTTAATTCCGTTTGCTTCAATATACATTCTCTGTTCCTCCTGCAGGTTAATGAAACAACGAGTTAAGCGACCGGCACGCTCCGCGCGCCTCGGGTTCAGACTTTAGTTTCTGCCAAAAACAAAAGCCGCCTTTCGGTAACTTCCTCTGAGTAAGCTTTAAGTTATTCCAATAAGGACTTGAAGTTGCTTCGCAACCCCCTCAGAAACATGGTCGTCTCACTCGCTGTCGCTTCGTGATACTCCTTGTTTCTTCACCTCAGTGTGACGCCTTCTTCTGCCACCGGCAGCGGCGTCACAC
>CAJOLX010000007.1:50475-111878 GCA_905235625.1 uncultured Clostridia bacterium
TCAGACTTTGGTTTCTGCCAAAAACAAAAGCCGCCTCATCGGCGGCTTCCGTTTTTGGCAGGGGCAGAAGGACTTGAACCCTCGGCACGCGGTTTTGGAGACCGCTGCTCTACCAACTGAGCTATACCCCTAAAAATGGTGGGCCATCAGGGACTCGAACCCCGGACCATTCGGTTATGAGCCGAGTGCTCTAACCAACTGAGCTAATGGCCCATTTCAGCTGGAACGCACATAATATTATCAAAAATTTTATTTTTTGTCAATGCTTTTATGATAAATTTTTTCTTCATTATCCCCCGCCGTTCATCTTGATTTTTAACTTTGCGCATAATATAATGTCAATAGTTATTTATATACCGAATTTCCTTAATAAAGGAGCGGATAGAGATGTTTAAAAGAATAATTGCTGCAGCCTGCTTACCCCTCGCTTTGATAATGCTCGTTACGGGATTTTCACCCGTATCGAAGGAGAAGCAGGAAAAGCTAAATAAAGAAACGGAAGAGAATACTCAAAAGGATTTTGTGCCCGTATTCCGTTTTGCCGTGGCAACGGACGTGCACATAAACGCCGAGGATAACACCACCACCGAGCGCTTTAAAAAGCTTTTTGAATCGGCTTACAGATACAGCGATTCTCATCCTTCCTACAATTCTCTTGACGCTCTCGTGCTAACGGGCGACAACTGCGATAACGGAGCGGACGCCGAATACGAAATTCTTAAAAGCGTGCTCGCTGAATACAAGCGCGACGAAACCGAATTTATTGCGGTTTTGGGCAATCACGAGTTTCACGAAACGGGCCGCGAAGGATTCGTTCGCAATCTCAATATGGACCTTGAGCCTCACGTTGTCATAAAAGGCTATCATTTCATCGGCCTTTCCCCAAATCCTTCCGACACATGGCAAACGCCCTCTCAGCTTATTTGGATGTCAAGAGAGCTTAAAAAAGCGGAGAAAGACGACCCCGAAAAGCCCATATTCACCATGCAGCACGGCCACATCTGGAACACTGTTTACGTGAGCAAGAGCTGGTCCACTCAGGCGTCGCTTCCTCTTCATCTCATCTATTCAAAATATCCGCAGGTAATCAATTTCTCGGGTCATTCGCACGGCCCTGTCAACAACCCCAAGAGCATTTGGCAAAACAGCTACACGCAGGTGGGCGCAGGCACGCTCAACTTCTTTGAAATGGAGAGGGATATCGGCGACAACACCATTCCCGAAGGCTCGCGCAACGCGGCGCAGTATCTCATCGTTGAAGTTGACGCCGAAAACAGAGTGAGGATAATGCCCTACAACATTCTCACCGATGATTTTATGAAAACTGCCGCTACCACCGACGACCCCGAAAAGCAGCTTATCTGGCAAATCGAAAACTCCTCCGACCCTTCAACCTACGCCTACACCTCCGCCCGCAAAAAGGTTGCGACAGCTCCGTGGTTCGGCGAAAATGACGAAGCGGCGGCGGAGGAAATCGGCGCCGATAAAGTTACGCTCACCTTCCCGCAGGCAAACAGCGACGAATGCGTTTACGGCTATCGCATAAATATAGCGGCAAAGGACAGCCCTCGCAAAAAAATCACAAAAGAAGTTTACTCCGAATATTACTTTGAGCCGATGCCCGAAACCCTTTCCGTTACGGTTGAAGGGCTCAAAGCAGGCAAAGAATACACGGCGGAAATCATTCCTCTCGACGTATGGCTTCAAACGGGAGAGCCCCTGCTCGTTTCGTTCACCACCCCCGATTAACAAATTAAAATGCGGCTAATCTATTGAAAAGAGGGTCAATATGGCCACTGACGGTCTTTATAACTCATTAAACCGGGAATACGGCGAATTAACTCCGGAGGAAAAGAAGGTTGACCTTTTCCTTCGTCAAAAACACACTCTGGATTTGTTCCTTGAAAGGCACGCGATTTCAGAGCAGCAATACAAAAAGTCACTCAGCGACCTTACCGAAAAAATGGGAATGGAGAGCCTTCTCAATGATAAAAACTAAAACCGAATTTATCAGAAATAAAGACACCGGCATACTCGAAGCTTACAGAGACGGAAAGCGCGTTGGCGTGATTACCGCAATGGGAGATTTTATCGGCGACGTTGAGCTTATGGAAAAGGTTGAAAGAGGCGAACAGAGCAAAATAAGAATTATGTTCGTGTGTCTCGGTAACATATGCCGCAGCCCCATGGCGGAAATTATTTTTAAAGATATTGCCGAAAAAGCGGGCAAAGCAAACGATTTTATCGTTTCTTCGAGCGCAACGAGCGACGAAAACGTTTATAACGGAGTGGGCGCGGAGGTTTATCCGCCCGCAAAGCGAATACTTGAAAGGCACGGCCTTTCGGCAGACGGCAAAAGAGCCGTTCAGTTAAGCTGTGACGACTATGACAAATACGACCTTTTCGTGTGCATGGATAATTCCAACTTTCGAGACGCGAGCAGCATTCTTAACGGCGACCGTGAAGGAAAGCTCAGACTTCTGATGGGCTACACCTCAAGGCCCGGCAGCGTTTCCGACCCGTGGTATACGGGAGATTTTGAAACAGCCTACGCCGACATTGAAGAAGGCTGCAAAGCCTTATTTAACATATACGAAAGATGTTTTAAAGGTGAAAATCATGCCTAAAGTTTACCCCGAGTTAAAGACTCACCCGTGCGTTCACAAATACGAAAATCCAATTATAACCTCCGCCGACCTCCCCTACCCTTCCGCGCTCGTTTTCAACGCAGGAGTTATTAAATACCGCGGCGAATACGTTATGATATTCCGCAACGATTACGGCACGGATAAATACGAATATGAAAACGAAGACGGCGAATTTGAAGGCACGAGCGTCGGCATCGCAAGAAGCAAAAACGGAATTGACTCGTGGCAATTTGACCCCGTTCCGCTTGTCGACAGCAACGGCCCCGCCAAAGACCCGGAAATTAAGCGCTATTATGACCCCCGCGTTATCATCATAGACGGCAAAATATATCTTTGCCTCGCGATGGACACTCGTCACGGCGTATGCGGCGCGATAGCGGAGCTTTCGGATGACTTAAAATCATTCAAAATACTGAGCACTACCGTGCCGGATAACAGGAACATAGTGCTTTTCCCCGAAAAAATCGGCGGTGAATTCGTAAGGCTCGAAAGGCCCATGCCCGTTTACAGCAGAGGAAAAGACCGCTTTGACATCTGGCTTTCACGCTCGCCCGATATGGTGTATTGGGGCAAAACCGAATTTGTGCTCGGAGTTGAAGACGTGCCTTACGCAAACGACAAAATCGGGCCTACCGCCGCTCCCATAAAAACCGATAAAGGCTGGCTCACACTCATTCACGCCGTTGACAGAGACGACACAAGAGGCAAAAACGGCTGGGAAGACAGGTGGCCAAAGCGATACAGCGCAGGTCTTGCCCTGCTCGATTTAAACGACCCGTCAAAGGTTTTGTCGGTTTATGACAAACCGCTCATTGCGCCCGATCTTCCTTTTGAAACCGACGAGGGTTTTCGCCAAAACACCGTCTTCCCCTGCGGAATGCTGCTTGAGGACGACGGCACGGTAAAAATTTATTACGGCGCGTCAGACACTTGCGTTTGCCTTGCCGAAGCTAAACTCGACGATTTGCTGAGCCTGCTTTGACAAATGAAATAAAAAACTAAACGGAGATGATATTATGAAAAAATGCAAAAATCTGATTTCTCTCGCGATCGCCGTCATAATGGTTCTTTCCCTTATGACAGCTGCGTTTGCCGATTCGTCGGTAATTCTTTCGGGCAGCTTGGGCGAAAACGTGACCTGGACTCTCACGGGTGACGGCGTGCTGACCGTCAGCGGCACAGGCCCCATAAAAGATGAGGTTGAAATCTTATTCGATGACGGAGAAGGCAACGTTGAAATGCGCATACTCAATTCAATAGGTATGTCCGTTGACGAATATTTCTCCGATAATTACGGCGATTTGAGAGGCAGTGAAGCAGAGCAGGCTCACCTTAACCTGGTTAAAGAAATCGTTGTAGAAGAAGGAATCACCGAAATACCCGACGGTGAATTCGGCACGGTATTTCCGAGAAAAGTCACTCTGCCCTCAACCCTTGAAAAAATCGGATACAATGCGTTTTATGCCTTGTTTGCCGAAGAGATTACCGTAAGCAGCGTGAAGGTTGACAGCCTTAATATTTCCGTAGCAGCTTACAAAAACGGCGCGGAGCCTTACGGCAGCCTTGACGAAGCAATAGAAGGATACCTTGACGGCATTGATAAGGTTGATGAAACATACACTTTGCAAATGCCGCTGGACGTGCTGGCTTTCGCCTATTATCATGATAATTTGGATGAGGATGAAATAAACGGCACTATCGACTACTACAACAGCCAATATGATATGGAAGCCGAAACTCCCGAGGATTTCATACCCAAAATGATAGAGCTCGTTAACGAGCATTTCGGCACGGAATATGAAACCATTGACCAAATTATTAAGCTCATAACCGACGGCGAAGATACTTACGCTGTGCCTAATGACGAATTGCTGGCAATGCGCGAAGCGGAATGGGACAGCATAAACGACGACAGCCGCTTAATGTCCACAAGCCTCGGCGTTGATTGGGATGAAGTTACCGCTTACGGCTTTCTTACTATAACCGCTCCAAAAGGCGGCAATATTGAGAAGGACTGCGCAACGACCGGCGTGAATTTCTCGGCTCTTGAAGGCGCCGAAGTTCCGAACGAAAATGCCTGCAAATTCTGCGGCGAAGACCACACCGCGAACGTTTGGCAAAAAATCGTCGGTTTCTTCCACAGCGTCTTATATTTCTTCGCTCACCTTTTCGGCATAATGTGATTTAAAGCCGAAAAAAGCGACATAATAAAAACGCCTCGCGGCGCTTCGTTTGAAGCGTTGCGGGGCGCTTATTTTGCATATTAAATTACGCGTTCTGAGGCTCCTCTTCGTCATTTTTAAGAAGCTCCATGGCGGCTCTCTTGGCTCTTGAGCGTTCAAGGTCAATGTACATACGCTCACGGGTGTCTTTGTCTATGTTATAGAATATCATCGGCAAAAGAGCGAGGAAGTCAAAAATAAGGTGAGGGCCGCAGGCAAGCAAAAACAGCTTCCACTTCGTCTGCGCGGACTGAACGGCTGTTTCGCCTATTTCATACTGCGCCCAATCCTGAAGCAGGTGGGCGTTTACGAGCCTGAGAATGGTATCTTTGAGCTTTGTGAAATATCCGCTTATGAGGTTGATAGTCGCCTCAACGCGGAAGCCGTTTTTCCATTCGCAGTAATCAAGCACTTCGTACTGAATTTCTTTGCTGACAATGTTTTTGGTGGCGTAAAACACCATCTCAAGCATATTGCCTGCGCCGAAAGCTATTGTCATGGGCACTTTTCTTAAATACAAGCCTTTTTCTTTGCCTCCGACAAGGCCGGTAAGGAAGAAAACGAGCTCGCTGATAAAAATGGAACCGTTTGAAAAATACCAAAGCGTTTTCGTTGAAAATCTTTTTCTGAATTTCGGAGCGAAAGCGTAAGAAGCGTAAGATACGGGCGCTCCGGGAATGCCTCCGACGGTGGGGAGCATATTGAAATGAAGCACGTCGTTGTAGTAAAGATCTTCGCCCGAGCCGATGTCTATGCCGCCGATAAAGCCGGTAAGAGTATAAATAAGCAGCGGTCTGTTTTTGAAAACAGACAGAATGCCTTTGACCGGATGAGGCGGCTTTTCGCTTTGAGGCACACGCTCGCGGCTGACCAAAATCCAAAATACGTTTGGAACTATTGTTACGACCCAAATGATCGTTTTAAAAATAACGAAGGTTTTCGTTACGCTCGAGTGCATTATTCCGTTGCCGATAAGATCGTAAAGCACACCCATTATCTGACCGGGCAGCTTAGTGATAAGGTCGGTAACGAAGTTTGCGGAAACGAGCAGCGACGTTCGTTCGTTTGGATTGGGCGTGAAAACGTTTTCGATATATCCGCCGCCTCCGAAAAACGCGCCTATCGTTTCATTTGCCCACATCAAAATCATATAAGCTACGAGCTTCTGATGAGTGTCAAGCCCGAGCAGCATTGCGAGCACGGGAATAATGCAGCTGTAAAGGCCTGTTAAAACGCTCGGAATGAGCGAAAGATACTGAAACGGCTTAAACTTGCCCCAGCGGGTGCGCATATTGTCGATAATCGCGGCGGTTAACGGGTCGTTCACCATGTCGTAAACGGCAAGCGCGGCGGTGGCTCTGGCGTAGCCGTTAGGCTCTATGCCGAGAATTTTATAAAGCCAAATATCGGAGCCGACCTCAAATTTGCCGAGGGTCAGAGTGCCGAATGCCTTTGAGCCTACGTAAGCAATTCTTTCTTTGGTAGTGCAGAAAAGGCGGTTCATATAAGCTTGATTGAGCTCAACCTCTTCGGAGGATCTGATTTTCTCTTCACTCACTCGTTACCGCCTCCTCACTTAAATTATGATGCTTTTTCGCTTCGTCTTCGGCAATCTTCTTTTCATTTTCAAGCTGAATTGCGGTGAGCCTTTTATATTGCTCGGCTCTGATTTCTTCGGGCGAAAGCGTTTTTTGAAGCTCAAAATATTCTTCAATGGGTATTCCGCCGACGTAGCATTGCTTGTGAACAACGGGAATGCCCTGCTTAATGCACATAAAATCAACGACGGCGCTCACTATTTGAAGAAAAATATAAATATAAGCGCCGTAAGAGAGAGAAGCGGTCAGCTTGCCGGCGTTCGGCATAATCAAAATGCAAACGGCTGCTCCGACAGAGGTTAAAAGCATAATAACGTCTTGAATTATATTGCGGGGCTTGCCTTTGGGCGAGCAGGATAACGTTAGCAATATAAAATGAACGAGAATCAAAACGACGGACACGGCAAACATAACCGCCGCCGCGATAAACAGCGACGCGTCGCGCTTCATATCACCGGAAAGCAGAGAAAAAATCTCGTTAACGTCGACGTCGCCGACGTTATTTATGATAGAATACAGCGTAATCTTGCCGCCCGGTATGCCGACGTTTTCGGGAAAAGTGACTCTGATCAGAGGAAGGAAAAGAGGAATAATTGGCAAAAGCGACGTGAAAATTCTGATTATCGCAAGCTTTGTGCCTACGAAAGAAGCTTTTACTCTGTCAATCCTCTTTTGGAAATAGTAATATTGAACCTCTGCTATGTCGGCGTCTTGCATAAGCCTTTCCTGCAAATCATAAACCACGATGTTTGCGCCGCAGCTCGGGCAGTGCTGCCGCCAATCGGTCGGCTTCAGCTTTACGCCGCATTTCGGGCAATTAGCCATTACTTCGCCTCCTAACTTACTATAATATTATAACATATTTTCCATAAGATTTCAATATTTTTTGTTAACAATTCACATAATCTATTCACATTGGTAAAAATTTTTGAGGATTTAACTTAAAAACGAGGTTTCCGAAAATGTTGCATTAAAAATTCAGTCAATTTTTTAAAATTGTATGAGGACAAATTCAAAAAAGTGTGATAATATTAAATTGCAGTCAAGGAATATTGACTGAAATATTTAATAGGAGGAAAGCAAAATGTCACTTTCCGATATCGCTGCAGCTGCTCTCCAGCTTGCTCAGAACATCACCACTATCACCGGCGATTTCGAAGCCGCCGGAATCCTCGGTCTCATCAAAAACTTCTTTGAGACTATCAACATCGGCTCATTAACAGAGCTTCTTGCCGGCATTCTCGGTTGAGCTTAGTTTAAAAATCGCTTTTGATTAATAAGCCAAAATACTCCCGTCTCTTTCAAGAGACGGGAGTATTGTCATACAGAGGTTATTTTTTCTTTTTGCGCTCTTCGCGGTCTTTCTTTCTTGCCGCCGCTTCTTCTGCGGCTTTAAGCTCGTTTTCTCTCTCCTTTTCGGCAACTCTTTCTTTCGCGCCGTCATAGAGGGAGAATATGCCGTCAAGGTTTTCGTAATTTTCTTTTTCTTTCATCAGCTTAACGGCGTCAAGATAAGGCTTTGCAGCGCGGTTAAAACGGGCGTGTCTGTCCATTTCTTCCTTTGATTTTTTGCGAGCTTCCTTTCTCTCCGACGCAAGGCGCTCTATTTCCTTTTTATCAGCGTTTGCTTCTTCCTTATTGCCGCTCTTTTTAAGGCGAGAAATCTCCTTATTGAGGCGGCTTATTTCTTCGTCGCACCTGTCTTCGTCGTCAAAATACTTTTCGATAAGCGCAAAATCGGGCTCGGCAAATTCCTCTTTGCCGCCGTAATATTTTTTATAGGCTTTGAAAGCGAAGGATTTGCTCTTTGCAATCTCGATTTTGGCTTTTCTTAAATCTTTTTCTTTTTCGTTTGATTTGGGCAAAGCCTTTGCGGAGCGTATTTCGGCGGCGATTTTATCTTTATCGTAGTTAGCTATGCCTTCAAGGCCCGCTTCTATAACTTCTTTGCCCGCTTCGATTTTTGCTTTATAAACCTCAGATGAGAATTTATTGACCTCGTCGTTAACGAATTTTGCGATGTCTATTTCTTCGTTGAGCTTTTTAGCTTCCTTGTAAGCTTTCTTCGCTTCTTTTTTCTTTTGCTTGTCTTTTTCGGAGCGGTAAACGCTCTTTTTAATTTCTTTCTTTTCTTCCTGTGCAAGCTCCGACGATTTCTTTAAAATATCGCAGGTTTCAACGAGCGACTCGTCTTTCAGCACTCCGTTGCCGTAATCCTCAAACATGGCTCTTACTTTAAGAGTGTTCACTATGGATTTCTGCTTGGTTTCATTGAAATCATACCAGAAATAAGGAATAACGTTCAGCGCCGCTCCGATTGCGGAGAAGATAATGAGAACGTGAAGAAGATTTAAAAGAATATTCGGGTCATAAAGAGCGGAATTCGCGTTAATATAGTTATTCTGACCGTTTGCAAGCTGCTCGGAAAGAATTTGACCGACAGTTTTGTCGCCTATCATGCGCGCAAGAATTTCGGGGTCGGAGGTGACTCTTTGAGCAACTTCTTTTGTGAGCCCTCCCCTTTCATAAATCTTGGGCAGAACGGAAGAGGTGGCAAGAGTGATTACCGTGCCTATGGTAGCGACGGCTGAGAACATACCGTCAATTCTTTCGCCGGTCACGTATTGCTGATAATCTCTTATATCAGCCTGTATGGAAGGATTTAAAATGAGCGCGAACGAGCCCATAAAAGCGTTCAAATAAAGGCAGGCAAGCACAAGCCAAATAGTCGCCTCGGTGAGAGCCCCCGTTGCCGGCAGCATCATCAGAATGAACATTATGTTAAACAGATTTGTAATGACAAGCACTTTCTTTTTGCCCCATTTCCTTATAAGGAACGGAGCGAGAAGCATGCCCCAGAGCGACGCGTTGCCGTAAATTGTGACGATAATGCCGTATTGATTGCCGGTGCATGTGCCGCCGTAATTATAGAGCCAATAAAGAATGTTGACGTAGGCGCTCTCGAGAAAACCTATCCAGCCGGCAAGAGAAATAATCCAGAAATACTTATTCTTCGCAACGGCTTTTATCGCGTCGGTAAACTTCACCTGAATAACGTGAGTGCGCGCCTGAACGATCTTTTCCTCGGTGTTTTTATAAACCACCATGCAGAGCAGAAGCCCGAACACGCAGAGAATGGGATAAAGCAGCCTGTAAACTCTGATATCGGTTGAATTTGTGTGGAAAATATTTTGAGCGATAATGGGAGTGAAAAGATTTATGAGAGTGGGCGCAAAGGAATAGATTATGCTCTTTATCGAAGCGACGTCCGCTCTCTCCTGAGAATCGGGCGAGAGCACGTGAATGAGATTTTCGTAAGCGTCATAGAAGAAATAATAGAAAAAGTGCAAAAGGAGATTGAGCACGAGAATTATGGCGCACTTCGCAACGTAAGCCTTTGACTCGCCGAAAATTTCTCCCGCGCCGAAAATATCCTCAAGCTTGTTATACGGGAACCAGACCATAGTGACGCATATAAGCGCCGTGGGCAGAGCCATGGTGAAAATATACGGCCTGTATTTGCCCGCCTTGTTTCTCGTGTTATCTATTATGTTAGCTCTTATGCCCGTCATAGGAATATTGGCAAGCACCGCTATAACGTACATAACGTACATATCCATCGGGTCAATTCCGAGGGTGCTTTGAAGCAGAGTGTTGCCCACGCCGAGCAGGCACGCCGTGCCGAGAGTAATTATGCAATAAGCTCCTATGCCGCCGAAGCTGTAAGCTCCGATTTCTTTAAAGGACATATATCTGCCCTTCATCGGCTTATTCCAATATACAAAAACGTTTGACAGCTTGTCTTTTAGGTTTGAAAATAAAGCGGACAAATCAAATCTCTCCCGAATTTTTCATTTTGAATAACGCGAAATCAATTTACAGCCTGTTTATCATATCAAGAAGCTCAATATAGAACGGACGGATGTAGTTAACGTTTATAAGATCGCCCATGAGAGCCTGATGGTCGCCTCTGTAAGTGGGCAAAACGTTCCATATTCCGGAGGTGACGGACACAATATCCTTGCCGTCAAAATCCCTCTGGGGAGCGTTGAAGGGCGCTCTCGCGGAAATGGTGTTTACAAGCCCGTCGTTCGGCTGCCATGATTCGTCGAGCACAACTCCGCCCGGAGTAACGCCGGTGTAGTGGCCCATCGTTTCCATTGATGAGAGCACGAGAGGCTCGCATTTAACGGACTTATCTCTCGTCTGACCGCCGTTCGGGTCTTCAACCGTAGCGCAGCACGGAACGGAGAAATAATAAACGTTTTCGAGCGTTTCAATGCCGTCGAGAAGCGCCATAGCGTTGTCAATAAACATATCGTAATCGGCGTTATCCTCGGCAATTCTCTTGTTTTTTGAGCCAAGAGAAACAAGGCCTATCAAATCGGAAGACGCTTTATCCGCGGGCGAGAGCTTCTCTACGCCATCCTCGGCGTCTCTGCCTATGCTGTAAGCCGTGGTGCCGTTCATAGGCGCCGCCAGAGTGGTTATGGAATAAATCCAATCGGCTTTGCCGCCCTTAAAGAGCTCGGAGACGTCGTTTGCGGCGCTTAGCTCATCGTCATTGCCGTTTGCCATAAGCTCGGTGAAAACGAGAATGGTCGCTCCGCCGAAGGAATGGCCCAAAAGATTTATTTTGCTCTCAGCAGAAAAATCATCGAGAAGCGCTTTACCGGTGTAGTCCTTGCCGAAGCGGTCGTGCTCGCAGCGTTCGGAATGGGCTTTGCCGTAGTCAACTTTAGTGCCGGTGAGCTGAGCGTAAAGCTCGCAGGCTCTGTCCCACGCGGAGCCGCTCGGGTCAAGAGAAGGAGCAACGCTGTTTAAGCCGCGCGCGTTGAGATATTTAAGCATATCGCCGCCGAAAACTCCCCAATAAGGGAAAATATCATAGTAGAAATCATATTGTCCCCAGCCGCCGAGACCGTGAACGAAAACGAATGAATAATTCGTATTCCATTCGGACTCATTGAGCTCCGCTTTGGGGTAATTGACGCTCGGCGCAATAAACATTACTATCGCCATTATGATTGAAATAACGAACTGCATAAACTTTCTCCTCCGCAAATTTCAAATCCTAAATGTGATTTTATCATATAATTTTGCATAAAACAATAGGTTAAAAAAAGATTTACATTGTTGAAAGTATATGATAAAATACAAATATGTTTATGGAAAGGGGCAAAAAAATGGCTTTTAATGCGATTTTAATTACCGACACTCATTATTTTGAAACGAAACTCGGCGGCGAGGGAGAAGCTTACGAGCGCCGTTCTTTTACCGACCAGAAATGCGTTGCCGAAACAGGCGCGATACTCAAGGTCGCTTTTAAACAGATTGCCGAAGACAAAAGCGTTGATACTATACTCATTCCCGGCGACCTCGTTTACAGAGGCGAATACGAAAGTCACGTTACTTTCCGCGAAATGCTCAGGGATTTAAAGGCTCAGGGCAAAAAGATTTATATCACCATCGCCCGCCATGACTACGCCACCGCAGAGCCTGATTACGTGAGCCAACCCAAGGGATTTATCGGCAACGAAGAAGTGGACGTTGAAGGAATGCCGAGAGAAAAGCTCAGAGAGTTTTACTATGAATTCGGCTACGAGCAGGCAATTTCCGAGCACGAAAAAACCATTTCTTACGTTGCTCAGCTTAACGACAACATCCGTTTGCTCGCCATAAACTGCGACGGCGATTTTCACTCGTTCAAGGGTCTTTATGACGACCAGATGGAATGGATAAAAGAGCAGGTTGAAGACGCTCACAAGGCGGGCTGCTACATTTTCGCTATAATGCACTATCCCCTTATCCCCGGCTCGCCCATTCTGCAGCTTATAGACGACGCAAAAATCACCGACTGGCAAAAACGCGCGGATGAGCTTGCCGACCTCGGGCTCGATTTCATTCTCACCGGTCACATGCACATGCAAAGCTGCAACACGCACGTGAGCCCCGCCGGCAACAAGATAACCGATATATGCACCGGCAGCATCGTCGGCTGTCCCTCGGCTTACAGAAAGCTCACGTTTAACGACAACGGGACGGTAAACGTTAGGTCTTATAAGATAGACGATTTCGAGTGGGACAAGGGCGACATGGACGCCGACGAATATTTCAAATGGCGTTTTGACAGAAAAATCGTTACCGCCATTGACGGTATGGCTTATAATTTTGACGATTTCGCAGGCTATTTCGGCGGCGCCGAAAAGCTGGGGAAGTTAAAGCCCGCCATTACCATTGTGGGCAAAATACTTCAGAAGCTCACAATCGGCGGAGTTGGCAGAATGTTTTGCTTCAAGGTTGACAAATCCATAAAGAAAGTGCTGCTGAAAGACCTGAGCGTGGAGCTTGTCAGAAACGTATTCTGCGGCGACCAGCCCTACACCGAAGGCACTCCCGTTTACGAAGCCGTCGTAAAACTCTTTAAGAGACTCAATCCCATACTTAAAAAGGTTGAAAAGAAAGTCGGCGAAAAGAATCCTCTCTTCTCCGACATAACGGGCCTTTTCCTCTCGCTCATAGGCAAAGAAGAAAAGCTTGACAACAACTGCGACCTTCAGCTCAATTACAATTACGAAGTTAAGGAGTAATACCATGGGCAAAATAGTCGGTCTCGGCGGAGGAGACTGCTTTAACGAAGCGCAAAATATTTATGAATATATCATTCGCCTGAGCGGAAAGAAAAATCCCAAAGTCATAATTTTGCCGACCGCTCACAGCGACGAGCCGGACTGCTGCATTGAAGAGGCCGCATTTTTCAAAACGAAAGACTGCGAAACCTCTTACCTCAGAATTACAAAATGCTCAAAGGAAGAAACGAAAACCGCCATTGACGGCGCAGACATCATATATCTGAGCGGCGGAAACCTCGAAATCCTCATGAACGCTCTGAAAGAAAGCGGAGCGGATATCGCGCTTAAAGACGCTTTCGAACGCGGAGCGGTGCTTTGCGGCTCATCCTCGGGCATGATGTGCTGGTTTGAGGAAGGCTATGACGACTGCGGGCCCGAAGGCTCGTTTATGTGGATAAAATGCCTCGGGTTCCTCCCCTACACCGCCTGCCCTCACTTTGAAGGCGTGAGCTGGTCGAGCTTTGAAAACGCCGTTAAAGGCAGAGCGCTTTCCGGCATGGCTCTCGAAAATGACTGCGCTCTCGTTTACATTGACGGCGATTATTCCGTAATGAGCGGCAGCGAAGGCGGAAGAGCCTATGTTTTCGATAAGGACAAAGGGCATAAAAAAGAAGTTTTCGGCGGAGCGCCGAAATTGGACGACGATGAAATTTAACCCGGACATAATAAGAAGCGAAAGAAAATCTCTCTCAATAGAGGTTCGCCCGGACGGCAAAGTTACCGTCAGAGCGCCGCTGAGAATGTCTTACAGAGAGATTGAGGCGTTCATAACCTCCCATTCCGACAAAATCGAAAAGATGATTGAAAAGCAAAACGGAAGGCTTGCCGAAGCTTCCGCTCTGCCGCCTTACACCGAAGAGGAATTAAGAGAAGCGAAAGAACGCGCGCTTAATGAAATACCGCCGAGAGTAGCTTATTACGCCGACATACTCGGAGTGACTTACGGTAAAATAACGATAAGAACTCCCAAAACCCGCTGGGGAAGCTGCACGTCAAAGGGCAATCTCAATTTCAGCGCGCTTTTGGCGCTTATGCCGCCCGAAATAATGGACAGCGTAATTCTTCACGAGCTTTGCCACCGCAAAGAGATGAACCATTCAAAGCGGTTTTATGATGAAATTCTCAAAATTATGCCCGACTATTACGAAAGAGACAGGTGGCTTAAAGATAACGGATACAAGTATTCGTCAAGGCTGCCGGGATAAAAAATAAGAGGCTGTCGCCAATGCTTTTAAACATTTGCGACAGCCTTAAATTTTTAATCACTTATTAACTTCGATTTTTCCGTAAAGGGAACCTTCAAAATCTTTTTTGGGAGCGCGGGGCTCGGCCTGCTTATTGCTTGAAGAGCCGGAAGAATAACCGCCGTCCTGCCTGCCTCTGCCTCTGTAATTATTGTTGCCGCGGCCTCTGCCGTTTGAGTAACCGCCCTGAAGAGGCTTAACGCCGTCTTCAAGAGTAATAACGACTTTGCGCTCGTCATCGCTGCCTACGGAATGAGAAGTAACTCCGTCAATTTCCTGTATGGCGGTGTGAATAATTCTGCGCTCATAGGGATTCATGGGCTCAAGCACAACGTTTCTGCCGTATTTTCTTACCTTCTGAGCGTTCTTCTTCGCAAGCGCTCTGAGGGTAGCTTCGCGCTTTTCGCGATAGTTGCCCACGTTTATGGAAACGTGCTTATATTCGTTTGTTTCTCTGTTGATTACAAGGCGAACGAGATACTGAATGGCGTCGAGAGTTTCGCCTCTTCTGCCGATTACGGAGCCGTAATCTTCAGCGCAGGTAACGTTAACGCGAACGTCTTCGCCTTCAACGCTTACGGTGATTTCGGCGTCGTTTACGCCGAGATTTTTCAAAATATCGCTGACATAGGATTTTACGTAGGCGAATTTATCGTCTTCAACCTCGTAATAGGCTCTTACCTGAGCGGGGCTGCCGCCGAAGAGACCCAAAACCTTGCCTTTGCCTTCGGAAATTATCTCAATTTTAACCTCCGCTTCTTCCGGGGCGTTAAGCTGAGCAACGGCAGACTGCCTTGCCTCTTCAACGCTCTGAGCGGAAGCAGTAATTTCTATGACTTTCAAGGAGTTCACCACCTGATTTTAATTGTTAGTTTCTTTGTCGGACATCACAAGCTTAATGCTGTTCTCCCTTGAACGGCGCTCAACCGTTTCTTCGACCATGAGCTTTGCAAGAACCTTGTTGGGAGAATAAATCTTACCGATAATAATCGTGGATATAAGCCCGAACAAACCGGATGTGATCCAATATACGCCGATACCGGCGGGATAATTGACAACGAAGTAAATAGTGAATACAGCCATAAATACGGTCATGCATCCCATTGATTTAGCCGCCGAGCCACCGGATGGATCGTTCTGTTTTTGTTTATAGTAGGAGTAGAAGCTCGTCCCCAGGGTGGAAATAGTAGCAAGAACGGGGATGAACCAAATGGCGTGGAAGCCGTCTGTGTGATTCATCGGAACGTCACCGAGTGAAAACAGACCGAAAAATCTGAAGTCAACACTTTCAATGGCCTTATAAGTGGCCTCGGAAACACCCTCAAGCCCTCTGAGCTGATTTATGTTTTCCATAACGAGGAGCTCGCTTAAATGGCTGCTCTTTTCCATGGCGGAATCGCCGAGCCCCTTTACGGCTTCGGTGAGGATAGTAATTTCAGCTTCGGGAAGATGAAGAAAGTTACTCAGCGGATAATAAATCGCGCCTATCAGACCGAAAAGCAGAACAAACTGGATGATCATTGCGGTGCTGCAGCCCGCGCTCATGGGGTTATAGCCCTCTCTCGAATAAAGAGCCTGAGTTTCTTCCTGAATTTTTCTCTGGTCTCCGGCGTATTTTTGCTGAATTTTACGCACCTTGGACTGAATACGCTGAGTCTTTGCCGTGCTCTTCTGCTGATGAATCGTAGTAGGCAGCATAAACAGCCTTGCGATAAGAGTGAGCAGGATTATTGACAAAGCGTAATTCTGAAAGCATATCGTTTCATACAAAAACTTCAGAATATATCCGAAAGGCACACCTAAAAAGTGGTATACAGCTGTCATTATTTTTCCTCCGGGTGTTTGTGCTTCTTTGGCGGAACCGGATCGTAACCGCCGGGGAAGAAAATGTTGCATCGCAAAAATCTGCGAATGGCAAGAGCAGTGCCGAAAAAGGCGCCGTGAATTTCAATAGCCTCTTTGGCATACTGCGAGCAGGTAGGAACATACCTGCATACAGGCGGAAAAAGCGGGGAAATACGTTTTTGGTAAAAACTTATGCAGGAAAGCAGGACCTTCTTCAAGCTATCACTCCCCCGATACTTTTTCAATAACGCCCAAATCGACGAGCTGGCGCCTCATGCTTTCGGCGACCACCTGCATCTTTACGTTTTTGGTCCTGTGCCTTGCGACAAAAACGAGGTCATATCCCGGCTTAACGTCGCCTTTAAGCGATGAATAAGCCGCTCTTATGACTCTGCGGCACCGATTTCTTTCAACGGCTGAGCCTATCTTCTTTGAGGTGGTAATGCCGACCCTCGAATAAGGCTGCCTGCTTTTCAGAGCATAAGTGACGAGCACGGGTGAAGATTCGCTCTTTCCCCTGCCGTAAAGCCTGTGAAAATCGGAGTTTTGTTTTAAGGTAAATTCGGCAGTCATTTCAATCAGTAGGTGAGCTGCTTTCTGCCTTTTGCTCTGCGGCGGGCAAGCACCTTGCGGCCGTTTCTGTCAGCCATTCTCTTGCGGAAGCCGTGCTCCATCTTGCGATGACGCTTTTTGGGCTGATAAGTTCTTTTCATCTTTCTAACCTCCAATCAAAAATTATCAATTTAAGCCTTCGACCGTTTGTGAGAGAAAGAGGTCGGCCGAAAGACCGAAAAACGAATTGACAATCGGAAACACTCCGACCCTCAGTTTTGATATTATATTACAAATGTTATTAAAAAGTCAACCTTTTTTTGGCGAATATCGCTTTGAAGGCAGCATATCAAATTTAAGCCGCAAATTAAAATGTGAAAAACTCAATTCTTTGCATATTTTTTTCACATTTTTGCCTTTTATGCGTATTTTCCACTTGAAAAACGCTTCCGATTATGGTATATTTCCTCTAATAATGATTATTTTTAATATGGAGTATTATCCCATACGCGGCTTTAAGGCCTCTTTTTCGGCCCCTTGCGGTATTGCGCGTATGCAAAACGGGAGTTAAAATGGAATCTTTAAACGAAATGTGGAGCCTCGTGTGCGACGAGCTGAGGCGTTCGCTGAACGACGTTATCTTTAATATCTGGTTTGCGCCCATTGAGATAGTCAGCTTCGACGGCGAAAGGGTAACGCTTGCCGTGAGCGAATTCAAAAAGACGACTATCGAAAAGCAGTTCGGCGAAGAGCTTGCGGCGGCATTTCGCGCCGTGCTCGGGTTTGACCCCGTTATCGAAACGGTTGACCCCGAGTCGCTCATGACCAATATCGACGACGCTCTCGACGATGACTCAAAAGGTCTCGGCAGCGAAAACAACACCTTTGACACCTTCGTTGTAGGCTCGTCAAACAGATTTGCCTACACAGCCGCAAAAGCGGTAGCGGAAGACCCCGTAGTTACCTACAATCCCCTTTTCATCTACGGCTCGTCCGGTCTGGGCAAAACGCATCTGCTTTGCGCCATAAGAAACGCGATACTCGAGAGAAATCCCGACGCTAAAATAATATTCACCCGCGGCGAAGAATTCGTTAACCTCATAGTTGAAGGCATTGACAAAAAGAATATGAACGCCATTCACGAGAAGTTCAGAAACTGCGACGTGCTGCTTGTTGACGACATTCAGTTCATTGCCGGCAAGCCCTCAACGCAGGAAGAATTTTTCCACACCTTCAACGCTCTCGCGGAGGATCACAAGCAGATAGTGCTTATTTCCGATTCAACCCCGAAAGACATTGCGGTGCTTGACGAAAGGCTCAGAACGAGATTTGAGCAGGGCCTCATCGCCGACATTCAGCCGCCCGATTTTGAAACGAGGGTGGCGATAGTTCAGAGAAAGGCAAATCACCTCGGGCTTGAGCTGCCGGACGATATCACCAAATTTATCGCAGAAAAGGTCAAAACCAACATAAGGCAGCTTGAAGGCGTTGTTAAAAAGATATTCGCCCTCGTAAACCTTGAAGGCGGCCCCGTTACCCTCGCGATGGCGCAGAGCGCGATAAAAGACATAGCGAGCGAAGGTCTGCCCGTATCGGAGCTTGTCAACAAGCTCATTTCCGAAACGGCAAGGACCTACGGCGTTACCAAAGACGATATCATATCAAAAAAGAAGGACGCCAAAACCGCCAACGCAAGGCAGATGGCGATATACGCCGTAAAGGAATGCACCGACCTTACTCAGCAGGAAATCAGCGAGTATTTCGGCGGCAGAGACAGAACGGCAATTCACTACGCAATTAACAAAACTCTGCAAATGCTTGAGGTTGACCACTCTATGCGCAGAACTCTTGACAACATAATCAAAAACTCCAAGGAGCAGTAACCTGATGGGCTTTTTCAATAAGCTTAACAAGGGGCTTAAAAAGACGCGCGACAGTATGTCCGGCGCTATAAATTCAGCCCTTTACGGCAAAAACGAAATCGACGACGTATTTTATGAGGACCTTGAAGAAATATTGATAATGTCCGACGTGGGCGTTACCACCTCGGAAGAAATAGTTTCAAGGCTCAAGGACGAAGTCTTTAAAAAAGGCCTTCACAAAGCGAAGGACGTTAAAGAAGAAATAAAGAACATCACCTCGGATATTCTTTCCGGCGGCGAAGAGGTCGATATGATAACCGTGCCGTCCGTTATCCTCGTGATAGGCGTTAACGGAGTGGGCAAAACGACATCAATCGGCAAAATGGCTGCCATGTTTAAGTCCGAGGGCAAAAAGGTCATTTTAGGCGCTGCGGATACTTTCAGAGCCGCCGCCATAGACCAGCTTGAGATATGGGCTGAAAGAGCCGGCGTTGACATAGTTAAGCACAAGGAAGGCGCAGACCCCGCAGCAGTTGTTTTTGACACCATAGAAGCCGGAAAAGCGAGAAACGCCGACATCATCATCTGCGACACGGCGGGAAGGCTCCACAACAAGAAAAATCTTATGGACGAGCTCAATAAGATTTACAGAGTTATGGATAAGCTCCTCCCCTATGCCGACAGAGAGATTTTGCTGGTGCTTGACGCAACGACCGGTCAGAACGCCATAAACCAGGCGAAGGAATTTATGGAGTGCGCCGAAATAACGGGCATTATCCTTACCAAGCTTGACGGCACCGCAAAGGGCGGCGTTGTGCTTGCGATAAAGAACGACCTCAAGGTTCCCGTTAAGTTTATCGGCGTGGGCGAAGGAATTGACGATTTAAGGCCGTTTGACCCGAGAGACTTTGCAGAAAGCCTCTTTGAAGAAAGAGAAGAAGCAGAGGACGAATAAGACCCGAACTCAAGGTAAAAAGGAAATAAAAATGGAATATATTCTGGCTACTCACAATTTAAAAAAGAGAAACGAGCTGTCGAGAATTCTCTCGCCCCGAGGCATCGGCGTAAAGCTCGCCGACGAAATCGGAATTGAGCTGACCGAGGTTGACGAAACGGGCGAAACTTTTGAAGAAAACGCTTTTCTCAAAGCTCACTCCGCCTGCCTCGAAAGCGGCATGCCCGCCATAGCGGACGATTCCGGCCTCACGGTCGATTATCTCGGCGGAGCTCCCGGAATATATTCGGCAAGATATTCGGGCACCCACGGCAACGACGAATTAAACAACGAGCTTATTCTTAAACATCTTGAGAAAGTGCCCGACGGCAAAAGAGGCGCCGCGTTCGTAAGCGTCGTTTGCTGCTGCTATCCCGACGGCAAGGTGATTTACACCCGCGGAGAATGCAGAGGCAGAATAGGTTATAAAGCTGTCGGAGAAGGCGGATTCGGATATGACCCCATATTTTTGCCCGAAAAATACGGCTTTAATGTAACCATGGCTCAGCTTACGGCAGAGCAGAAAGACGAAATAAGCCACAGAGGCATGGCGCTCAGAATTCTCGCCGATATGATTGGAGAAAAAGATATATGACCGGTAAGGAAAGAGCTCAGTTCAGAGCCATGGCAAACAGCCTTGAGCCCGAGTTTCAAATAGGAAAAGGCGGCTTGACCGACGGCGTTGTTAAGCAGACGCTTGACTCATTCAACACAAAAGAGCTGATTAAAATTAAGGTTTTGGTTGAGTCCGCTCCCCAAAGCCCGAGAGAATTTGCCGATTTGCTCGCGGAAAAAGCCGGGTGCGAGGTAATCCAGGTTATCGGCGGAGTTATAGTGCTTTACAAAAAGAACGACGAGCTCGGCAAAGCAAAGCCCAAAAAGCAGGTCAAAAAGAAAACGAAGCCTCTCGCAAACGTTAAAGCAAAGAGGAACGCGGCCGAGAAAAAAAGAGCCGACGAAAAGCGTGAGAAGCGCGATTTTTACGCTAAAAAAAGAAACGGCAGATAATGCAACATTTATTTTAAATAACTACACTTATCTTTGAACAGAGTAGGAAAGGGAAACAGATGGCAAAAAGCGAAGGCATTAAGCCCGTAGCTCAAAATAAAAAAGCCTATCACGAGTATTTCGTGCTTGAAAAATTTGAAGCCGGCATCGAGCTGTTCGGCACCGAGGTAAAATCCGTAAGGCAGGGCAAGGTCAATCTTAAGGATTCATGGTGCTCGATAAAAGACGGCGAGATATTTGCCATGGGGGTTCACATCAGCCCTTACGAGCAAGGCAACATTTTCAACCGCGACCCGCTCAGAGTGAAAAGGCTGCTAATGCACAAAAACGAAATAAGGCGGCTTTACGCAAAAGTCAAGCAGGAAGGTCTTACGATAATTCCCCTCTCCGTTTATTTTAAAAACGGTCGGGCAAAAATGGAGATAGGCCTCTGCAAGGGCAAAAAGCTTTATGACAAAAGAGAGGCCGCCGCTAAAAAGGACGCGGAAAGAAACATTCAGCGTTCGCTCTCAAAATAGCTAATATATGGGGATGAAAGGATTTCGACGGGAGATCCGAGCCCGGATAAGCGAGTAGCAGGGCGGGACTGCTATAAAATCCGCAATCTTAAATTTAAACGACAACAATACAGTTGCTCTTGCTGCTTAACTAAGCAGCCGTCTCTGCGGAGAGTACTGCGGCTCCGTCTGAGGCGTCGATTAGCAGTGAACGTGCACGGGTGACGTCGGATAGCCCGTCATGAATAATCCGTCTACTGAAACCGCAAGCCCGTTTATCGGCGTGCGGCAGAGGGAACGTCAAAAGGTAAAATACACTCGTAGAAAGTCCCTGCGGAGGTCTTTCGGACGCGGTTTCGATTACCGCCATCTCCACCATTAACATATCAATGTATTTAACATAAAATCGGGAAAGGATTGTTGCTCATGAAAAAAACAAACGTGCCTGCCATAGTTACGGCAGTGCTTGCCATTTGCCTTGTCGCAACGGTTGCCGTGCTCGGCGTAAAAGCAAAAAACAACGCTAAAGTGATTGAAGCGGCTCCGTCAGACTACAACACGGAAAACAGCTTTGACCTGAGCACGATAGGAGAAGATGAATACACCGAAGGAATCATTCCGACAGAGCTGTCTTCAATTTACATCACCCAGGCTCCCCCTTCATCCCTGACTCAGGCTGCGGTTATCCCCTCCACCACAAAGGCTCCCGCAACTTCTGCCAAAGTTATTGAAACTCAGACCGTTAAGGCGGATACGGGCAGCACCGCGGTCGTCGCAGTTGTTGACAACGTGACTGTTCCCGTTCAAAACGAAGAAGACCTTCAGCACGCCGCCGCCGCGACAGTCGGCACCACCGTAAGCGAAAAGGACCTTCCGCTCGATATGTATTTTGCGGGTCTCCACAAGCTCGGATACAACGTGATCGGCCCCAAAGGGTTCATTTACAATGACGACACCGACCCCAACTGCATGCAGAGAAATTTCGGCTATAACGTGCTTTATGATGCCGGAGCAAAACTCATCGACTTCAGCATTGAAACCACGAGAGTTAAATTCAAATACGACAAAAAGGAATATATGATTCAGCTTTGGAAGGGTCAGTATATTTCAGGCGACATCGGCACGGTCGGCGGTGAAGTGGGCATATACACAAGGAACGAAGGCACCACCTCAATGATAGGCCACTATAACTGCGCAGAAAGAAGCGATTGGCTCCAGATGGAAATGACCGTGCTCTGGGATGAATTTGACGACGGCAACTATCTGCCGCAGCTCACAAGAAAATATGATTATCACTGGTGGGAAACCGGATACGTTGACGGTCAGCTTAAAAACAGAAGAGACAGCTCCCCTCTCAGAATTCTGAGCAGAATTTCCTTTAAGGATGAGCTTCAGGCATCTCAGTTTGAAAAGGCTCTTATCGGCAACGGCTTCAAGAGCGTTAAAGAATTTAACCCCACAATCAAAGACACCTGCAAGAGATACGGCAACAACGTTATTCTCGTTTGGCAGGACGTAAGATAAAAGCGTTAATATTTAATCCGTAAAGGAGTTTGAATTATGAACAAAAACAAGATTATTATTCTTGCTGTCTGCGCCGTTGTCGTTATCGGCGGCGCCATTGCGGCTGTTCCCATTCTCAGAAACAGGAATACTCCCGAGATTGAGGCTCCTTCCGTATCGCAAGAAGAAGTAAGCGAAACAAGCGGCAATTACGAATTCCCCTCTTACGTTTATGAAGAGCCCGAAAGCGAATCCGTTGCGGACCCCGCTGTAAACGCCGACACGGCTGCCGACGGTTCCGTTCTTACCACCGTTAAAGAGCTTGCTTCCGTCGTTGTTAATTCAACAACCGGAAAGAATCCGGCTAACGGATCTTCTTCAGGAAGAAACAACACGACGACCACCACCGCGAAGAACACCAAAAACACGACTACCACTACCAAAAAGAGCAGCGGTAACAACACCCAGACAGGCCTTGTTCCCAACGCCATAGGCGACGAAGCCGAACAGTCATTCCTCGGCTACCGCTATTCATCCGACGGCTATTATTACTGCGATGATAAAGACTGCTGGCAGAAGAACGTGGGCTACAACGAAGTTTACGATAAGTGGGCTCCCGTTGCCGGCATGTACATTGACCAGGTTCGTATCCGTTTCCAGTATGACAAACAGAACTATATGATTCAGTTCTGGAAAGGTCAGTACGGCTTCCTTCTTATCGGCGCAGAAATAGGTATTTACACCTGTGACCTTGACGATTATCAGGGCAACACCGGAGATTTGAACCATTTTTATTGCGCCGACAAATCGGATTGGCTCAAGATGCAGCTCGACTGCTACTATTGCCAGGGCGGCAAGGGCCAGTATACCAGAATCTTTACAAGACCTTATGACACCTATTGGTGGGCAACGGGCTTTGTAAAGGGTCAGCTCACTAAGTACACCGCTCCCCGTACCGAGCTCAAGACCAGAAACCGCATTACCTTTAAGTCCGAAGAGCAGGCTAACATCTTCGTTCAGGGCCTTAAGGTAGCAGGATTCCGCAGAGCCGCCGCTTCCGACCAGCTTGTAGATGACTCCTACTTTGCAAGCGGCAAAGACGTTTGGGTGCTTTGGTCAACCATTCAGCAGGATTGCTTCGTCGGTTACGGCAATGAAGCCAAGAAGCTGTAAGATATAACTGTAAACCTTATATAAACAAACATGCCGCAGAAACCTCTGCGGCATGTTTATTGTATGCGAAAAAGCCTTAAATCACTTTTGCATACAGTTTACTCGCACAATAAGCAAAAATCCTGCCGACGACAATCGACAGGATTTTTTACTTATCATATTTAGATATTTGTTAATGTAGGATTTCGCATTTACAGATTTAATCTTTAACGGAATTCGCGATAAATTTCAACAATGATTTCATAGAACTTGGTTGCGCGGATAAGCAGCTCAATTCTCTTTATTAAGCTGATTTCGTGCTCGCTCTCGTTGAATTCAAGCGGAGCAGTGCCGTTATCAATTATGAGCGCCTGAGTGAGGGTTATGCCGCCCTCGCCGAGAATTTCGGCTCTGATGTAGAGGAAATCTTCGCTGCCTTCAATTGTGTCAAGGTCGAGAACGACGGGCTCGCTGCCTATCTCGGATTTCATAATGACCTTGCCGTTAGCTATCCACTGAATCTCAGTCGCGTTTTCAGCCGTTACTGTTACCTTGTGGCCTTCAACGGTAACGCTGTTGAACATGGGATAAGGAATGTCGGTTCCGCGAACGTCAATATCCTCTTTGGGGCCGATTTCATAAACGTCGTTGCCGGGCAGGCACCTTGAAACGCAGAAGAAGGAGCCGGTCTCCATGGTTTCTTTAACCTTTTCTTCCGTGTTTTCTTCCATCATAAACACTTCAAACGAGCTGTCGCAGTTGAGCTTGTTGTGAGCGTCGGTGTTGCTGAAACCGATAACGTTTTTGCCGTAGGGCAGGCAATACATGAGCATTGAATCCCAGAACACTCTGTCGTAACGGGTAACGGTGTTGACCTCGTTGAGCACTTCCATGCCGATGCAGCTGTCGTATTTAACGAGAAGGTTGCCGAAATAGCTGACAGTCTCGGGGTCGGTCACAACATCGGGATGAGCGTTTGAATCAAGCATATCGCCGGGGTGATTGATAAAGCAGATGCCGTCATGGTCGTCAACGTATTTAAGGCAGTTGCTTATGCCCACTTCGTTTTCGCCAACAAAGTTTTCGGGGCTGAATCTGCCGCTGCCGATGAGATAGCCGGCGAAATCGTTGCCTACGTCGCTCGTTTTGAAAAAGCCGTTAACGTGATTTTTGCTGAGCGTGAGATGATTAAGCTCGTTGCCGCCGGTAACGCAGGTCATGCCGTATCCCCTGTCGTTATACGTGCCGGAGGTAATTGCGGCAAAATCTTCATCGCTGAGCACGTTTCTCTTGTTGCCCAAAAGATATTGATACCAATAGGGCGAAACGTGTTTGGGCTCTTTGTTCCAGGGCACTCCCGTGGTCGCATGATCGGTGAGCGCGAGGAAATCGTAGCCGTAGGAATAATACTCGTTTATCATAGTTTGAAGGTCCAGGTCGGCGTCGCTCCACGTGGTGTGCGCGTGAAGATTACCTCTGTAAGCGCCCCATGCTCCGTCTCCGCTCCAAACAACGTCCTCATAAGGGGAAACTATTGTGTAATCCGCGCTTTCCGAGGCGTCATCTTCGGGTTCATCCGCCGCGGCAGCGGTCAATCCAAAGCAAACGCCGAGAATAAGCGTCACACTGAGCAATACGCTTAAAAACTTTTTCATTTTTATCGCTCCTTTAATTTTATGCCTATATTATAGCATAGTCGATAACTTTTTCAACAGGCAAATTTTGCGAAACGGTACTCCTTTTTTCGTCTATTTGAACCAATTTAACCGTTAATTTCCCTAAAATAATCAATTAGGGCTTGAAATAGGACGATATTTTTAGTAAAATACCGTTATGTAATTATTATGGAGGCGGAATTATGGCAAAATGTCCCAACTGCGGATATCATCTCAGATTTATTGACTGGAAACCGAACTGCCCTAATTGCGGAGTTAATCTCAACTACTTCGGTCTTGAAGAGAAACTTCAGGACGAAGCGGATAAAGCGGAAGTAGAACACGCGAAAGTTCAGAAGAGAATAGACCGTCTTAAAACTGCGTTCGTAGGCTCCCCTCTTACGATAGCGAGGATTTTCCTCTCCGTTATTCCCATCGGCATGGTTATGCTGCCGCTTTGCACGATTAAATACAGCGGCCCGCTCATCAGCGAAACCGTGACGAAGCTTAATATAATCGGAGTTTACAACGCTCTCTCATCGCTCGACTTTGATATACTGACCACACTCATGGGTTCAAAGCTCGTCGGCACTGGATTTTTGGGATACGGCGTGTCGCTCATTTCCATTTTTGCCTCTCTCGTTATGGTGCTTGTGAGCCTCATAGCTCTTTGCGCCGCGATGGGCAAAAAAGGAAATATACGCAACATATTCAACAACAGCCTCGCGATAATTTTCGCCGCGGTATCCGCCGTATTTTTCTCGATATTCTCAAAGAATATAAATTCCGTATTCCCCGAGTTTTATGATGGTTCGCTCTCAATAGGCATTTATCTTTATATTGCTTCCCTGGTTGTTCTGCTCGCGCTTAACATTTATCTCACCGTCAACAAGGTTCAGGTTAAATACAAGCAGTGCTACGTCGGCGGCATACCCGTTGAAGAGTATCTGCAGGAGCTTGAAAACGGCACATCCATTGACGAGCTGCACGAAAGAATGAACAAGATTCTTGCCGAAAAAGAGGCTGAAAGAGTTAAGGAAGCCGAGAAGAAGGCTGCCGAAAGAAAAGCCAAAGAAGAAGAAGAGATGGCAAGAAAGGCAGGCAAATACTTAGAGAAGCTTAAAGAAGAAGAGGCCGAAGCCGCAAAAGAAGCAGAAGAAAAAGCGGAAGAAGCGGCAGAAGAAATTGCAGATGCTGCCGAAGACGTTGAGTCAGAAGCAGAAGAAATTGCCGAAGAGGTTGAGGCGGAAACCGAAACCGAAGCCGCGATTGAAAAAGCAGAAGCCGAAGAAGAAAAACCGGAAGAATAAATATTAACGAAAAATCCCGAAGCCATGCAGCTTCGGGATTTAATATTTCTTATATTAAGCCTCACCGAAGTATTAGCAACTGCCAATTGACTGAACTAGAAAGGGCGAACGTATTAAGATGAAGACGCCATTTTCTCCGTCCGTAGACAGTACCGTTGGTACGGCAAGGATGGAAAAATGGCGAAAAACGAAAAATACGAACATCTAACTACAATATCCGATAATGTTAAAAGGTTCTATAATAAATGTTGGGGTAAGGAAAAAGCCCAACAAAAAAGTTGAGCATAGATGAAAAATCCTGTAAAATGGAAATACCACATACCATAGAAAGGATTTGACAAATATGCTCGACAATTATTTTACCGAAAAACTCCTTGGAATTCAAGATGCTGAGATAAGAAAATCCGATAAAAATGATAACATCATCATAATCAGATTAAAAAGAAAAGCACATAAATGCCCCTGCTGCGGAAAGTATACAGATAAGATACACGATTATCGAAAGCAAGCAGTCAAGGATATACCTCAGTTTGGAGCGCCTTTCACTTTAGTATATGAAAAAAGAAGATATGTCTGCACTTGCGGCAAGAGATTTGCAGAAAAGAATACTTTTCTTCCGCGTTATCACAGAATGAGTATACGACTGATAGCTTTCGTGCAATCACTTTTAAAAAGTTCAATGTCATTTAAAGAGGCCGCTAAAATATCAGGCTTATCAATAACTACCGTTATCAGAATATTTGATACAATAGGAATCCGTTCCTTTACACTTCCGGAGGTAGTGTCAATAGATGAGTTTAAGGGAAATACGGGAGGAGAAAAATACAATTGTATCATTACGGATCCGGTAAACCACAAGGTCATTGATATTCTGCCGAGTCGTCATAAATCAGACTTGTCTTCATATTTTAAAAAGATTCAAAGCAGAACCGGCACAACTGTTTTCATACCCGATATGTGGAAACCATATGCTGAAATAGCAGACACATACTTTAAAAACGCAAAGTTTGTTGTTGATAAATATCACTGGATACGGCAGGTGTTTTGGGCGTTTGACAGAGTCAGAAAAGATATTCAGAAACAATTTCAGAAAGATTACCGGGTATACTTTAAACATTCAAGAAAGCTCTTATTCAAACGATATGAAGACCTGTATGAAACCGAGAAACAACAGGTTGTGGTGATGCTGTCCGTATCTCCTACTCTATACTCTGCCCATTTTTTGAAAGAAATGTTTCTCAGAGTAATCGACTGCAAGGATCGGGACAGCGCGAAAAAGATGCTGATAAATTGGATTGAAAATGCACGTGATTCCGGTATTCCTTCCTTTGTTAAATGTGCAGGAACGATGCAATCATGGTTTACGGGTATACTTAATTCATTTGACACACCGTATACAAACGGGTTTACCGAAGGCTGCAACAACAAAATTAAGGTTCTCAAAAGAAACGCATATGGTTACCGCAACTTTAAGCGCTTCAGAAAACGCATTCTCTATATGTTCTCTTGACAAAAACTATCAACGGCAACAACTTTTGTCGTTGTTGCCGTTGTCGTTGTTTTTCATTTTATTGGATTTTTACCCCAACTATTGACATTGAGCCTGTTAAAAAGCAGGGCACAAACTTCACAGTTTGCACCCTGATAAAATTACCTTATAAACTATTCGTTTTGTTCTTCGCTTAATACGTCAGCCCTAAATCCGGAATAATTTGGTCAGCAGTTTCGTTATAGTAAAGAAATCTCGGATATTCGTCGAATGTATCGACTGTTGCTTGACCGTTATGATAGAGCAAATCAAACACCATTTTATCAAGGCTTTGAGATGACTTCGCGTGAGTGAGGTTGCGGATAAACCAGGTTTGCTCGGGGTATTTGCAGGTTGAAGCGTTTACCCCGCCGTCGGGCGAGATATATTCCGGAGATACGCCGGCAGTCTGCTCTACGGTCAGCTTTTCGCCGTAAAGAGCCGCCTCGGCTCCCTGCGACGCGTATTTTAAATCTATCAAGCCGTCGCCCGAATTCCTCCATGACGGGGTGAGGAACAGGGAGCAAAAGCCGTAGCGCGCAATAACGTAATAATCGCAATTTGCGTTGATATCGGCAATTATTTCGTCAAGATAGGGGCGAATGCGGGTGTTGTAATCGTCAATGCCCGCTCTGAGATTGCTTCTGTCAACTCCGTCGTCGGCGTAAACCTCGTTAAAAACATAATCGAGCGCTTCGTCTATCTTATCGTCCGGCACCATCGCCCACACGCTGTACCACCTGCCGAAAAGCGGCAGAATGCCTGTCGCGAGCTTGTTCATGCCGATTTTATCCATCATTCTGTTAACAAGCCGGCACGCAAGGTCGGTGACGCCGATTTTGTTAAGAGCGGAGAAAAGAGCGTTTAAAAATTTTTCGTGCTTGTTATAGGCAAAAGCCATTTTGAGATATTCGGTGAGAGCGTCGGCGTCAAATCACACCGGCAGGTCATAAGCTCGCCGTTGTAGGTTTCGCCGTAAACCGCCGTCGCGTTATAGACCCAGCCTCTCACCTTTGAAACGCCGTAAAGCTTTGCGTAGGTGGTGCAAACCACTCCGCCGTAGCTGTGGCACTCAATAACGACCTGCGGGCAGCCGGAGCAATCCAAAACGTAATTTATAAAATCGTTAAGCTCCGCGGCTGTGTCGATGGGATTCAGGCGCCAGTCATAAGAAAAGCTGAGCTTTGAATCGGGCTTAACGCTTTCTCTCGGAGGATAGCTGAATCTCACGCCGGAATTATTATCGACCTCGCCGTTTTCGCTCAGCAGTATCGGGCTGAACATTTCGGTTACAACGGGGATAAGCTCGTCGGCGAATTTTTGCCAATTATGTGTGAAAGCAAGCTTCAAAATTATGGGCAGCGACTGCTTAACTGCGTCTGTTATTCTGCCGGAGGACGGAGGCCACGCCGCCTCGGAATCGGGGTCGGACGGGTCAACGTAAACGGTCGAGCCCATAAAGCCGTGAACGAAAATATACGGGCAGTCGGCAGCGGGCTCTTCGGCGCTTTCGGCAAAAGAATTCACCGAAAACAACGGCGCAAAAGCGACGGCTGCGACCAAAAGAGCTGCCAATAGCTTTTTCATCTGATACATCTCCCTGTGATAATTCTACAATTTATAATATATCAAACGTGCGCATTTTATTCAATATATTTTTTCCTTTTTCGTTGACAAGGGGCGGTAAAATGGTATAATTTTTTTAGCGTTATAAATTTGAAAAACGGAGGCAAACAAGTGGTATTTTCAAGCCTGATGTTCATGTATGTGTTTCTGCCTGTTGTGCTCGCCTTTTACTATATAATCCCCAAAAAATTCAGAAACCTCTTTTTGCTCGCGGCAGACCTTTTCTTTTACGGGTGGGGCGAACCCGTTTTGGTGAGCCTTATGGCGGCTTCCATTGTGATAAATTACATTGCCGGCATATTGATTAGCAAAAATCAAAGCAGGAAAAAAGCCGTGCTGGCGGTTTCGATAATAATCGACCTCGGCATGCTCGCATTTTTCAAATACGCCGGATTTATTGCCGACAATCTGAGGATAATACTCCCCTTTGCGGCCATACCTTCGTTTACAATCCCCTTACCGATAGGCATATCTTTCTACACCTTCCAGATAATGTCTTACACCATTGACGTTTACAGGGGCGACACCGAGGTGCAGCGCAATCTGATAGATTTCGGCACTTACGTTTCGCTTTTCCCTCAGCTTATCGCGGGCCCGATAGTCAAATACAGAGACGTTGCTCCCATGCTGAAAGGCAGGCGCGAAAACATAGAGATGTTTTCAAAGGGCGTGAAGCTGTTTCTGCTCGGTCTTGCCAAAAAAGTGCTGCTCGCAAACCCTCTGGGTCTGATGTGGGACAGCCTGAGAACTGCCGACAGCCCCGGCAGCTTCGGCGCTTTTATGGGCATTCTCGCCTTCAGCATGCAGATTTATTTTGACTTCAGCGGCTACAGCGACATGGCGAGAGGTCTCGGCAACATGTTCGGCTTTGAATTTTTCATAAACTTCGATTACCCTTATATTTCTCAAAGCATAACGGAATTTTGGAGACGGTGGCACATATCTCTCGGCACGTGGTTCAGAGAATACGTTTACATTCCGCTCGGCGGCAACAGAAAAGGCAAGGTAAGAACCGTTATAAACCTGCTGATAGTGTGGATGCTGACGGGCCTTTGGCACGGAGCAAGCTGGAACTTTTTGCTGTGGGGCCTGTATTTCGGCATAATACTCGTTTTGGAAAAAACGTTTTTGCTCAAAATTCTTGATAAACTGCCGAAAGCTATAAGGCGCGTTTATTCGCTCATTCTCATAGTGCTCGGCTGGGTGCTGTTTTATTTCTCGGACGACGCGGGAGGATTCCCCGCGCTCGGAGAATTCGTGAAGACGCTGTTTTCGTTCAGCCCCGCTTCTTCCTTCGCAATTCACACGATAGTGAGCTATCTGCCGCTTATGGCAGCGGGAGCGGTTTGCTCCACTCCGCTCATAAGGCGCATTTATGAAAAGAGAATAAAGGGCAGAAAGCTCTGCTCCGCCGCTGAAATCGTTTCGGAAGCGGCTGTGCTCGTTCTATGCACGGCAAGCCTTGTGAGCGCGGAATATAATCCGTTTCTTTACTTTAAATTTTAATCGGGTCGGCATAATATGAATGAAAAAAAGCAAAAAGGCAGAATATCTGCCGTAATAATAAGCGTTATTTTCCTCGCCTTTATTTTCGCGGGGTGTCTGCTTTACGTCTTTTTGCCGAAAAAAGATTATTCCGAAACGGAAAAACGCTATCTTGCTTCCGCTCCCTCTCTCTCGTGGAGCAGCGTTAAGAGCGGAGAATTCTCGGAGGATTTTGAAAAATTCCTCGCAGACCAAACGCCGTTCCGCTCGTTTTTCGTAAGCGTTAATTCTTACTTTGAATACTTAAAGGGCAACAACGGCAGCTCGGGAGTTTATCTTTGCAAAAACGGATGGCTTATTGAAAAGCCGTTTGACGAAAGCAACAGATTTGATAAAAATCTCAAAGAGATAAAGGATTTTACCGAAAAGACTAATTTGCCGGTAACTTTAATCGCCGTGCCCGAAAAGGGCGCTCTTTATGAAAAATATCTGCCGAAAAATTCGCTGAAATTTGAAGACGAAAAATATATAAATACGCTTGCAGACGAATTTGAAAAGAGCGAAAAAGTTGATTTCATAAATCTCGGCGACAGCTTTTTAAAAAGCGAAAACGAAACTTATTTTTACAAAACCGACCATCACTGGACAAGCGACGGAGCGTTTGAGGCTTACCGTTTATTCTGCCTTTCAAAGGGCTTAAAAGAGCCGAAAGAATGCGATTATAACGTTGAAACATACCCCGGATTTTACGGCACTTCATATTCGACCTCGTGCTACACGCTCACAAAGCCGGATGAGGTGAAAATATACACATGCAAAGAAAACGGCGGCAAAGCAAAAGTCACCGTAACCGAAGGCAAAAAAGTGACTGAAAGCGACGATATGTTTTTCAGAAACAGGCTCGACGAGGGCGACAAATACACCGTTTTTCTTGACGGCAACCACACGAGAGTTGACGTTAAGAGCGGAGTAAACGGCAAAAAGCTGCTCATAATCAAAGACTCATTCGCCCATTGCCTCGCGCCGTTTCTCGCGGAGCAATACGGAGAAATAGTAATGATAGATCAGCGTTATTACAACGGCTCCGTTTCAAAGCTGATCGAGGAAGAAAAAATTGACGAAATCGCTTTCATATACGGAGTGAACACTCTTGCCGAAAGCAGAGATATTTCGCTTTACTGAGGAGAGGTTAAAATGTTAAGGTGCGCGCCGGCTGTTTTTGCCGCAGGCAGAAAATACAAAATAACCGTTTGCGTTAAATCGGAATCGGTCGTTCACGTTAAGATAGGCGACACGGTTTTCAGCGACCATTCAAACGGAATACTGCGCTCTCAAAGCCTTATTCACACCGTTGAAGTGCCGCAGGAGCTGCTTGACAAAGAAAAGAGATACACCGTTATAGTAAGGCCCGTTAAAGAGAGGCGCGCATATTTCACCAAAACGAAAGACGAGCGGTTTTACACATACGATTTCTCCCCCGTCGAAACGGACGAGCCTGTTTGCTATCACATAGCGGACTCGCACAATGACAGCGTAAACTGTGTTAAAGCCGCAAAAGCTTACGGCAAGCCCGATTTTCTGATATTAAACGGCGACGTGCCGGAAGACAGCTCGGAAGAGAAGAATTTTTACACCATATATGATATATGCGCAGAAATAACGGGCGGAAATATACCGGTCGTTTTCGCAAGAGGAAATCACGATTTAAGAGGAGTGAGCGCCGAAAGCTTCGGATTATACGCTCCCACTCTTAACGGCAAAACCTACTACACTTTTCGCCTTGGCAAAATATGGGGAATAGCGCTCGACTGCGGCGAGGATAAACCCGACGACCACCCCGAATACGGTCATTCGGTAGCCTGCTCGCAGTTCAGGCGCGAAGAAACGGAATACCTAAAAGCCGTTGCCGAAAGCCCGGAAACGGAATATGCCGAAGAGGAAGGGCTCATAAAGCTCGTTGTCGTACACATGCCGTTTACTCACAGGTTTGAGTCTCCGTTTGACATTGAAGAAGAAACTTACAGGCAGTGGGCGTATTTGCTCAGAGAATACGTAAAGCCCGACCTCATGATTTCGGGCCACACGCACGGCATAGGAATTTACGAGCCGGGCGGAGATTATGACGATTACGGCCAGCCCTGCAAGCTGATAATCGGCGCCGAGGTTGAAAAACATAAATACTTTAAAGGCGCAGGCATAAAATTCAAAAAAGACGGAGCCGACGTAACGTTTACCGACTCCGAAGGAAACAGCGAAAAAACTTATATTGAATATTGACATCAAAAAACAGGACGAATTGCTCGCCCTGTTTTTTATGCTTATACGTTATAATGACTGTCTTCAAATGCCGCCAAAGCGTCAACGTCTTTCATATAAATTCTTTTTGAAACGACGTAGGTTTTAAGGCTGCCGTCTTCGTTTCTTTCGCCGAATTTGCCGTAGGTGGAGGTAACGATAAGCCCGTCGGGGTAAACGACCGTGCCGCAATATCCGGTGTCGCTGTCGGCTTTTACGAAAGGTTCGGTCTGACCCTCAAAATAAGTATGGGCGAGCTTTAATCTGTATTGCCCTTCTCTGCCATGCTTTAAGTCTTCATAAGTGCCGACCCAGGCGACCCAGCCTTCGCTGAACCAATCTTTGCCGTCGCCTGACGCATACTTTTCAATTTTTTCGGGAGAGCGCTCAATTGACCTGAAATCAATGAAGAGCCTGCCGTCGGGCAGATAATCCGCCTTGTGCCTTTCGCCGTTTAAAGCGCTCGGCGCAAGCCTCGGCTCAGACCACGTTTTGCCCTCGTCATCGGAAAAAATCAAGAGAGAATTATATCTTTTGGTGTTGCATCTCGTTATGAGGCAAAGCTCGTCGCCTTTGCCGCCGCCGGACCTAACGCACTCAACCTCGCAGATGTGCGCCTCTTTTTCCAATTCTCTGTATTTTGCAAGATAGGGCTCGGGCTCGGTCCAGCGCATTTCGCCGTTTTCAAAGCTCAGCACGGTCTTGTAATTAACAAAATTATCGTCGTGAAAAAGCCCCATCCATTTATCGACGAATTTGCCGTTTTCCTTAAGCCTTGTGAGAGAAGCGAGAGCGACGATGGTGGTGTAATCATAGCCTTCGTCCCTGCCGTAAAAGAGCTTGAATTCACTCCAGCTTTTGCCCTCGTCTTCCGATAAAGAGCAGTTAAAGCCGCCGGTGGTGACTACGCCGTCGTTCCAATCGGGATTGCCGCAAACGAGAAGCAGCTTATCGGGCGAGCCGCCGCAAAATTCAAGGCGATAAACGGTTGGCGTTTCGCGTGAATTCTGCCAGGAAGAAGGCATATTTTCGATTTTGCCCTCATAGGAAAGCCCTCTGTCAAAGCTTATTGCGCTTCTTAAAGCGCCCTTGCCGTGACCGGAAGGATAAACGGTGAGAATATCGCCGCTTTTAAGAAGAACGGAATCGGGGTGACCGATGTAACTGAGCCCGTCGTCAACAACGGTGTGCTCAAAAAGATATTTGAGCTCTTCGGGGCAGTTTTCGGGCTCTTTATCGAGAGCAATGCGGGGAATTGAATAGTCCCCCGCTCCGTGATTGTTTTCGTTTAAGCAGGCTTTATTTTCCATAATCGATTATTTATACATTGAAAGCACTTTCATTGCTTTAGCGCAGTCCGTTTCAAAATCAATGCAATCCGCCTCTATCGCGCACTGCTCAACGCCCGCTTCGGCAACGGGAATAAGGAAGCTGCCCTGGTCAAATCCGTCGTTGGGAGCCGGAAAAATTCTGCCCTTATCGAGCTCCTTCGGCGGGTGAGGGTTGGAGGTGTGAGCGTGAACGAGCAAGCCCTTGTATGAAGACAGGGTCGAAAGGTCTTCTCCCTCTTCGCACATGTGCCTTACGTCCGCTAAAAGCTTAACGTTTGGCGAATCGACCGCTTTCGCAAGGCGCGCGCCCTCCGAAACGGTGTTGATGATGTTGGACTCCGCTTTTCTCAGCGGCTCAATGGCGATGATTATGCCGTATTTTTTTGCTTTAGGCGCAACGCATTCTTTGAGAAAATAAACTATTTCGTCATAAGTTTTTTCATAAGACTGACCCTCGGGGACGTTCCTCGCGCCGGACGAGCCGAACACAAGATACCTCATGCCGATATAATCCGCTTTTTCAAAAAGCTCGTTAAGATAAGAGTTTATCAAATCAAGATTTCTTTCGGGGCCGACGACCTTTTGACCGATAAAACAATTTGCGCTGAGAATGGGAATACCCGCGCTTTTAAACTCGTCAAGCTCAGCTTTGCCGAGAGACGCTATTTTCTGGCAATGGCTTTCCGCAAAGTCAAAGCCCGCTCTCTTTGCGATAATCGCTTTGTCGACTTCTGCGCCGACGCAAACTCCGAATTTCATTTTTTGCTCTCCTCTGCTTTTTGAAGTATTTCTTTCGCGCCCTCAAGCTGAAGTCCGGTAACGGAAGAGCCTGCGTTTATGCGGGCAAGCTCAAGCGCCCTTCCCTCAAGGTCAAGGGGTGTAATTTCGGTAAACGTGCCGCCGCCCGAAACCTTCTTTTCGATTTTAAGATGTCGGTCCGCCTGAGCGGCTATTATGGCGAGGTGGGTCACGCATATGACCTGCCTGCCTTTTGAAACGCTGTAAAGCTTAAGCGCGATTTTTTCTGCCGCTGAGCCAGAAACGCCCGCGTCGATTTCGTCGAATATCAGAGTATCAACGGGGTCTTTATCTGACAAAACGTTTTTAATGGCAAGCATAATTCTTGACAGCTCGCCGCCCGACGCTATCTTTGAAATCGCTTTTGGCTCCTGCCCCGGGTTTGCGCTTATCAAAAACTCCGCGGTTTCCGCGCCTTTTGAAGTGAGAGAACCGGGCATGAGATTTACAACGAACTTAACGTAAGGCATATCGAGAAACGAAAGCTCCTCGGCAACTCTTTTTTCAAAATCGGCGGCGGCTTTTTTCCTCGATAAAGTCAGCTTTTCGGCAAGCTTTTTCACTTTGTCTGACGACTCGTAAAGCTTATTTTCAAGCTCGCTTATGCGGCTGTCGTAAGAATCGATCGTTTCCTTTTCTTTGATTGAATTTTCAAGCGTTTCGAGGATATCCTCTTCCGTTTTGCCGTATTTCATCGAAAGGCGATAAATTTCGTCGAGCCTGTCGTCGATTTCCGCAAGGCGCGAGGGAGAATAGCTGAAATTCTCGCTCAAATCCCTCACCTCTCCCGTCTGCTCCGCAAGCTCGAGCGCAAGGCTCTTTACCGCGGAAGCGGCGCCGACGGCGTCGGGATAAAACTCCGCCGCTTTTTGAAGAAGCTCGGCGCATTCTTCGAGAGCCTCCGAAATGCCGCTGTCGCCCGAAAGAGACGCCGACGCTTTTTCAAGATTTTTCTTAACGAAAGCGCTGTTTTGAATGAGCAGCTTTTCTTTATTCAGCTCCTGAGATTCACCGGGCCTTATATCCGCCTTGGAAATCTCGTTTATAACGTATTCAAGATAATCGAGCCTCGCGGTCTTTTCATCTCTCGAATCATAAAGACCGTCAAGCTCTTTTTTAACTTTTATGAGGGTGTGAAATTCAGCTTTATATTCCTCTCTGAGCGGCTCGTTTTCGGCAAGCAAATCAACAAATGACAAATGCTTATCGGGCGAAAGAAGCGCCTGAGAATCGTGCTGGCCGTGAATATTAACGAGAAGCGAGCCGAATTCCCTGAGCTGACTTACGCTCACGGGCCAGCCGTTTACCCTGCAGGTGTTTTTGCCCGAAGAATAGAGCGTTCGCATAACGGTGACGGAGCCGCCGTCGTATTCGATGCCGTATTTGTCGAGCACCGCCAGAGCAAGCGGATTTACGTTTACGAATTCGGCGCAAACGCTCGCCTTATCGCAGCCCGTTCTGATAATATCCCTTGAAGTCTTTTCACCCAAAACGGCGTTTATTGAGTCAATAACGATAGATTTGCCCGCGCCTGTTTCGCCGGTGAGGACGTTAAGCCCCTCCGACAGCTCAAGCTCGGCATTCTCAATAACCGCTATGTTTTCGATTTTTAAACTCAGCAGCATATTACTTACCTCTGTTTATTTTAAAGCCTGCGACATGGTTTCCTTAAGCCTTTCGGCGGTGTCTTCATTGCGGCAGAGCACGAATATCGTGTCGTCGCCCGCTATCGTGCCGACGGCTCCTTCAAGCGCCATTGCGTCAAGAGTGGCGCAGGCGGCGTTTGCCATGCCGGTGTAGCACTTAACGCAAACTATGTTGCCCGCGTTGTCAATGGAAATAACGCTGTTGCCGAAAACGCTGCTGTATTTTGAAAAAACGTCGTCCTTATCGTTTTTTTCGGCAACGTAGCGGGACCTTCCGAGCTCGTCTGGCTTTTTGACGAGCCTCAATGATTTAATATCTCTCGAAACGGTCGCCTGAGTCGTTTTGAAACCGTATTCGTTGAGCTTTTCGAGAAGCTCGGTCTGAGTGGTGATGCATTCCGCGGAAATAATGGAGAGTATGGCTTCCTGTCTGTCCCTGTTCATCTTATACATCCTTTCATCTGCGCTGCGCAAGCTTTCTGTAAAGTATATCCATGAAGTTTTCGGATTTAATTCTGATGAAATCGGCAGTCATCGGGCTTGCCGAAATATCAATGCTCATATCGGGCTCTATTGCCGAGGTGGCGGAGCCGTCGTTTGAATAATAGAGCTTTTCTCCGTCTTTTGAGCGAACGGAAATAACGTCGCCTATCTTAAAAATCACCGACCTGCCGGTGAGGGAATGCGGGCAAACCGGAGTGAAAATTATGCTTTTAAGCTCCGGGTCAACGACCGGACCGCCTGCCGAAAGAGAATAGGCGGTTGAGCCGGTGGGAGTGGCAAATATAAGCCCGTCGCAAAGGTAATCGGCAAAAACGTTGCCGTTTAGCGCAACGTCGATGCTGGACATTCTCTGCCTTTCTTCGCTCGCTATAAAGCATTCGTTTAAAGCAAAATCTTCTTCAATCGTTTCGTCGCCTCTTTTAAGACTCGTTTTAAGAAGCATTCGCCTGTCTAAATCAAATTCACCCTTCGCGAGCTTTGAAAGAAGCGAAAGCTCGTCGCTTTCGAGGCCCGCCATAAAAGCAAGCCTGCCCGCGTTAACGCCGAGAATGGGCTTTGAATATTTGACCGCTGCTCTCGCGGCGTGAATAATCGAGCCGTCGCCGCCGACCGCGATAACGTAGTCACAATCGGAAAGAGCCTCGTCGCTGCCGGTAAAGGCTGCTCCTTTGCCCGAAAAGCTGCCCTCCATTTCACGAGGCAGATAATAAACGGCGCCGAGCAAATCGAGATTTTCGCATATTCCCGCCGTAACGCTTTTCGTTTCTTTTCTTGTCATATTGGGCATTATCGCTATTTTCAAAGAATCGCCTCCTTAATCGAGGATGTCGTGGGATGATTCCGCAAGCTCGGCGGCGCTGCCCTGCCACAAAGCGAGAGACTTGCCGTCGTTAATGATATACATGAGATATTCTATATTGCCCTCGGGGCCTTTGATTGGCGAAAAATCAACGTCAATGAGCGAAAAGCCCTGAGAGACCGCGAATGAAGTGATTTCTTCAATAACGGAAACGTGCACGCTTTTGTCTCTTACAACGCCTTTTTTGCCTACCTGCTCTCTGCCCGCCTCAAACTGAGGCTTGATAAGACAAACCGCTTTGCCGCCCTGAGAAAGCAGGGTTTTAAGCACGGGCAGAATTATTTTAAGAGAAATGAATGAAACGTCAACGGAGGCGAAATCTATTTCTTCCGGCACCTGCTCTTTGGTAATGTAGCGGAAATTGTGCCTTTCTAAATTTACGACCCTGCTGTCATTTCTCAATTTCCAGTCAAGCTGACCGTATCCGACGTCAACGGAATAAACTTTTTTGGCTCCGTTTTGAAGCATACAATCCGTAAATCCGCCGGTAGAAGCGCCGACGTCCATGCATGTTAAATCTTCGAGAGAAATATCAAACGCTTTTATCGCCTTTTCGAGCTTTAATCCGCCCCGGCTGACATAAGGATTTACGTTGCCCCTGACTTCGATTTCGTCTTCGTCCGTTACGAAAGCGCCGCCTTTGAGAGCCTTCTGACCGTTTAGATAAACCGAGCCCGCCATTATCATGGCTTTTGCCTTTTCTCTTGTGGGAGCGAGCCCTCTTTCAAAAACGGCGACGTCGAGCCTTGTTTTATCCTTCATCGTTTACCCCTTTTATAACCGTATCCGCCATAGACTCTCCGTCAAGGCCGTATTTTTTCATAAGCGAGCTTATCGGCGCGTGAGAAACAAACTCCCTGTCTATTCCGGCGTGAACGTATCTGCCGTTAAATCCCGCCGATAAAAGCTCCTCGGCGAACGCTTCGCCTGCGCCTCCGGTTTTCATGCCCTCTTCAAAGAACGAAACAAAACCGCAATGCAAAGCGGCGTCCGCAGCGCCCTTCGGCAAAGGAATAATTTTAAAGAGCTTTATAATCTTTACGCTTATTCCTTTTTCGTTTAAGACTTCCTTGGCTTTAAGCGCTTCGTAAAACAGCCTGCCGTAAGTGACTATCGACGCGTCGGCGTCTTCATCGCCTATAACTTCAAAATCATTGCCCTCGCTCAAAAGGTCGCCGTTTTCGGGCATTGAGCCTCTCGGATATCTCACGGCAACGAGATTATCGTCTTTGTAAATCGCGTTGTAGAGCGCTTTTCTGAGCTCTTTATAGCTTGCGGGCGAATAAACAGTTGTGTTTGGAACGGACTGCAATATTGGCACGTCAAAAAGCCCCTGATGCGTTTCGCCGTCCTCGCCCACAAAGCCCGCCCTGTCAATCGCCAGAATGAGCTTTTTTCTCTGGAGAGCGCCGTCGTGAATGATCTGGTCGGCAGCGCGCTGCAAAAAGGTTGAATAAACCGCGAAAACGGGCACCATACCTCCGATTGAAAGCCCGGACGAGAGCACGACGCCGTGCTCCTCGGCAATGCCCACGTCAAAAGCTCTTTGCGGGAATTTTTCAAAGAAGCCTTCAAGACCCGTTCCTTTTGCCATGGCGGCGGTGACGGCGCATATTCTCGAATCCTTGTCGGCAAATTCCGTGAGAGCTTTGCCGAACTGCGAGGAATAATTTTCGCCCGATGACTTGGTTTTGCCCGTGTCAATATCAAACTCCGATACGCCGTGGAAATTCTCGGGCGAATTCTCGGCATAGTCGAGCCCTTTGCCCTTAACGGTGTTAACGTGGATTACTACGGGCTTTCCGACCATTTTGGCGGAATTCATCGCCTCGCAAAGAGTGGAAATATCGTGGCCGTCAATGGGGCCTATATATCTGAAACCGAGGTCTTCAAAAAATGAGCTTCGGTAGATGAGATTTTTAAGAAAAGTTTTGAGCTTGAAAAGCCCGTTTGAAAGGTGAACGCCGACAAGCGGAATTCTGTTGAGCGCCTTTTCGGTGCGGGCTTTAAAGCGGTAATATTCGGGCTTTGCTCTGACAACGGCGAGATACCTTGCCATGGCGCCCACGTTTTCGCTGATGGACATTTCATTGTCGTTAAGCACTATTATGAGCCTGCCGCCGTTTGAGCCCGCGGTGTTCATCGCTTCGTAAACAAGGCCGTTGCCGAAAGAGCCGTCGCCCAAAACGGCAATGGAATAAGCCTTGCTGCCCTTCAGACGGTTGGCGAGAGCTATGCCCGAGGCTCTTGAAACAGAAGTGCCTGCGTGACCCTCGTAGGAAATGTCGTGCCTGCTTTCATCGGGCCTTGTAAAGCCCGATAATCCGCCCTCGGTGCGCAGAGTGTCAAAGCTTTGATATCTGCCGGTGAGCAATTTATGAGTGTAAGCCTGATGGCTCACGTCCCAGATAATCTTGTCATCGGGGGAATTAAAGCACCTGTGCAGAGCGACGGTAAGCTCAACCGTGCCGAGATTTGAGGCGAGATGGCCTCCGTTTTCGGAAACGGTTTCAATTAACTTTTGCCTTATTTCGCCGCAAAGCGGGTCGAGCTGTTTTTCGTCAAGCTCTTTAACGTCTTTCGGCGAATTTATATTTTCGAGAATAGGATAATCCATAGGTTATTTCTTTCTTTCAACAAGCCCGTAGGCAAGTTCTCTGAGAAAATCGGCTTCGGAGCCGAAAACGTCAAGCGCTTTAACGGCGTCGTCCGTAAGACTTAAAGCGAGAGCTTTGGCTTTCTCAACGCCGAGAAGCGAAACGTAAGTTGATTTATCGTTTTTTTCGTCGCTGCCGACCGCTTTGCCGAGCTCTTCGGAGCTGCCCTCAACGTCAAGAATATCGTCAACGATCTGAAAAGCGAGCCCGATTTTGCCGCAAAAGCTTTCGGCGGCATCGGCTTTTTCGCCGTATTCGCCCGCCGCCGCGCAGCCGAGCAGACCCGACGCTCTTATCATTTCACCGGTTTTAAGCTCGTCGGTTAATTCAACGCATTCAAGGTCGGCTTTAACGCTCTCGTTTCTCAAATCCATTACCTGACCCGCAACCATTCCTCTGTAGCCTGCGGCGGATGAAAGAATTTTTGCCGCCCTCACCTTTTTGCCGTCGTCAAGGTCGCAGGAAGCTATTATTTCAAAAGCGAGAGTGAGCAGGGCGTCGCCTGCGAGAAGGGCGTTTGCGTAACCGAACTTTTTGTGGCTCGACAGCTTGCCGCGCCTGTAATCGTCGTCGTCCATGCAGGGCAGGTCGTCGTGAATTAGAGAATAGGTGTGCACCGTTTCAACAGCCAAAGCGAGCGGCATAGCCTGCCTGTAATCGCCCGAGCAGAGCCTGCAAAACTCGAGGCAGAGCGCGGGCCTTATTCTTTTGCCGCTTGTGATGAGCGAATATTTCATCGCCTCGACCATAAGCTCCGAGCCGAATGACGAAGGCTCTTTACTCAAAAGAGACTCCGTTTGCGCCTCGGCGTAGGCGTTGAATTCATCGGCATAAAAAGATAATCTGCTTTTATAATCCGCCATATTATTCTCCGCCTTCGCCCGAAAGCTCGCTGATTTTGGTCTGAGCCTCGTTAAGAGCCTTTGCGCATTCGGAGGCAAGCTTTGTGCCTTCGGTGTAAAGCTTTATCATCTCGTCAAGCGAAACGTCGCCCTTTTCGAGCAGAGCTGCTATTTCTTCAAGGCGTTTTAATGAGCTTTCGTAATTTATTTTATCCATTATCTTTTACCTCGCATTTAACGCTTCCGTCATAAACTCTGAGCGAAATCTCGTCGCCGGGGCAAAGGGATTTAACGCTTTTGACGATTTTGCCGCCTTTAAAAGCAACGGAATATCCTTTTGCCATTATTTTGAGCGGGCTCGAAGAATCAAGCCGCAGAATAAGTCTTTCGAGCTCGGACTTGTTTTTTTCAACGTATCTTGCCGAGCTTGTTTCTATTTTTTCTCTTGCGTAATCGCAGCGCATCGTGTAATTCTCAATGAGCTTCCCGGGACTTTTCGCCTCAAGGCGGGAGCAGACGGTATTAAGCTTGTTTTCCTGCGAATACAAATAGCCCGCGCAGGAGGAATAAATCATTCTTGAAAGCGACAAAAATCTGTCGTAAAGCTCTCTCGAATCCGGCACGGCAAGCTCCGCCGCCGCAGAAGGAGTGGGCGCGCGCAAATCGGCGACAAAATCGCAGATGGTGAAATCCGTTTCATGCCCCACGGCTGAAATAACCGGTATTTCGCTGTCATAAACCGCATTGGCAACGGCTTCTTCGTTAAACGCCCACAAATCTTCTATTGAGCCTCCGCCTCTGCCGACTATCAGCACGTCGGCGGCTTTCTTTTTGTTAAAAAGCTTTATCGCGGCGCTGATTTCGGGAGCCGCCGCATCGCCCTGAACGGCTACCGGGCAAAGCACTATTTCTGCGCTCGGGTAACGGCGCGAAATAACGTTTACTATATCTCTCACCGCGGCGCCTGTGCCGGAGGTGATAACGCCGACTCTATCGGGGAAACGGGGAATGGGCTTTTTATGCGACGGGTCAAACATTCCCTTTGCCGAAAGCTTCTTTTTAAGCTGCTCAAACGCCGCCGCGAGCGCTCCCGCTCCGTCCGGCTGCATATCGTCAATTATGAGCTGATATTCTCCGCCCTGCTCGTAGAGGCTCACCCTGCCTCTTATTATGACGCTCATATCGTTTTCGGGCATAAAGCGAAGGCGGCTGTTTGCGTTTCTGAACATCGCAGCTCTTATTCTGGCGTTTTCATCCTTTATCGTCATGTAATAATGGCCGCCCGCCGCCGCTTTGAAATTTGAAATCTCGCCCTTTACGTAAACGTTTTGAAGGTTAACGTCGCCGTCGAGCAAAGATTTAACGTACATATTCAAAGCCGTAACGGTAAGCACAAGATTATCCGCCATCGGTCTTACCTCTTTCATAAGCGAGCAAAGCCGTGCCCGCCGCGTTGTCGCACGAAAACTCGGGCTGTGCAAAGCTCGCGCCGAATTTGCTCTCAATTCTTTCGCGTATTATCGTATCGGACGAAACTCCGCCCGCGAATATCATCGGAACGCCCGGATAAAGCTCGCTTGCGGACAGAGCCATTTTTTCGATGGTTTTGCCCACGTAATCTATCGCAAACCTAGCGACGTCCTCTTTAGGCGAGCCGCCCGAGAGCATATCGGAGCAAAGATTTTCGGCGCCCGACAGGCAGCAGCTGCCGTCTTTAACGCAAACTTTTGGGTTAAAGGTTTTGCCGGATTTTTTCGCAAGGCTTTCGAGCTCTCTGCCGCAGGGAAAATCGAGCCCGAGCATAACGCCCGCTCTGTCGATAACCTGGCCGCAGTTAATATCGAGAGTTTTGCCTATTATTTCGCAATTAAATATTTTATCTTTGTCGGGAGTTACGTAAAGCGCTTCGGTAGTGCCCCCCGAAAAATGAAAAGCGATAAAGCTCTCTTTCACAAGCTCCGTTTTGCCGCAGGAATAAAGAGCCGCCATAACGTGGCCCGCCTGGTGAGAAAACGTGAAAAAGGGAACGCCGAGCGCCGAAGCGATGCCGTCCGCCGCGCCTTCGCCGACAGTGAAGCAGGGCATGTAAGACCCTTCGACGTCTCTCGGCCTTGAAGAAGCGCCTACGGCGTCGGGCTTTGCTCCTTCGCTCTCAAACAAATCTCTCAAAAGAAGGTGAAGCTGAGCGGTGTGGTGAAAAACGGCGTCGCTCTGCCTAATTCCCTTTTCACCGGGCTTTACGGGCAGCAGCTTTTTTCGCTGAGATATTCTGCCCGTTTCGGAGTCATAAAGAGCGCAGGACGTTGTGTAATTGCTCGTGTCAACTCCGAGAGTTATCATTTCGCTTCATCCTTTACAATGGAGCCGAGTATGCCGTTAACGTAGGAATATTCGTCCTCGGAGGCGTATTTTTTGCAAAGCTCGACCGCTTCGTTGATTGAAACGCCCGTGGGAACGCCTTCGATAAACTTGATTTCCGTAACGGCAAGTCTCAAAACGGCGAGAGACACCTTGCTTATTCTCGAAAAGCTTCTGCCCTTGGCGTAGCGGCCGATGATTTCGTCGGCGTCGCTCTGATGCTCGCAGGCGGTCAGAAACAGCTCGGAGGTGAAATTCGATTTTTCCGTAACTTCGCTGTCGAGCGAAAGCTCAATAAGCCTTTCGGGCGAAACGTCTTCGTTAAATGATTTTTCAAAAAGCAGAATGAAAGCCTGCTCTCTTTCTTGCGATCTTGTCATACAGGCACCGCCTTAAACGAACTTGTTATAATTTATAAAATAATCTGTCTATATCATTATACCATCATTCGCCGAAATTACAAGGAAATAATGCATAAAATTAAAAATATTCACAAATTTATGCATATCAAAAAATCGGCGCCGAAATTAAGAAAATAATTAAAAATACTTTATTTTTTACACAACATATAGTATAATGGGACGAAATAAAACACAATGCGAGGTTTATCGATGTTTGAAATAGACGAACTGCTCTCAAAAGTTAAGAGAGTGCATTTTATAGGCATCGGCGGCTCGGGAATGTGCCCGCTTGCCGAAATACTCCACAAAGAGGGATATCTGCTTTCGGGCTCAGACAATAACGAAAGCGACAATCTCAAAAGGATAAGGGCTCTCGGCATACCGGTTACGATGGGTCAAAAAGCCGAAAACATTGAGGGCGCGGAAATGATAATTTACACCGCCGCTCTTTTGCCCGACAACCCGGAGCTCGTCGCGGCAAAAAGCAGCGGAATACCGACCTTTGAGCGCAGCAAGCTGCTCGGCGCGATAACGAGGCTTTATTCAAACAGCATCTGCATAAGCGGCACTCACGGCAAAACCACTTCCTGCTCAATGGCTACCCAGGTGCTCATTGAAGCCGGTTTTGACCCTACCGCAGTCATAGGCGGCAAACTGCCTCTTACCGGCACTAACGGTATTGTCGGCAGCAGCGAGCACATGGTGTGCGAAAGCTGTGAATTCGTTGACACGTTTCTTGACCTTTCGCCCGACGTTGCCGTTGTGCTTAACGTTGACAGAGATCACCTTGATTATTTCAAGACCTTTGAAAATCTTAAAAGTTCCTTCGCGAAATTCGCATCGATGGCTACCAAAGCCGTAATTTACAACGCGGACGACCCCGAAACGATTGACGCTATTAAAAACGTTATAGCCGAGGGCGGCAAAGACTTCATAACGTTCGGAACGGGCGAAGAAGCGGATTTCAGAGCGATAAACATCGAGAACGAGCATGAATATTATTCCTTTAACCTTGTGAGAAACGGAATTGACGAAGGCAGAGTGAAGCTCTCCGTGCCCGGCAGGCACAACGTTTACAACGCTCTCGCCGTGCTTGCCGCGACGATGTACAGCGGAGTGGATTTTGAAGCAGCGGTCAAAGGGATTGCGGATTTCAGAGGCGCAGGCAGACGGTTTGAAAAGCTTGCCGAAATAAACGGCGTTACCGTAATCGACGATTACGCTCATCATCCGCTTGAGCTTGAAGTAACGCTCAATACAGCCATGAAAATGGGCTTCGGCAAGGTTATCTGCGTTTTTCAGCCCTTTACTTATTCGCGCACGGCAATGCTCCTTGACGATTTCGCAAGGGTGCTCTCGATACCGGACGTGTGCGTGATGACGGAAATAATGGGCTCGCGCGAGGTAAACACTTACGGCATACACACCGCCGACCTTGCGGCGAAAATTCCGGGTTCGGTTTGGTTCAACACCTTCGAAGAGGTGGCAAAATACGCTGTTGATATTGCAAACGAGGGCGACTGCATAATCACTCTCGGATGCGGCGACATATACAAAGCAGCTAAAATAATGATAAAAATGCTGGAGGGAAGCAAAGAATGAAGTACACCGTAAACAAAAAGAATTATAACGATTTCTCTGTTTACGAAATCAACAAGCGCGAGGGCAGAGGCTATATGATCCCCTACTCGGCAAAAGAGAAGCTCAGCTCTGTTCCGTTTAAGAAAGAACGCGGCTCATCCGATATGGTAAGGCTTCTGTCGGGCGAATGGGATTTTAAATATTATCCCTGCAGCAAAGACGTGCCGGACGTTATCGACACTGCTAAAACGGAATTTGACAAAATAAAAGTTCCCTGCACGTGGCAGAGGACGGGTTACGATTCGCCCGTTTATCTTAACTGCTCCTACGCTTTCGACGACGATCCTCCCTATGTGCCGGAGGAGCAGCCTGTCGGCGTTTACAGAAAGAAATTCGTGCTTGAGAGCAAAAGCGGAATTTACATTCTCTCTTTCCTCGGCGTTACCCCCTGCGTTGACCTTTACGTTAACGGCAAATTCGCCGGCTACAGCGAAGGCGCTCACAACACCGCCGAGTTTGACGTCACTTCGTTTGTCAAAAAGGGCGAAAACGAAATAGTGGCGATAGTTCACAAATGGTCTAACGGCACGTTCCTCGAGTGCCAGGATATGTTCAGAGAAACCGGCATTTTCAGAGACGTTTTGCTTTATGAAATGCCAAAGGTCTTCGTTAACGACGTTTACTATAAGACCAGGCAGACCTCAAAAGGCTGGGATCTTGACGTTTTCTATGACGTTGCCGGAGCGTCAAAGGGCTATGAAATAAGCGTTGAGCTTTATGACGGCAAAAAGCTCGTTTCGAGCGTTTCCGCCCCCGCCGAAGAGGGCAAAGCGGGCTTTAAGGCTCTTAACGTAAAGAGCTGGAACGCCGAAGTGCCGAAGCTTTACACGGCTTATTTCACGCTCTCCAAAAACGGCGCCGAGGTTATGACCGTAAGGAATTTCATCGGCTTCAAAAAGGTTGAAATTAAGAAAGACAAATTCTATTTTAACGGCAAGCTCATTAAATTCAAGGGCGTAAATCATCACGACACCAACTATAAAACCGGTTACGTTATGACCTACGCTGACATTGAAAAAGACTTAAAGCTCATGAAGAGCCTCAACGTCAACGCCGTGAGAACCTCGCACTATCCCCCCGACCCGCAGTTCCTCGTGCTTTGCGACATATTGGGATTTTACGTTGTGGACGAGGCGGATATAGAAACTCACGGCTGCGGCTGCGAGCCTCACTGCAATATTGACCTTATCAGCCACGACGAAAAGTGGGCGCCGAGATATCTTGACAGAGTGAAGAGAATGTATCTCAGAGACAGAAGCAGAGCCTCTGTAACGATGTGGTCGCTCGGAAACGAAGCGGGCGGATACGCCTGCCAGGATGTGTGCTATAACTTCCTGCACGAAGTGAACCCCGAAATTCCAGTTCACTATGAGGGCGTTATTCGCACGAAGAGACATTCCTACGACGTGGTTTCCGAAATGTACACAAGCCACGCCGACGTTGAGAAATGCGGCAAGCACACGAGAGGCGCAAAATACACGCCGAAGCCGTTTTTCCTTTGCGAATACGCTCACGCCATGGGCGAAGGCCCCGGCGCTCTCGAGGATTATTGGCAGATAATTTATAATTACGAAAACCTTATGGGCGGCTGCATCTGGGAATGGGCCGATCACTCGGTTTATCATCCCCACGGAAAATATAAGCTCACCTACGGCGGCGACCACGGCGAAACGAAGCACGACGGCTGCTTCTGCGTTGACGGCCTCGTTTACCCCGACAGACGCCTTCACACCGGCGCTGTCGAAATGAAAAACGTTTACCGCCCGATAAGAGCCTCTTACGAAGGCGGCAAATTAAAGCTCAAAAACACTAACGTTTTCAGAAACACCAAATACATAACGGTGGTTTGGGAGCTTGTGAAAAACGGCAACGTGCTCGTTTCCGCAGATGAATTCGTCGCGGATATTGAGCCGGGCGAAACTGCCGTTTATGCGATTGACGCCCCCGTGCCGGACGGAAAAAGCGACCTTCATCTTAACCTTTATTATTACGATAAAGAAGATGAAATCGCAACGGAGCAGATTTGTTTAAAGAACAAATTTATGCCCGAAATTCCCTCTTCAAAGGCTAAAATAAGCGTTAACGAAAAAGGCGACGACATAATCGTTAAGACCGGCAAGGCTGCCGTTAAATTCTCAAAGGGAACGGGCTGTATGACGAGTTACGTTTACGGCGGCAAAGAATTGATAAACCCCACTCCCGCAGCGTTTTCGGGCCTTACGCCGAACATTTACAGAGCGGCGACCGACAACGACGTTAGAGCGGTTGAGGGCTGGAAAGACGCCGGCTACAACGACTGCGTTTGCAGAGCGGACAGCGTTAAAACACGCAAAACTCAGTCGGGCGTTAAGGTTTACGTTGATTTTTCACTTCGTTCTCCCCGCGTTAAATCACCCGTCGCTTTCGTGAAGGTGGTTTACGGCATTCAGCCGGGCGGAGTTATCGACGTTAAAACCTCCTTCGCTCCGGGCGCTAAGAAGAACGCCGCCAAAAATATGGCAAGATTCGGTCTCACTCTCGAAATGCCGTCGAGCTTTGAAAACGTTGAATATTACGGACTCGGGCCCTACGAAAATCTGCCGGACTACAAAGCGCAGTGCATGGTAGGAGTTTATCAGACCGACGTTGACGAGATGTATGAGCCTTACGTAAGGCCTCAGGAAAGCGGAAACAGAGGCGAGGTTAAATACGTTAAAATCTCCGACAAAGACGGAAACGGCCTCAAATTCGCTTACAAGGGCAAGGCTCTCGCTTTCAACGCAAGGCGCTTTACGCAAAAGACGCTTGACGGAGCGAAGCACATTGAAGACCTCTACGATGAAAACACCGTCAGCGTTAACATAATCGGGTTTGAAAGAGGCGCGGGCACCGCTTCCTGCGGACCGGACGTGCTTGACAAATACGTTCTTAACGGCAAAGACGGGCTTGAATTCGAATTCACGATAATACCGGAATAAACCCTATGCCCTTCGGTCACCGAAAACATCGCGAATAATAAACGCGCGGCGCAAGCTTAAAGCCTGCGCCGCGCCGATTTTATTATTCAGGAATATTTTGCGAAATTATGAGTCGAACGAAACCTTCATAAGCTCTTTAATGGTGGTAACGCCTTCCTTAACGTAGTCGGCGGCCGCCATGTGGAGGGTGTGCATTCCGTCCGAAAGAGCCTGCTCCTTAAGCTCTCTGGTGCTTGCTTTGATTGAAACAAGGTGTTTAAGCTCCGGAGTCATTTCCATTATTTCAAAAACAGCGGTTCGCCCGTAAAAGCCCGTGTCGGAGCACATGGGGCAGCCGACAGGCTCGTAAACGGTGAGCGGTTCGTCAATGGGAACGCCGATATATCTCTTTTCGTCTTCGGTGGCTTCTCTGGGCTTTTTGCAATGGTTGCAAAGCTTACGCACAAGTCGCTGAGCTATGATGCCGACGACAGAGTCGGCAAGAAGGAAGGACTCGATGCCCATATCGAGAAGACGGGTGATGGTGGCGGCGGATGAGTTCGTATGCAGAGTCGAAACAACCAAGTGGCCCGTGATAGACGCCTGAACGGCTATGGAAGCTGTTTCGTAGTCACGAATCTCACCTATCATGATAATATCGGGGTCCTGACGGAGTATGGAACGAAGGGCGGACGCGAACGTAAGACCTGCCTTAACGTTAACCTGCACCTGGTTAAGACCCGATATATTCGCCTCAACAGGGTCCTCAACGGTGATGATGTTAACGGCGTCGTCGTTGAGCTCCGACAAAGCGGTGTAAAGAGTGGTGGATTTACCGGAACCGGTAGGTCCCGTAACGAGGATAATTCCGTTGGGGTTTGAAATTATGTGGTCAAAACGCTCAAGCTCCCAGCTTTTCATACCAAGCTGAGATTTTGTGCGGGTAAGAGCAACGGTGGAAGCGATACGCATAACCACCTTCTCGCCGAATGACGTGGGAAGAATGGAAACACGGATATCGTATTCGCTTCGGTCAACGTATATGGTGATACGGCCGTCCTGAGGTTTACGCTTTTCGGCAATATCAAGGTTAGCCATAATCTTAAGACGGGTAACGATAACCGGCATAAGCATTATGTCGTAAGTCATGACCTTAACGAGCACGCCGTCGATACGGTACCTGACGACAACCTGAGATTCCTGAGCGTCAATATGAATATCGGATGCGCGGGAACGGACCGCCTGCTCAAAAATCGAGCGAACGAGCATAACGATGGGAGCGGAGTTGAGGTTTTCCTGCTCGCGCTTTTCTTCCTCGGTGAGCTCAACGTTTCTCGACTCCATATCCTTTGTGAACTGCTCCGCGGCGGACATGGCTTCGTCTGAGCCGTAATATTTATCGAGCAAGTGGTTTATTTCGCCCATCGTGGCAATTCTCGGCTCTATCTGACAGCCCGTGATCATCGAAATATCGTCAAGGGCATTTACGTCAAGAGGATCCGCCATTGCAAGCACGAGCACGTCGAGTATACCGTTATAGAACTCTATCGGGCACACGTTGTGCTTTCTGAGAATAGCGCCGCTGACCAGCTTAACTATTTCGGGCGGCAGAGTGGTTGCTCTGAGGCTGATATAAGGCACGTTGAGCAGCTCGCCCTGCGCCATGGCGACAGTTTCCGCGTCGCAGACTTTAAGGTCAATGAGGCTTTCTCTTAAGGGCTTGTTATTCTTTTCGGCATCCGCAATTGCAAGATCAAGCTTTTCCTGAGTGACTTTGCCGTCTCTCAAAAGGATATCGCCGATATTGCTGCCGTCTTTGTTAAAAATCATCAAATCACCCGAGTTAACGTAAGATGTTAAAATAGCGTAATAAATATTATGCTATTATTTTAAAAAAATGTCAAATACTTTTTTTAAATCAGCCGATAGTGCAGTTCAGGGCGGAATCCGCAACGTGCTCAAGGCGGGCGTTATCGCCCATTCCCCTCTGCTTGTAAACCCTGCTGCTGTCGGGATAATACATCTTCAAATCGTCTTCGCCGTAGTCATGCGCCTTTATTTCGAGCCTTAAAACGTGAGGAGGAAGGTCGATGGGAGGAATAAAATCTCCGCCGGACCTGTTCCACGCCATGGTGGCGAAATAAACGCAGTTAAAGGCTATAGCCTCCCAGTAATTCGCGTTCTTTATGAAATCGCTCATTTTGTCAAGCTCGCTTTGAGTGACTTTTCTTTCAAGATAAACGCAGTTGTCAAGCCCTGCCCTGTTGCCGTTGTATGATTCGAGGTTGTAATAGACCCCTATGCCGTTAAACTGAGCGAGAGCCGAGGTGCCGACTGATACTCCTTCGCCCTTGTGGCAGGTGTAAGCGCCGACGGTGATATCGTGTTTGGTAAGATTTTGAACGTAAATGAATGCGTGAGGAGTGCTCGTTATTTTGCGCCAGTTTGAGCAAATATATACCCTCGCCACGGCGGAATTATCGGCAGCGGACGCGCTGACGGTAAAAGCTGAGCAAGCGAGAATACAGAATATCATTATAACGCATATAAATTTTTTTGCTGTTTTCATAAAATCCTCCGTAAAAAACGCTATTAAAACCTATTGTAATTATAACGCATTTCTTAACCGTTTGCAATAAGATTAAGCCCCGACGAATAAAGTTTACAATTTAATAAAAAATAACGAATATTCACTGTTGCAATAAATAAAAAAGATGTTATAATATTCTGGATAGAACGAAGTAAAGGTAAGAGAGCAATTGAAGCTTATCAGTGACAGCGGCATTCTGCCGAAAAACCGCAGAGCGGTTCGCTTTATGCTTGAAGACACGGACGACGCGCTTGAAACGGCAATCAGGCTGACCGCCTTGTTTACAAAAGCCAACGCGGTTGTGACCTCCCCTTTCGGCGAGCACCGTATTCCTGCGGAAATTTGCCAAAGCCTTGAAAATATGAAAAAGGCTCTCGGCGACGTTGCCGTTTTAAAAATCGATATCGGCGAAGGCGAAGGAACCAACGACGTTTCGTTTTGCATAAACCGGGAAAGCGCAGAGCTCACTTGCCTCGGGCCGCTGGATTTCGATTTTTATTCGGCGCTTACCGGTATAGGACTTTATTTCAAATTATAATGAGGTGTAAAAAATGAAAAAGATTTTAAGAGCCGTTACGGCAATCCTTTTGGCGCTCTGCGTTGTGCTCGGTCTTGCTGCGTGCGGCGGCGTCAAAAAAGAGGAAGAAAAGCCCGACCCCAACCGCGACCAATTCGACGGACTGACCCTCGTTGAGGTATCGGACGACACTAACGTTTATAAATTCACCGACGGCGAATATTACGAGCAGTATAAAGGCTCCGAATTCAAAGGCACTTACAAGGTTGAAAGCGGAAGGCTTTATCTCTCGCCCAACGGCGCAAAATACAACTACGTTTACGCAATAGAATTCGACGACGCGGGCAACGTTACCGGCATCACCCAGACCGAGGGCCGCTCCTTCAAGCTGCAGGAAGAAAAATAATCGAAAAACGTATTAAATAATCTGCGTATAGGTAAAATTTCAGCCGCCTGTGATTTGTTTCACAAGCGGCTTTTATGTTGTTGCGATATTATGTTGCTGCCCGGGGAGAAAAACTACTTTATCAGCCAAGTGTAATCCTGCCTGCAATCAAGAATATAATCAACGAATACCGTATCATCCTGAATCTGATAAAGCACAAGATATCGGCTTTCAACAAACATTTTATGATATTTATTCTGAGGGATATACGGCTCGTTGAAAAACGGGTATTTTTTCGGCATTGAAGACAAATCCTTGATTGAATTTATCAAACTGTCCTTTGTTTTCATTGCCGCTTTTTTATTGACGTTTGCAAGAAACGCGACGTGCTCTTTGAGCATATCAAGCGCTTCCGGAGAGATAACGACCTTGTATTTTTCCATCGTTACACCTCGTCAATCACGGCGGTGAGAATTTCATCGACTTCGTCAACGGAGTAACCCTTTGCTCCCGCGTGTCTGTTTTCTTCCACTGAAAGCAGTTTTTCGCGCAGTGAAAGCATCTTTTCGCGTTTTGTAAACGCCTCGATATCCATAACCACAAGATCGCCTTCGCCGTTTTTGGTCAAATAAACAGGTTCGCCGGTTTCTTTGCAGAGATTGGAAATTTCGTTGTAATTCTGCCTTATATTTGCGCTCGGACGAATATTCATAATCTCATCTCCTTGTAGTATTCTGACTATATTTTATCATAATAATACAATGCGGTCAATGCTTTCTTACAAAGAATATTGGAATTTGCCGAATTTTCGGCATAAAAAGGACGCAAGGTTTAAATCCTGCGCCCTAAAATAAACGTTTATAAACTTTTTCTTCGCTTTTCGCTTAAATGTCAGCCGCAAATCACCCGAAATAGCAGAAGTCGGACTCGATATAGTCAATGTCCTCATCCTTGAGCCTGTTGAAATCGTCGGCGTTATTGACCGTCCAAACAGCGACCTCAAGACCTCTTGAGTGAAAATCTTCAATCATCTTTTTGTCGAGCATATTATAGTCAACGTCTATTGAAAATCCGCCGTCGAAGCATCTTTCGTAGCCGAGCTCCTTTTCGCCCATTCCGTGGGTGAGCATAATGGGGATAGTCGGCACGTATTCGCGTGAAAGGCGCAGATTTTCAAAATCGAAAGACTGCACTATGCATTTATCAAGGTCATAAACCTCCGCCATAAGGTCATAGAGCGACTTTATTTCGTCGGCGTTTAAATGGCTCTTGATTTCAACGAAACAGACCATGGAGTTATCTCTGAGAATTTCGAGATAGCACCTCAAGGTGCAAACGTAAACCTCGTCATCCGTTGTTTTATTGAGCAGAGGCTTTGAAGAAAGCGTTTTGAAATCGGTCTTTTCAGCCTCAAGCTCGGTGCCGTCGGCAAATCTTACGAGGCTGTCGTGGTTGAGAATGAACTCGCCGTCCGCCGTTATATGCACGTCGGTTTCGGCGCCGTCAAAGCCCGCCTGAGCCGCTTTAAGAAAAGCAAGCTCCGTGTTTTCGGGATAAATTCCGCTGTAGCCCTTGTGGGCAATATATTTAACTCTATCTCTCATAATCAGCTTTTAGATGCAGGAATGGCAAGCGCTGCCGAAAGCTTTGAGGCAGGCATGGTTTGAAGGCTGACTTTGCCGGGGCCGGTGATGACCGTGTTAAACAGGCCTTCGCCGCCGAGAAGAGTGTTTTTAACTCCGCCGACAGATTTAATATCCATTGAGCAGGTAGCGTCCATTGCGGCAAGAATGCCGGTGTCAACGATAATCTGCTCGCCGCGTGCAAGCTCTTTAACTTCAAGAGAGCCGTCAATTTCAATGAAAACTATGCCGTTTCCCGAGAAGCGCTGCATAATGAAGCCCTCGCCGCCGAAGAGGCCGGCGCCGATTTTCTTCTGGAAGAATACGCTCATTTCAACGCCTTCGGTAGAGGCAAGGAAAGCGGATTTCTGGCAAATGAGATCGTTGCCGGGAGTAATCTCAACGGCAAGGATTTCGCCGGGCAGAGAAGCCGCAAAAGCTATGTAACCGTCCGAACCGACAGCGGTGTAGGTGTTATGAAACATCGCTTCGCCCGTGATGGCTTTTGAAAACATTTTGCCGATTCCGCCGCCGGAAGTTTCCATCTTGAGATTGGGGCTCATCCAGCTCATGCCGCCGCTCTGGCATCTGATTTTTTCGCCTGCCGCAAGGCTGACTTCCACCGCGGGAAGGGGCGTGCCTTTGATTTCATATTTCATGAAATAATCCCTCCGATTATAAATTTGTAATTTTATCGGTTTGAGAGCCGCTTTCGGCTCATTTAAGCCTTGATAATTATATAATAGGGCGCCGAAAAAGTCAATAAATACGGCAGTCGGCGGCGAATTTAAGGCGAAAATTTTTAACGGAATATTGCAAATAAACACATTGAGTAGTAAAATAAAAACAACGCCAATGCAAAGGAGAAACAATGATGGAAAAAAAGCTTGTTGTTGCGAATATCGGCATGATGTTCGGCAGAGCTCACATTGAGGGAGCAATGCAATACGGCGCGGAAATAGGCGCTATATGCGACCTTGACGAAGAAGCGCTTCGCTACGCCGGAGAAAAATATGACATACCTAAAGAAAAGTGGTTCACCGACTACAAAGATATAGTCAATAATAAAGAGATAAACGCCGTTTCGGTCGCGATACCGGACCAGCAGCACAAGCAGGTTTCCTGCGATTTGCTCAGAGCCGGCAAAAACGTGCTTTGCGAAAAGCCTCTCGCTCTCACGAGAGAAGACGCCGCCGAAATAGTGAAAGCCGCGGACGAATCCGAGGGCAAATTCATGGTGGGTCAGATTTGCCGCTTCACTCCGGCATTTGAAAAAGCGAAAGAAATAATCGACTCGGGCGAGATCGGCGAGCTGTATTTCATTGAGTCCGAATACGCTCACGACTATATGACTTTTTTAATGACCTGGCGCGCAGACCCGATGCGCCACGGCGTTATCGGCGGCGGCTGCCATGCGGTTGACCTTATCAGATGGCTTGCCGGCGACCCGATAGAGGTTTTTGCCTACGGCACTCACAAGCTGCTGCCTCAGGTAACCTATGACGACGCAACGATTGCCATAATGAAATTTGACGACAACCTCGCCGGCAAAGTTTTCGTTTCGACAGGCTGCAAGAGAGATTACACAATGCGCACCGTGATTTACGGCACAAAAGGCACGATAATCTGCGACAACACCTCCCCCACTCTCACTCTTTACACGACCGATGAAAACGGCATCACGCAGGAGCCGCAGACGATTGAAATTGAGGTGAACAGCCACAACGCAGGCAAAGAGTTTGAAGTGTTTGCGGACGCGATAATCAACGACAAGCCTATTCTCACCGACGCTCGCGAAGGAGCGAAAACGGTTGAGGTTTGCAGAGCAATTATAGAATCGGCGGAAACAGGAAAGATAGTTAAGCCGAATTATGATTATTACGGATAAGCAGAGGGCTTCCGTCTTAAGCGAAGAACAAAACGAAAAAGGTTATAAAGTAATTTTAGCAGGGTACAAGCTGTAAAGCTTGTGCCCTGCTTTTTAACATTATCGGATATTGTAGTTAGATGTTTTTATTTTTCGTTTTTCGACGTTTTTCAGCCGAGACAACATAACTCAAACCCGCACATTTATGTGTGCTTGCAGTTTTTGTTAGGCAGATTTGGCCTCAGACGCGGCAAAAAGCGGAGGAATACTTTGTGTATTCCGAGCATTTTTAACAAAGTATGAGGTCAAATATGTCAACAAAAAACGGGTTATGAGTTGTGCTGTCTCAGCAAGCCTCGCCGTATCCACGATACTGTCTGCGAGCGGAGAAAACGCCGTCTTCATCTTAATACGAAAGCCCTAATGAGAGCTGGCTGTTTTATAAGGATGTAGTCGCAAAATATTTTATATTTCATTATTTAAAGTCCGAAATAAGTTTGCGGTTTCTTATAAAATATTCGATAAGCGAAACTATCGTAAGGGCTGTGGCAATATAGACGATAATTCTTGTAAATACGTGCAAAACCGGAATATCGGCAATGAGCAAAATCACCATCGTCATCTGAAAAACGGTTTTCACCTTGCCCCACATGCCTGCCGCGATAACGACTCCCGCGTCTGCGGCAACGAGGCGGAACCCGCTGATGATAAATTCGCGCGCGATTATCACGATAACTATCCACGCCTCAAGCTTCTGAAGGCCGCAAAGGCATATGAGCGCAGAGCTTACGAGCAGCTTATCAGCCAAAGGGTCCATAAGCTTTCCGAAGTTTGTAACGAGGCCGCGCGCTCTGGCAATTCTGCCGTCCGCAAAATCGGTAAGGCTCGACAAAACAAAAATGACGAGCGCGACCCATTTTTGCCCTTCCCAGCCGGTGTTTATAAGCATAGCCGTCACAAAGAACGGTATCATAACAATGCGTGTCAATGTCAGTTTGTTAGGCAAATTCATATTTCTTCCCCCTTTAAAAAATATAATGCGGTTTACAGCTGTAGTATATATCGGTTCGGCAAATTTTGCAATATTCAAATTAAAAAAGAGACTGCCCTTATCTCTGCCGGACATTCAATCAACAACGAAACCGGAGAATAAATCGACAATCTCTCAAAAAAAGAAACAATGCTGAAAGGGCGGGGCTGACCGAAATCGAATCAGGCTTGTCGCCAGCAAACATTGTTTCCGATAACAATATATCACCTACCGATGAAAATGTCAACAGTGAAAAATCCTATGCAGCTGCCCGTGACAGCGAGTATACAGGTTCACCGGATAAAAACGGCGAGGCAGCAAAAAGGCTGCGAAACTTGTTGAGCAGGCTGCGAAGGAAGCAGGATATTCAAAAAACAGAAGCACCCTTGCCGGTGAAGTGACGGGTCCAATTCCCGCCCATTATAGCGCAGGTGCTTCTGTTAAAGTTAAGATAGCACAAGTTTCCGATTCTGTCAAGCGCAAAAAAAAGAAGCAGCCGGCTTGACGCCCACGTCCTCAGGTGATGCCGATAAAGCACCATCCCTATCCGTTCCTGCTTCTGTCATTAATATATCACAGTTATTGAATATTGTCAAGGATAATCTTTCGAAAAGCATTTCTCAGTAAAAGAAAAACCAGCCGCTGAGCATGAAGAACGAGATTGCATCAAGTTCTCCCTCCGGAACAACGGTCGATTTCGATTGATAGTTTAACACGCGAAAGTGCTTTTGTCAAGCGCGAAAAATTGTGAATCGCAACTTAAAGTTTAAACGCTCACTTTTTGAAAATAAATAAATACTCATGAGCAATAAGCAAAAAATTATATTTTACACTGTTCGTTTTCCAATATCCCGTTGCCTTGCAGTTGTGCTGCTCTTTAATTATAAGTTCTTTCAGCTTAAAGCCTGCATCTTGAAAAATCCGCATAACTTCAAAAGACATTGGAATCATGTGGCCTTTTTGGCGGGTATCTCCCATCAGTATGGCGCAGAACTTATCCTTTTTCAAAACTCGATAGCTCTCACAAGCAACCTTTTTCATTTCGTCAAGGAACAGCGGTATTTTAAGGCGCGACAAATCTTCCGGAATATCTTCACTGTATTGTATGATATCCGCATACGGCGGATGAGTGCATATCAGATCAATACTGCCGTCAGGTATAAAGTCAAGATTTCGGGCGTCGCCCTTGTGAATATATACATTGCCGTCAGCGCCCTCATGCACAAAATCAATTTTCTCGCGACAGCGTTCAATGGCGTCGTCATTAACGTCCACTCCGATAATATTTCGGTTTAACAGCTTTGCCTCAACCAAAGTCGTACCGCCTCCGGCAAACTGATCGAGGACTAAATCGCCCTCTTGAGAATAGCGAAGCAGCACATTCCTCGGAATATAAGGCGACCAATTTCCGCGCCATTTTGCGTCATGAGTCGCCCACTTTCCCCTGTCGGGAAATGACCATACAGTGCTCGTTTCAAGTTCAAAATTTTCGGGCTGCCAATTTTTAATCTTATTACTCATATTTTATATTTACTCAACAAAAATCCATTTTAAAAAGCGATTGCGTAGCAAAGCAACCTTTTACAAAGTTTCTATTATGCCGTTTTCCAAATCGTTGATGTTATAAATATGATTCATAACATCAAAGGTTTCTTCTAAATTGTGTTTGGCGCTGTTCCAACCTTTACCGTCGGTAAACCAAACAAAAGTAAATCCGTCTATAGTTTCGGCCTCTTGACTAATCTGCTTATAGCTTCGAGAAGTTTCGTTCAGTTTTGAACCTCCGCTCGCATAGAAATTAGTTTCAATACCGTAAATCATATCATCGGTTTTGATAACGAAATCAAAACGCTTTTCCATTTTACCTTGATTGGAAATTGCAGAGAGATCAATACCCCATTTTTCTGTAATCTCGTGAATATACATTTCTTTAAAGTAAGTCTTGCCCTTTAAAAAGCCTGCTTTTTGAATGTAGCTTTCAACAAGATTTTCCATCAAATGACCGCCGCGATTCTTTCTGCCGTTGGAATCAAGCCCTGTTTCAACTCCCGTTGCATAATCAACCAGATTATTTACAATATGATTTGAGAGCAAGTCAAAAAGGCCGGTCTTTCTCATAAATTCCTTATAACGATCTATTGTAAGATTCGGCTCTTTGAAATTGTATATATATTCCCCGTCAGCGTCGATTGCATAAATTTCATTTGACCTGACAGCCAAAAGCACCGGAATACATTTCAATGTTTCGGGATATTTTGTAACCAAACATTCAAATTCGTTTTCAATATCTTTTGAGCCTATCAAGGAATTTAAAATATTTAATTCCACTTTAAGGCTGTCAACGTTGCGATAAACCTTTTTAAAATCAATGTAATAACCATAGTTTGCTATACTGTCACGAAATTCAGACAGCCATAAGTTAAAATCTCTGTTCATTTTAATCTCCTCAATAATTTGTAATCAATAACTCATTGATTTTGCCTCTGTTTTTGCCTTTGCTGTTAATTGCGCGATTTGCAGAAACACGGTTGATATTCATGCCTGCGTATAATTCATCAAAAAAGTTGTCATTCTCATCAATATTGTGCGGATCGGAATTGCTTGCCATTACCTTTGCCGATGATAATGATTTTATGAACTCGCCGAGTTTAATTTGATCGTCATCATTAAAGCTGTCTGCGGTATACGAGGTGAAGTCGGCAGTTTTAGTTAACGGACGATAGGGAGGATCAAAATAAACAAAAGTCTTATCATCAATAAATTGCTCAACACACGTGTAATCGCCGGTTATAATTTTGACTCCCTGCAAAAGCTCAGAGGTTTTACTGATGTTTTCTGCGTCGCAAATTGTCGGGTGCTTGTATGAACCCATAGGAACGTTAAACAATCCTTGACGATTTACACGATATAATCCATTAAAACAGGTCTTGTTAAGATAAATAAAAAGAGCTGCTCGTAAAATAGAATTGCCCTTTGTCGGGTTTTGCATTTGGGCATTAAAGTCATCACGCTGACGATAGTAATATTCTTTTCTGCCATTGTCATCGCTGCTTAAATGGTCTTTTTCAAATTTTGCAAGTAAAGCGATTAAGCCGTCCGGATTATCTCTGACTGCTTCGTAAGTGTTTATTAACTCAGAGTTAATATCACAAATAAAAACTTCGTCCATTTCATAAGTATTAAGCACGTCAAACAGAACAGCGCCTGCTCCGACCATCGGTTCGCAGTATTTAGTTATTTTTGTTCCCATTTCCGCCGGGTAAAATTTACGAATAGTGGAAAGCAACTGCCCTTTGCCGCCTGCCCATTTAACAAAAGGCTTTACGGGATCCTTTTTGTCATACTTTGTTGTACGCGCATCAAGCGGCTTCTCAGCCTCCGAAGGAATTATCCACATATTGCCAAGCATAGCGACATTCGGTATTCTATTTTCTCTGCAAAGAGTAATTACTCGCCTGTGAGATATGCCCCACTTCTTTGCGGCGTCATTGGCCGATATATACTGTAACTGCTGCATAACATCACCCCGTTTATTTTGCTGTAAATATTATATTCCATAAATGGAACAATATCAATATTTTTTGTTTAAATATTCGATTTCATTTGCAATTTTCTGTCACAATCAATGAATAATGAATATCGACAGCCGGAAAGTGGACAATACAATCATGACCACCCCTAAGAGGGGTGGTTTGAACAGGGGTATAACCCCTTGTTACCAGCCAGCGCCTAAATGACGCTGGCTTTCACTTTGTTCAAGCCT